>CANIID010000110.1 GCA_947467315.1 Betaproteobacteria bacterium | reverse complement strand
TGAACAGTTCGCCTGACAGATGATTCGGCGTGCCGCTGCCGGGTGATGAAAACGTCAGTTGGCCGGGCCGCGTTTTGGCGAGCGCCACCAGTTGTTTGGCATTGGCAACCTGCATCGACGGATGCACCGACAACACGTAACAGGTGGTTGCCATCAGCGAGATCGAGGCGAAATCTTTCACTGGATCGAAGGGTATTTTGGCATACAGGCTGGGCGCAACCGAGTTGGGCGCGGTGGTCGCCAGCAATAGCGTGTGGCCGTCAGGCGCGGCCTTCGCGGCCTGCTCGGTGCCGATCAAGCCGCCCGCGCCGGGGCGGTTATCCACCACGAATTGCTGGCCGAAGGCCTCCGCAAATTTCTGGCTGGCGATGCGCGCCAGCAAATCAGCCGTGCCGCCCGCGGTCCACGGCACGATCATGCGTGCGGCGCGCGTGGGGTAGGCGGGGTTACTCTGGGCAATTGCAGTGGTGGATGCCACGCACAGCAGGGCGGCCAGCGGTAGTCGAAGCGACACGGTGATTCCTTTCAATGAGACGGTCATTTTACGCTTTGCCCCGTGAAGGGTGGTGAGCCGCGCCGAACTCCGCGATAATAGGCGCTTGTAAAATTCACGCGTTATCGCAGGGAAAACACCATGCTCGACTTACAACAACTACGCATTGATCTCGCCGGCGTGACTCAGCGTCTGGCGGATCGCGGCTTTCCTTTGCCCGCCGCTGAATTCGAAGCGCTCGAAGCCGAACGCAAAAAAGTGCAAACCGACACGCAGGAGCTACAGGCGCGACGCAATGCCTTGTCGAAGCAGGTCGGTCAACTCAAGGCCAAGAAAGAAGACGCGTCCGCGCTGATGGCGGAAGTCAGCGCGCAGGCAGAGCAACTCAAAGCGCTGGAACAGCAACTCGACGGCGTGCAGAAGCGGCTCAACGAATTTCTGATGATGATCCCGAATTTGCCGCAGGCGTCAGTGCCGCCGGGGAAATCCGCCGACGACAACGTGGAGGTGCGCCGCATCGGCGAGCCGCGTAAATACGATTTCACGGTGAAGGATCACGTCGATATCGGCGAAGGCTTGGGCCAGCTTGATTTTGATACGGCAGGCAAAATTGCCGGTGCGCGTTTCTCCGTATTGAAGGCGGGTGTCGCGCGTATGCATCGCGCGCTCGCGCAGTTCATGCTGGATACGCACACGCAAGAATACGGTTACACGGAGGTGTATGCGCCGTATATGGTTAGCGGCGACTGCGCGAACGGCGTTTCCAGCCTCGCCAAGTTCAAGGACGACTTGTTCAAGATCGAAGGGCGCGATCTGTATCTGATCCCTACCGCTGAATACCCGGTAACAAATTTTGTTAGAAATCAAATACTTGCGTTAAATGAGCTGCCGCTGAGGTTCGTCTGTCACACGCCGTGTTTTCGCAGCGAGGCGGGATCGTACGGCAAAGATACGCGCGGCATGATCCGCCAGCATCAATTCGACAAAGTGGAGCTGGTGCAAATTGTGCCGCCGGAAAAATCGACCGAGGCGCATGAAGAACTCACCGGGCACGCCGAAACGATACTGAAAAAACTGGAACTGCCGTTTCGCACGGTAACGCTGTGTACCGGCGACATGGGTTTTTCATCGGCCAAAACCTACGACATCGAAGTGTGGCTGCCGGGGCAGAACGCCTATCGCGAAATTTCCTCGTGCAGCAACTTTGAAGCGTTTCAGGCGCGACGCATGCAGGCGAGGTATCGTAATGCGCAAGGCAAAACCGAATTCGTGCATACCATCAATGGGTCCGGTCTGGCGGTGGGGCGCACGCTGGTGGCGATTTTGGAGAATTATCAAAACGCCGATGGCAGTGTAATGGTGCCGACGGTGTTGCAGCCCTACATGGGCGGGATGCAAAAATTACAAAAGGTGCAAGGGGCGTAATGCATACATTCCTGCACATGGGCATCCGTAGCGTGCGCTGTGCGCACGACAGCCGGAATGACGGTTGCAGATTGTCTGCCTTGTTTTTGAGTGATGGGCATCGCGATGTGGTTTTGTCGTGCGCACGGCGCACGCTACGTTAATCATTGTGCTTTCCGCCGCTGACAACGAACTCCTGACCCGCACCGGCGCCGGCACGCCGCTGGGCGACTACTTTCGCCGGTTCTGGCATCCGATTGCGTTGTCGCGGGAGATGGCCGAACCCGACAGCCCGCCGCTGCGCGTCAAAATCATGGGCGAAGATTTGGTGGCGTTTCGCGATACCAACGGTCGCGTGGGTTTGGTTGAACCCCGCTGCGCGCATCGCGGCGCGAATCTGTTTTTCGGCCGCAACGAAGCCTGCGGCTTGCGCTGCGTGTATCACGGCTGGAAGTACGACGTGGACGGCAAGTGCGTTGATATGCCCAACGTGCCGGCGGACGCGGGCTATCACGGCAAGGTGTCGATCAAGGCGTACCCGACGCGCGATTTCGGCGACATGGTGTGGGCGTATCTCGGCCCGCGCGAGCCACACGAAAATATGCCCGCCGAGCCGCCGCAGCTCGAATGCGGCATCGTGCCCGCCTCGCATCGTTATGTGAGCAAGCGGCTGATCGATTGCAACTGGGCGCAGTCGATGGAAGGCGCGCTCGACACCGCGCACTTTTCGTTTTTGCACATGCCCGCGCCGGGCGTGCAGTCCAACGAAAATCCCAATGCCGCCGCCGACGAAAACCGCCTGCGCTGGCTGCGCCATGATCCGCTGCCGCAATTCACGGTGAAGGAACACGAGGCCGGTTTTGTCATCGGCGGCTCGCGCCGCGCGGACAACGATCAACTCTACTGGCGCATCACGCAGTTCATGTTGCCGTCGCATTCGCTGACACCCGCGGCAATGCCGGGCGAAACGTATTTCGGTTATACGTGGGTGCCGATCACCGATGAATCGTGCTGGATTTATGTTTACGGCTGGCGCACCGATCGCCCGCTCACGGCGGACGAACGCGCCACTTTTGACAAGGGCGGCTACGGCCAGTTGGCGGAACTGGGGCCGGGCTATGTGCCGGTGCGACATCGCGGCAACGACTACTTGATCGACCGCGACGATCAAAAGCATCGTTCGTTTACCGGCATCAAAGGCATCGCCGAGCAGGATCAGATGGCGTGGGAGAGTCAAGGCGTCATCATGGATCGCAGCCACGAACGTCTGTCGCCCACCGATGTGGGTATCGTGCGGTTTCGCCGCGCCATCCTCGATGGCGTGCGCGCGTTGCAGGCGGGCAATGCGCCCGCCGCCGCCGGCAACCCCGGCGCATACCGATTGCGTTCCGGCGGCGCAGTGGAGTCAAACCATCTTTCGTTTGAACAAATGATGCAGCAGCGTTTTGGCAGTACAACGGGGAGCGTGAGTTGATGAAGCTTTTTTTAGTGGGCTTGGCAGGCGTGGCCGCAATGAGTTCCGCAATGGCGCAAGATCAGGCACGGCCCATCCGCATGATCGTGCCGTTTTCGGGTGGCAGTGCCAGCGATGTCATCACGCGCATCCTGATCGAGCGCATCAGTTCCACCACCGGCCAGCGCTTCGTGATGGATAACCGTCCGGCCGCCGGCGGCAACCTCGGCACGCAACTGGTGGCGAAGGCCACGCCCGACGGCTACAGCTTCGGCATGAGCGCATCGGGGCCGCTGGCCGCGAACAAGTCGCTGTTTAAAGAACTCGGCTATGACCCTGAGCGCGACATACAGCCGGTGTCACTGTACGCGAGCCTGCCGAATATCGTGGTGGTCAGTGCGCGGCTGCCGGTGCAAACCATCGGCGAGTTGACCGATTACGTGAAGAAAAATCCGAATGTGCCCTATGGTTCAGTGGGCAACGGCAGCGCGCAACATTTGTCCGGCGCGTTTTTCGAGCAGATTGTAGGTGCGCGGATGACGCACGTGCCGTACAAGGTGACGGCCAATCTGGTGACCGATCTGGTGTCAGGCCAGGCACCGGTGAGCTTTCAGTTGTTGCCGAACGTGCGCGGCCAGATCAAGGCGGGGCAGGTTCGCCCGTTGATCGTAGCCGCCACCAAGCGCCTGACGGCGCTGCCGGAGGTACCGACGGCTGCAGAGGCGGGCATTAAAGGGTATACGTCGGCAGCGTGGTTCGCCTTCATCGCGCCGCGCGGGACGCCCAAACCAGCGGTCGATAAATTGTATGGCGACGTGGCGGCGGCGATACGGGATGAGGCGGTGCGCACGCGCTTTGTCGATTTCGGCGCAGAGCCGTTGGCCACCACGCCGGATGAACTGGGGAAATATATTTCCGCCGAGATCGTGAAGTGGCGGGAGATTATTACCAAGGGTGGGATTTCGATTGATGGGCAGTAACGCGGCGGCAAGCTGCCGCACCCCAGATCAATAAGACTTCGGCAGCCCCAGCACCTTCTCCGCAATAAAACACAAAATCATCTGCGAACTCACCGGCGCGAGCCGCGGGATCATCGCTTCGCGGAAATAGCGCTCGATGTGAAACTCTTTGGCGTAGCCCATGCCGCCGTGCGTGAGCATCGCGGTTTCGCAGGCGCGAAAGCCGGCTTCGCCTGCCAGATATTTTGCGGCGTTGGCTTCGGCGCCGCAGGGTTGCTGCGTGTCGTAGAGCCATGCGGCTTTTTGCATCATCAGTTCGGCGGCTTCGAGTTCCATCCAGCGTTCGGCCAGCGGATGCTGGATGCCCTGATTCTGGCCGATGGGGCGGTCGAACACGATGCGTTCGCGGGCGTAAGTTGCAGCGCGCTTTAGAGCGACCTTGCCCAAGCCCACGGCTTCGGCGGCGACGAGGATGCGTTCCGGGTTGAGGCTGTGCAGGATGTAGCGAAACCCCTTGCCTTCTTCACCGATGCGGTCTTCGACCGGCACTCTGAGGCCGTCGATGAACACCTGATTGGAGTCAACCGCCTTGCGGCCCATTTTTTCGATCTCGCGCACTTCGACATGATTGCGATCCATGTCGGTGTAAAACAGGGTGAGGCCGTCGATGGGGCGCTTGCCGTCCTCCAGTGGTGTCGTGCGCGCTAACAGCAAAATTTTGTTGGTGACTTGCGCGGTGGTGGTCCAGATTTTTTGTCCGGAGACGATGTAGTGATCGCCGTGGCGTTCCGCCTTGGTCTTGAGCATCGCGGTGTTTAGCCCGGTGTTGGGTTCGGTGACGCCGAAGCAGGCTTTGTCGCGGCCTTCGATCATCGGCGGCAGAAAACGTCTCTTTTGTGCGTCGCTGCCGTAGACCACCACCGAATGCAGGCCGAAAATATTCATGTGCAACGCCGACGCGCCGGAGAAGCCCGCGCCGGATTCGGAGATGGTTTGCATCATCAGCGAGGCTTCGGTGATGCCGAGTCCCGCGCCGCCGTAGGCCTGTGGCATGGCAATGCCGAGCCAGCCGTCGCGCGCAAAGGCCGCATGAAAATCGGCGGGGAAGCCGCCTTCGCGGTCTTTTTGCAGCCAGTAGGCGTCATCGAATTG
This sequence comes from Betaproteobacteria bacterium, assembly GCA_947467315.1. Taxonomy (GTDB): domain Bacteria; phylum Pseudomonadota; class Gammaproteobacteria; order Burkholderiales; family SG8-41; genus UBA5216. The sequence goes on along the minus strand of CANIID010000110.1, from coordinate 10,816 downwards.
CGCGCAGATTTTCTCGATGGCTGTGCGGATGGTGCGTTGGTCTTCTGTTGGTGAAAAGTTCATATAAAACAATTGGTTATATTGGGTTTCTCAATGAGTCAACGATGCTGCCATAGCTCGCTGTGTTATGGGTTCCCGCCTGCGCGGGAGCGACGGTGTGGAAATAATTACGCATTCGTTGCGCCGGCGGCTCGCAATGCTTTGATCTCATCTTCACTATACCCCGCCTCGCGCAACACCTCCGCGCTGTGTTCGCCCAACCGCGGCGCGTGCATGCGGATTTCCGGCTGTGATTTCGACCACGTGGTGGGTATGCCGATTTCGCGGATGGGGCCTTCGGAAGGATGTTCCATCAACTTGAAAAAACCGGTCGCGGCGTGATGTGGATCGTCGAGCAGGTCATCGAGTGAATTCAACGGCATCACAGGGATATCGGCGTCGGTGAGCGCGTTCAGCCACTCGGCGGAAGTGCGCGTGGCCATTTCGCGTGCCACCCAGGCATAGAGTTCATCGAAATGTTTCGCGCGGTTGGTGTGGGTGTTGACGCGCTCGTCGCTGTCGAAATCCGCTGCGCGGCCCAGCAGTTTGAAAAACGCGCGCCATTGCTTGTCATTGTAAATCAGTAGACACAGATAGCCGTCGCGCGTCTGGTACGGATTGCGATGTTTCGTCAGCAGGCGCGGATAACCCATCGGTGCAATCGGCGGCTCAAAGGTGCGGCCACCCATGTGGTCGCTCAGGATGAATTGCGTGAGTCCCTCGAACATGGGGATTTCTATCGCCTGGCCTTCGCCGCTGCGCTCGCGGTAAAACAGCGCGGCGAGTATGGCGTGTACGGTATTCAAGCCGGTGATGCGGTCGGTCACGGTGGAGGGCACAAAGCGCGGCCGGTCGCCGCCCGCCTGCACGCCCAACGAGGGCAGCGCGACCATGCCCTGAATAATGTCGTCGTAAGCGGCTTTGGCGGCGTACGGGCCGTCCTGACGAAAGCCGGTGGAACCCGCATAGATGATGCGTGGATTCACCGCGCACACATCTGCGTAAGACAGTTTCAGCCGCGCCATTGCCGCCGGACGCACGTTGTAGGCCAGCACGTCGGCGGTTTTCAGCAACCGCAGCAGCGCCGCGTGGCCCTCGGGCTTTTTCAAGTTCAGCACGATGCTGCGCTTGTTGCGGTTCAGGTGCAGGAAATTCGCGCCCATGCCGGGATTGCGCTGCGCGGCGATGTAGCGCGTGTTGTCGCCTTCGGGCGCTTCGACTTTGATTACGTCGGCGCCGTAGTCGGCGAGGATTTGCGTGGCGTAGGGGCCGAGGATGACCGAAGTCAGATCGATGATCCGTACGCCGGCGAGGGGGCCGCTCATATACAGGGTATCTTTGTTGTTGCGCCCGACGGCGGGCGTGGCGCTATCGTAACATTCGCCACATTGTTGTTAATAGCGAAAAGCGGCAAAACAGACGAAGGTGCGCAGAGACGAAATGTTATAATTTTCGCATCTCATGACCATCCTCCGCTCACCCCTTACGCTTCATCCGCTTCGCTATCGGGAACTAAATTAGTATGCCCCTGCGTATCCTGCTGAGCAACGACGACGGCTACTTTGCGCCGGGCCTCGCTGCGCTGGCGCAGGCGCTGTCGGCGCTGGGCGCAGTGACGGTGGTCGCGCCCGAACGTGATCGCAGCGGCGCCAGCAATTCATTGACGCTGGATCGCCCGCTGACGGTGCGCAAAGCCGCCAATGGTTTTCATTACGTCAACGGCACACCCACCGACTGCGTGCATCTGGCGGTGACGGGGTTGCTGGATCATTTGCCGGATGTGATTGTCTCCGGCATCAATCACGGCGCGAACATGGGCGATGACACCATTTACTCCGGCACCGTGGCGGCCGCCACGGAAGGTTTTTTGCTCGGCATTCCATCCATTGCGATATCGCTGGCGGCGACGGGCAAGGATCACTTTGCGACAGCGGCGACCGTGGCGCGCGAGTTGGTGGAACGGCATACCCGGCAAGCGTTGAACGACGCGGTGTTGCTGAACGTCAATGTGCCAGACGTGCCGCACGCGGCGTTGCGCGGCATGGAAGTCACGCGCCTGGGCAAGCGCCACAAGGCCGAGGCCGTGGTCAAGGCCGTCAATCCGCGCGGCGATCCGATTTACTGGGTGGGCGCGGCGGGCGGCGCACAGGATGCCGGCGAAGGCACGGATTTTTACGCCGTGGCGCAGGGCAGGGTGTCGATTACGCCGCTGCAAGTCGATCTCACGCGCTTTGCGCAAATGGATGCCGTGCGGCAGTGGTTGCATGTCTGAGCTGATGAACAACCGCCATTCCGGCATCGGCATGACCTCGCAGCGCACCCGCATGCGCATGGTCGAGCGTTTGCGCCAGCAGGGCATTCGCGACGAAATCGTGTTGTCGGTGATGGGCGAGGTGCCGCGTCATTTGTTTGTGGACGAGGCGCTGGCGCACCGCGCGTATGAGGATATTTCGCTGCCCATCGGCTTCGGGCAGACGATCTCGAATCCGCACACCGTGGCGCGGATGACGGAACTTGCGCGGGCCAGCGGTGATCTTAACAAGGTGCTGGAAATCGGCACGGGGTGCGGCTATCAATGCGCGGTGCTGGCGAGGGTGGCGAAAGAGGTGCATTCGGTGGAACGGCTGCTGCAATTGACCGCGAAGGCGCGCAAGCATCTGCGCGACGCGCGCGTGCTGAACGTGCGGCTGCGTCATGGCGACGGACATGCCGGCGTGCCGACCTCGGCGCCGTTTGACGTGATTTTGATGACGGCGGCGACGACACATGTGCCGAAAGCGCTGCTGGAGCAACTGGCGGTAGGCGGCAGAATGATTTTTCCGATGGCCAAGGGCGCTACGCAGCACCTGTCGGTGATCGAACGCACGGCGCAGGGCTACACTGAAAAGAAAATGGATGTGGTGAATTTTGTGCCGCTGTTGCCGGGAACCGCGTAGCGCAGTGACCGAGTAAGTGGTGCTGTGTTAAAAAGTTTCACGGCAAGGCAACGGAAGCCCCTTCCCCTTCAGGGGGAAGGTTGGGGTGGGGGTGGGGTCAACACGGTGATCGCGTTGCCACCCCATCCCCACCCTAACCCTCCCCTTGAAGGGGAGGGAATGAATTTGTAACGCGGTGCAGTGAGAAAGTGACAACAAGACCGATGCGATTGAAGCAATTGAAACGATGGAGCCTGGCTCATGTTATTCGCGGTGTCGCGCTGGCGCTGTGCGCGGTGCTGGTCACGGGGTGCGCGGTGCTCACGCCTGCGCCGGTCTCAGAGCGCACGCCACCGCCCAAGCCGGGTGCGAAGCCGGCGGCGCCCGCGACGAGTGCCCAGCCTGACGCCGCGCCCAAGCCCGATGCCGGCGTTATTGTTACGCCCTTACCGTCTACGTCGCCTGGCGCGCCGACGGGACCGACTCACACGGTGAAGCCGGGTGACACGCTGTTCAGCATCGCGAAAGCGAATAACGTTGACCATCGCGCGCTGGCCGCATGGAACAATGTTGATCCCGCGAGCATCAAGGTTGGCCAGCAACTGCGGTTGACGCCGCCTGATGGAGGGATGGCGCGCGCGAAGCCACTGCCGGGCAGCACCGACGGGCGTCCGCCCGAGGGCAGCGCGCCGAGCGCGGATCCCAACATGAAAACGCAGCCCTTGGGGCAGCGCGTGCCGTATAGCGAAGAAGCCTACGCACGTATGGCGAAGGTGCAGCCCTTGACCAAGCCGGAGGTAAAAGCGGAAGTCAAACCCGAAGTCAAACCCGAAGTGAAGCCCGAGGTAAAACCCGAAGTCAAACCGGAGATACCCGTCGCGGCAGGTGAAGTCGATTGGGCGTGGCCGACTACAGGCAAGGTCGTCGGTAATTTTAATGAAGGCTCCAATAAAGGTGTGATGATCGCGGGCAAAATGGGGCAGCCAGTACTGGCGAGTGCCGCAGGGCGCGTGATTTTCAGCGGCACCGGCATCCGCGGCCTGGGCAAGCTGGTGGTGATTCGCCACAACGCCAACTACCTGAGCGTCTATGCGCACAACAATACGCTGCTGGTGAAAGAAGGCCAGAACGTCGGCAAGGGGCAAAAAATCGCGGAGATGGGCAACAGCGACGCCGATCAGGTGAAGCTGCATTTCGAAATCCGTCGCCAGGGCAAGCCGGTGGATCCGGTCAAGTTGCTGCCGCCGGCTTGATCCCGCAGGACTTACGCGGGCAGCGCTTTGATGTGCTGCTGGAGTTGTTGTAAGTATTTGTTTTTATTGTTATTTTCTTCTTCTTCCTGATAGCGCAGCGAGACGTATAGCCGGGTGATCGCGTCCGTGGCGTGCGCGAGTTCAGGACGCGTCACCGCGATGCGTGTGGCGAAATCCTGCGGGCCTTCCGCGTCGCCGCGCGCGATGCCGACCTTCGCCATCTTCTCGCAAAATGTCTGGTAAGCCGCCAGTACCGGTTCGCGCGAACGCCGGCGCTGCCTGAGCGTGGCGAGCGCCAGGAGCAGCGTCACCAGAATCGTCGCGCCGATCAGCATTGCGGCCAGTGTGCGCAGCGTGTCGCCATCGAATCCGGCGCGATACAGCAGCGCACGTTGGGTTTCGAGGTTGTAACCGAGCACGGTCTGATTCCAGCTATTGGCAAGGGAATCCCATGTCATTGCCCAGCGATGCAACAACGGGTTTCTACTGCTGAATACGCTGCGCGACAGCAGCGCGCTTTCGGGGAGCGCCGCCGCGAGGCCGCCGTCGGCGCGCGCGGGTGAAATGGCATTGGTGGGATCGACGCGCACCCAGCCGCGTTTTTCCATCCACACTTCGGTCCACGCGTGCGCGTCCGACTGGCGCACGATCAGATAGTTGCCCAGCGCATTGTATTCGCCGCCCAGATAACCCGTGACCACGCGCGCCGGCACGCCCGCCGCGCGCATCAGCACCACGAAGGCCGACGAAAAATGTTCGCAGAAACCAGCGCGGGTGTTGAACAAAAACTCATCCACCGAATGCCGGCCGAGCAGCGGCGGCTCCACGGTGTAGGTGAATTTCTGCTCGCGCAGCAGGGCGAGCGCGGCGGTCACAATGGCATCGTTGTCGGCGTGTTGGGCGCGCAGTTGCTGACCGAGTTCAAGCGTTTGCGGATTGAATCCGCGCGGCAGTTGCAGCGCGCGCCGCAGCGTAAGCTCATTGCTGTCCGCGCCGATGCCGTAGTCGAGATACGACGAAATGTCGTAGCGCATGCGGCTGGTCACCGGCGTTTGCGACATCAACAGGTGGTCGGCGGTAATCGAGGTGCGCGGCGGCAGCAGGCCGGGGATATCCAGCGCAAACAGCCAGCGCCGGTTGTGCGGCTCGATGGTCACGCGGTAGTAAGCCGGGTCCGCGCGGCGCTGCAGATCGATACGGTTGAGAAACGGGCGTGGCGGCGCGGTCCAGGTTTTGCCATCAAAATCCAGCAGTACTGGGCCGCGCCAGTAGAGTTTGTTGGGCGGCGGCACCTTGCCGGAGAATTCGGCGCGCAACGCCACCTCTTCCGAAAACACCAGCTTGTTGATGGTGCCCGGACTCATGTTGTCCGACAGGCCGGTGACACCGGCAAAGGCGTCGGACGGCATGCCCCACAGCGGGCCCTGCACGCGCGGAAACAAGAAAAAAAACACCACCATCAGCGGCACTGACTGCGCGAGCATGACCGCAGATGTGCGCAACTGTAGCCGCCACTGCGCGCGATAGCGCGCGGGTTCGTGCGTGTGTTGCAAACCGATCATCGCCGCGGTGATCAGCCACACGCAGCCCAGCAGATACAGCGCCGTGAGGATGGATTGGGTATAGAAAAAATTGGTCAGCACCAGAAAGTAGCTGATGAAGGCCAGCACCATGCCGTCGCGTTGCGTGCGGGTTTCCATCAGTTTGAGCGAGATCATCAGCACCAGCAGCGCGACGCCGGCATCGCGGCCGAACAAGGTGCGGTACTGCAAATAAATTGCGGCGGCGCTGGCGATCACCACCAGCATCAGCAGCCAGCGCGCCGGTAGCGCGAGCCGCATGCGCGCGAGATAAGCTCGCCACAGGCACATCGCGCCCGCCAGCGCGGACAGCCACAGCGGCAGGTGTTCCGTGTGCGGCGCGGCGACCAGTGCAAACGCCAGGATCAGCGACAGCGTATTGCCCAGGCTGATGGCGGGCGCCGGGTTAAGCATCGCCGTCTGCCTCGTTGTCGAGATCGGGAAGATCATGCAGCGCCAGCACTTCGAGGCAGCGTTCACGATGCGCGTCGCCGCTGGCCATCGGCACCACCTTACCCGGCAGACGCAGTCCGTAATTCAGGTGTTGCGCGTCGGCATCGAGCACCCAGCGCGTCAGCCGCGAGAGTTTTTCTTCGCTGTCCATGCGCGGCGGCAACTGATCCCACGCCAGCCAGATTTCGCTGGCGGCTTGCCCGGTGAACTGTTTGGTGTAGAGCCCTTGCCCGCGCGCGGCGGCTTTCCACGCGATGTGGCGTGGCGGATCGCCAAGGTGATACGGGCGCAGGCCGGCGAAATCTTCCTGCCCCAAGCCATGCGAGGCGCCGAGGCCTTGTGCGGCTTCGGCCGCGGGCAAGGGGACGCCCGGCGGGGCGGGGCGAGGGTAGACGAGGCACTGCATGTCGGGCTGCACCACGCTCCAAGCGTTATACAGCCCGAGCGGATAGCGGGTGAACAAGGTCAGTCGTCCGGGGCGCAGTTTGCCGCGCCGCACGGCGGGCACGCCAATGCTGATCTGCGCTGTACTTTTGGCCGGGATGTCGGTAAAGGCTGAATCATCACCGCCACGCCGCTCGCGCGACAGGCCGACGGCGTAACGCGCCTGCTCGGCGAGATTGGAGAGATGCAGGGTGAATTGCGCCGTGTGGCCGGCAAACACGGGCTGCGTGCGTCCGCCGCTGACGTGCAGCCGCGCGAGATTGCGAAACGTAAACAACATGCCGTTAAACGCCATCGCCACCAGCAGAAACGTCAGCACAAAACCGAGGCTCAACAGATAGTTAATCGCGCCGAGCAGCATCATGAGCATCACGGCGGCGAATACCAGCCCCAGCCGTGTCGGGAGAATATAGACGCGGCGCTGCACCAGCACGATCACGCCCGTCTCCGGCGCGCGCGGCTGGATGAACCAGTCGAAGAAGCGATGTTTCAGCGCGGCAACCGTGTTCATGCGGTTGATCGACGGTAGGTGTTAGGGAATCGCTACACTGGCGATCAGCCGCGCAGCGATATCCGCGCTGGTGGCGGTAATTTCACGTGCGGCACCGGTGGGGCTCAGGCGATGACCGACCACCCCCGGCAACACCGCCTGCACGTCTTCGGGCACCACATGCTTGCGCGCATCCAGCAGCGCCCACGCGCGCGCCGCCTGCGCCAGCGCGAGGCCCGCGCGCGGCGACAGGCCGCTCACATAATCAGCGCTGCGGCGCGTATGGTTGATCAGCGCCTGCACATAATCGAGCAGCGCATCGGAGGCATGCACCTGCTGCGCCTCGCGCTGCAAGACCAGCAACTCGGCGGGTTGCATGCACGGCTGGATGCGTTCCAGCAGATCGCGGCGGTTTTCGCCGCGCAGCAAGGCGCGCTCCGCTTCGGGGCCGGGGTAGCCGAGCTCGATGCGCATTAAAAAACGATCCAGTTGCGACTCCGGCAGTGGAAAGGTGCCGATTTGATGCGACGGATTTTGCGTGGCGATGACAAAAAACGGATCAGGCAGGCGGCGGGTTTCGCCCTCGATGGTGACTTGATGTTCTTCCATCGCTTCGAGCAGCGCGCTTTGCGACTTGGGCGTGGCGCGGTTGATTTCGTCGGCCAGCACCACCTGCGAAAAAATCGGTCCGGGATGAAATTCAAATTTGGAGCGGTCGCTGTTGTAGACCGCGACGCCCAGCACATCGGCCGGCAGCAGATCGCTGGTGAACTGGATGCGATGAAAGTTCAGCCCCAGCGACGCCGCCAGCGCATGCGCCAGCGTGGTCTTGCCCACACCCGGCACGTCCTCGATCAGCAGATGCCCGCGCGCGATCAGGCACGCCAGCGCGAGGCGAATTTGCTGTTGTTTGCCGAGGATAATCGCGCCGACCTGCTGCGCCACTTGTTCTATTTTTGTCATAAATTATTCAATAAAAACATATAGTTACGTGTTTTCCGTCGAGGCGGTGGCGTGCAGGTATTATACGTGTCCTGCCGCCCATTCCGTTTGTGGAGTTTCCTCGTGACCACCGCCTACATTACCCACCGCGACTGCCTGCTGCACGACATGGGCGCGCACCATCCCGAATGCCCGGCGCGACTGTCGGCGATTCAGGATCAGTTGATCGCCTCCGGCCTCATCAACCACGTGCAACAGAGCGAAGCGCCCAAAGCCACGCGCGAGCAGTTGGAGCGCGTGCATGAGGCGGGCTATCTCGATGCCATCGAAGCAGCGTCGCCGGCCAGCGGCATGGTGCATCTTGATCCCGATACCGCGATGAACCCGCACACGCTCGATGCCGCCCTGCGCGCGGCGGGCGCGGGCGTGCTCGCCACCGACGAAGTGCTAAACGGCCACGCGGAAAACGCGTTTTGCGCCGTGCGCCCGCCGGGGCACCATGCCGAACGCAGCCGCGCGATGGGCTTTTGCCTCATCAATAGCGTCGCGGTGGCGGCGGCACACGCGCTCGACCATCACGGTCTGGAGCGCGTGGCGATCATCGATTTCGATGTGCATCACGGCAACGGCACCGAGGAAATTTTTCAAGACGATGAGCGCGTGCTGATGGTGTCCACCTTTCAGCATCCGTTTTACCCCTACAGCGGCACCGAAGGGCGCTCGGCGCGCATGGTGAATATTCCGCTGGCAGCGCGCAGCGGCGGCAAGGAATTCCGCGCGGCGGTCGAGACGCACTGGCTTCCGGCGCTGGAAAAATTCAAGCCGCAGATGCTGTTTATTTCAGCGGGCTTCGATGCGCATCGCGAGGATGATCTGGCGTCGCTTCAGTTCGTGGAAGCGGATTACGCGTGGGTGACCGAGAAGCTGATGGCCGTCGCCGCGAAACATGCGGGCGGGCGCATCGTATCGATGCTGGAAGGCGGGTATTCGCTGAGCGCGCTGGGCCGCAGCGCGGCGGTGCATGTGAAGGGGTTGGCGGGGTTGTAGGACGGAGCGCGCAGCGGTTCCGATAGCGATGGCGGTATCGCGACAAGTGTGTCGGAACCGCTGCGCGTTCCGACCTACACAATCACCGCCGCCACCACGTTCCGCCCCTCCGCCATCAAAATATTAAACGTGCGGCAAGCCGCAGCCGTGTCCATGGTTTCGACGCCGATCTGCGCGCGGGCGAATTCGCGCAGGGTTGCAATGCCCGGAAAGCGCTGTTGGGCGCCGGTGCCCAGCAGCAGAATTTCCGGTTTTAGGGAAAGCAGGAACGCGAGTTCGTCCGCGCCGATGGCATCGACGCTGGCTACCGCCCAAGTGTCGTGTATGGCTTCCGGTGTCAAGACCAGCGAGCGCTCATAGCGCTGATTGTTGACCGCGACGTAGCCGTCACCATACCCGGTAAACTGGTTTTGCCCCGCAACCTTCGCCAGATGGAGTTTCATGGAAGTTTCATAAGTTTTTGATTTGCTTGATGTTCCTTGCTCGGCTAAAATTATACGCTTTCGCACTACCTCTATAAAAGCTGCTCATGGAAGAATTTCCCCGCATCAAACGGCTGCCGCCGTATGTGTTTAACGTCACCGGCGAATTGAAGCTCGCGGCGCGGCGGCGCGGCGAAGATGTGATCGACTTCAGCATGGGCAATCCGGATGGCCCCACGCCGCAGCATATCGTCGATAAACTGATCGAATCGATCCAGCGCCCGGATACGCACGGTTATTCGGTGTCGAAGGGTATCCATCGTCTGCGCAAGGCAATTTGCAACTGGTATCAGACGCGTTACAACGTGGAGCTCGATCCGGATTCCGAAGCTATTGTCACCATCGGTTCCAAGGAAGGCATCGCGCATCTGGCGCTGGCGACACTCGAGCGCGGCGACGTGGTGCTGGTGCCGAACCCGAGTTACCCGATTCATATTTACGGGCCGGTGATCGCGGGCGCGGACATACGCCACGTGCCGATGCAGGTGGATGTCGATTTCTTCGACGAGCTGGAAAAGGCCATCCGCGACGGCTATCCCAAGCCGAAAATGCTGATCGTGAATTTCCCGAGCAACCCGACGGCGCAGTGCGTCGATCTCGCGTTTTTCGAGCGGCTGATCGCGATTGCGCGCGAGCACAATATTTACGTGGTGCATGATCTGGCGTACGCCGACATCGTGTTCGACGATTACAAGGCGCCGTCGATCCTTCAAGTGCCGGGCGCCAAAGAGGTGGCGGTGGAATTTTTCACCATGTCGAAAAGCTACAACATGGCCGGTTGGCGCGTGGGTTACATGGTCGGCAACCGCGATCTGGTCAATGCGCTGGGCCGTATGAAGAGCTATCACGACTACGGCACCTTCACGCCGATACAAGTGGCGTCGATCATCGCGCTCGAAGGCCCGCAGCAATGCGTGGAAGACGTGCGGCAAACCTACCAGAATCGCCGCGACGTGCTGTGCGCGGGCCTGCACGCGGCGGGATGGAATGTCGATATTCCCAAGGCGACCATGTATGTGTGGGCGCAGATTCCGGAAGCCTACAAAAAAATGGGCTCGCTGGAGTTTTCCAAAAAGCTGCTGGCCGAAGCCAAGATAGCCGTTGCGCCGGGCACCGGGTTCGGCCATTACGGTGATAACCATGTGCGATTCGCCATGATTGAAAACGAAGC
>CANIID010000109.1 GCA_947467315.1 Betaproteobacteria bacterium | reverse complement strand
GATATCGATGCCGTTCCCGATGACGCGTAGTTGAGCGTGTTGGGATTGGCCTTGGCGTAAGCGATGAATTCCTTGACGGTTTTCGCCGGTACCGACGGGATCACGATCAGCAAATACGGCTGCACGGTCATCTGCACCACGGGGGTGTACGCCTTGCGCGTATCGAACGGCACGTGCTTCAACAGCGACGCGGTGACCACGTTGTTGACCGCGCCGGTGTAGAGCGTGTAGCCATCGGGCGCGGCCTGCGCCACCAGCTCAAAGGCAATGGCGCCAGACGCGCCTGGGCGGTTATCAATGACGACCGACTTGCCCCAGCGCTCGGTGAGCTTTTGTCCCACCGCGCGCGCGACGATATCGGTGCCGCCACCGGGCGCGATGCCGAGAATGATGCGGATGGGGCGTGTGGGGTAGTTGGCGGCAGGTTGCGCAAGGGCCGTGCTCGTGACCGAGCCGAGTGCCGCAAATACGGCGAGCCACGGCAGGCAGTGCAAAGGATGAGGGTTCATCCCATTCATGCTATGTGACATAGGCGAGCCGGTCAAATCACAACTTGCACGATTCGCATGATTGGCGCTGACGCGTCAAACAGGTATTCTTCGCGTTCCCGTTTATCGCTAATTTTGCAGAGGAATTTTCATGACTGCCGTCACAGCCCCCGTAGTACTCGCCGAGCGCCCCGCCGAAGGCGTGGGTCTGATTCGCATTAACCGCCCCGACGCGCGCAACGCGCTGAATCTGGAAGTGCGCAAGCTGCTGGCCAAACACTTGACCGAGATGGGCGAGGACCCGTCGATTCGTTGCATCGTGATGACGGGCAACGAAAAAGCTTTTGCTGCTGGCGCAGACATCAAAGAAATGGTCGGTGCCGGCACGATTGAAATGTTGCTGCGCGGCACGCACAAATTGTGGCGCACCATCGGCGCGTGCCCCAAGCCGGTGATCGCGGCGGTAAGCGGCTTTGCACTGGGCGGTGGTTGCGAGCTGGCGATGACCTGCGACATCATTCTCGCGGGCGAGGGCGCGCGCTTCGGTCAGCCCGAAGTCAAAATCGGCATCATCCCCGGTGGCGGCGGCACGCAGCGTTTGCCGCGCGCGGTGGGCAAGTACAAGGCGATGCGTTATTTACTGACCGGCGATTTAATCAGCGCGAAAGAAGCGTTCGACATGGGACTGGTCAGTGAGATCGTGCCGGATGCCGAGGTGGAAAAACGCGCGATAACGATGGCGCAACAAATCGCCGATCTGCCGCCGCTGGCCATCGAACAGGTGAAAGAATGCGTGCTGCGCGGCATGGATGCCTCGCTCGACACCGGCCTCGCGCTGGAGACCAAGGCGATACAAATGCTGTTTGCCTCGCAGGATCAGAAAGAAGGCATGGCGGCGTTTATCGAGAAGCGCAAACCGAAGTTTACGGGCAGATAGTTTCGCCAGAGCCATCCCGTCATTCTGGCGGAAGCCAGAATCCAGCGCGTTCTCACACGCGAAGCGCTTGAAAGTCAGATCCTTCGGATCGGAAACGCACTGGATACTGGCCTGCGCCAGTAAGACGATATGGGTGGGCGTTGTTCCGGTGGGCTTTGCAACATCAATGCGGCGGCATTTAATTTTCACCTCAATCTGAATGACTGACACCGAATCCCGCGCCCGCACCCTAGCCATCGTCGCCTTGCTTGCTGGCGCGACCTGCATCGGCACCTCGGCGCTGTTCGTTAAAGTGAGCGAAGCGGGGCCGGTGTCCACCGCCTTCTGGCGCGTGTTTCTGGCGCTGCCCTTTTTGTGGGCATGGGCATGGATGGATCGGCGTGGGGCAACAGCGGCGCCAGGCAACGCGCGCGGGTTACTGTTCGCCGCCGGCTTCTTTTTCGCCGGCGATCTGGCGGTGTGGCACTGGTCTATCGTGCTGACTTCTGTGGCCAACGCGGTGTTGCTCGCCAATCTCGCGCCGATTTTTGTCACGCTGGCGGCGTGGTTGCTGTGGCGCAAAAATCCCACGTTGATGTTTCTCGCCGGACTCGCGGCCGCGCTCGTGGGGGTGATGTTGATGGTCGGTGGTGACTTTTCGCACACCAGCGGCCGCGCATTGCTGGGCGACGCGCTGGGCGTGGTGACGGCGATGTTCTATGCGGCGTATCAACTTACCGTCACGCGGCTGCGCGGCACGGTCAGCACGGCGCGCATCATGGCGATGAGCAGTGTGGTGACAGCAGCTTTTCTGTTGCCGATAGCGTTGCTCTCGGGTGAAGTGTTTTTCCCGGTAACGGAAATAGGCTGGCTAAAAGTATTCGGCCTCGCGCTGATTTCACAAGTCGCCGGGCAGAGTTTGATTGCGTATGCGATGGCGCACCTGCCTGCCACGCTGTCGTCGGTGGGGCTGTTGTTGCAACCCGTGATGGCCAGCCTGTTTGCGTGGATACTACTGGGCGAGACGCTAGGCGCGGTGGCCATTGCCGGTGCGGCGCTGGTGCTGATCGGCATACGCATTGCCACGCAGGCTGAAACCAAGCCATAAAATAGTGTTTATAAACAGATATTTACATATACACATGCCTTACGCGACAGCAAACGACATCCAGCTCTATTACGAAGAAGCCGGCAACGGCGAGCCTATCGTATTCGTCCACGAGTTCGCGGACGATCTGCACAGTTGGGAGCCGCAACTGCGATTTTTCAGCCGGCGTTATCGCTGCGTGGCATTCAACGCGCGCGGCTATCCGCCGTCGGATGTGCCGAAGGCCGCGTCGAAATACTCGCAGACCATCGCAACCGACGATATCGCCCAAGTGATGCGGCATTTGAAAATTCGCAAGGCGCACATCATCGGCTGCTCGATGGGCGGTTACGCCACGCTGCATTTTGGCTTGCGGTATGCGCGCATGGCGCGTTCGCTCACGGTAGTGGGCGCGGGTTATGGTTCCGACGCGGACAAGCGCAAACAATTTCTCGATGATACCGAGGTGATGGCGCGGCGCTTTGATGCACTCGGCACCGCCGAGGCCGTCAAGCCCTATCAAATCGGCCCGGCGCGCGTGCAATTCCAGAACAAAGACCCACACGGCTTTGCCCAATTTTGTGCCGAGTTCGCCAAGCACTCCGCGCTCGGCTCGGCCCACACGCTGCGTGGCGTGCAGGCCAAACGGCCCTCGATTTACAGTCTTGAGCGCGCGCTCGCAAAATTGAAAGTGCCGTTGCACGTGATGAGCGGCGACGAAGACAACAATTGCATTGACCCGGCGATCTTCATCAAGCGCGTATGTCCGTCGGCGTGGCTGACGATAGTGCCCAACACCGGCCACGCGGTGAATGTCGAAGAGCCGGACCTGTTTAACCGGCTGACAGCGGAGTTTCTCGCGCAGGTGGATTCCGGACGTTGGCGTGCGCGTGATCCGCGATCACTGAATAAATCCACGATGGCCAAAAAACCTTGATCTGTGAATAGGAGCTGTTATGAAAATCATCCGAGTCCGCGCCATCCCCATGTCCGACCCCGTGCCGCCAGAGCGCCGTCATCGCACCGATCTCGGCACCAAAATGAAAAGCGACGCCACGCTGATACTGGTGGAAACCGACAACGGCTTGACCGGCATGGGTGCGGCACTCGGTACGCCGCCCGTAATAGCCGCCATCGTCGAACACGAACTCGCGCCGGAACTCATCGGCGAAGACCCGATGTTCTCCGAGCGCATTTTCGAAAAAATGTACAACGGCTCGCGCGCCAAGCCCGCGCTCGACCGCGGCGTGCCGCAGGCCGAAACCAGCCGCCGCAGCGGCATGGTGATGGAAGCGATTTCCGGCGTGGACATCGCGATCTGGGATGTCAAAGCCAAGGCGCTGGGCATCCCGGTGTATCAGGCGCTGGGCGCGGTGCGAGACAAAGTGCGCGGCTACGCCAGCGGCGGCTGGGCGCCGGGCAACGAAGCCGAAGCCGAACTCGGCGGCTACGCGGCCAAAGGATTCACAGCCGCAAAAATGCGCGTGGTAGGGCGCGACGGCTTCTCGATTGAAAACTGCGTGCGCCGTGTCGAAGCCGCGCGGCGCGGTGTCGGCCCCAATGTCGAGTTGATGGTCGATGCGCATGCTTCGCTCGAAACACCGGTGGCGATTCGTCTCGCCAAAGCACTGGAGCCGTACAACATCGCGTGGTTTGAAGAACCTGTGTCGCCCGACAACCACGCAGGCATGGCCGAAGTGCGCGCCTCCACGCGCATCCCGATTGCCTCCGGCGAACGCGAGTTTTCGCGTTACGGCTTTCGCAGCATGATCGAACACAAATCCATCGACATCGCGCAGCCGGATGTCGCACGCGCCGGCGGCCTCACGGAAATCCGACGCATCGCCGCGCTCACCGCCGCGCACGACCTGCGCCTCGCGCCGCATGCGTGGGGCGCGGGCGTCCTGTTTGCGGCGAGCATCCATGTCGCTATGTCGGCCGCCAACTGCCACATTCTTGAAGTCAGCCAGGGCTATATGCCAATGATGAACGAGCTGTTTAACGAGCCGTACGATATCCGCGACGGCTATGTGCATGCGCCAGACCGTCCGGGCTTGGGCTTCACGCTGCGCAAAGACGCGCTGGAGCGGTTCAAGTATGTGGAGGGGCCGGAGTTTGCGTTTTAGCGCGGCACGTCACGATACAAGTTTGGTGTTAGATTTCGCCATCGCCACACATCAACGGAGATCCCCATGATCGAACTGCACTCAACCCCTACCCCCAACGGCCAGAAAGTCATGATCATGCTGGAGGAGCTGGGCATCGAATGGAAACACATCGATGTGAATATCCGCCTCGGCGATCAGTTCACGCCGGAATATCTGAAGCTCAGCCCCAACAATCGCATTCCGGCGATCGTCGATACCGACGGTCCCGGCGGCGGGCGCTACACCATGATGGAGTCGGGCGCGATTCTGTTTTATCTGGCGGAGAAGACCGGCAAGTTCCTGCCGAAGGACGCGCGCAAGCGTTACGACGTGATGCAGTGGCTGATTTTCCAGATGGCGCATGTCGGCCCGATGTTCGGCCAGGCGAATCACTTCAACAATTACGCCAAGGAGCGCCTGCCGTACCCCACCGAGCGTTACAACAACGAATCGATACGCTTGTATCGCGTGCTCGATAACCGCCTGCGCGACAGCGCGTGGATCGGCTGCGACGAATACACCATCGCCGACATGGCGGTGTACCCGTGGACCAAGATGCACAAGGAGCGTGGCGTCGACAAGGCGGGCTATCCGAATTTCATGCGTTGGTACGAGGCGATGCAAGCGCGGCCTGCAGTGCAGCGCAACGACAAAATGGCGCCTGAAATTCGCGAGCGCATGAACAAGGCCACCGAAGGCAAAGAGACGATCAGTCTCTACGACACCAAGGACAACGCCGCGCGGCTGGCGGGTGCGACGAAGAACTGAGGCATCACTATCGGGAGACGGACATGCATATCGACGGCGGCTGCCATTGCGGCAATATTACCTACGAAGCAGACATCGACCCGGAGGCGGTGAGCATTTGTCACTGCGCCGATTGCCAGGCGCTCACCGGGACTGCGTATCGCGTGAATGTGCGCGTGCGCAAGCAGGATCTCCAGTTGAAGGGCGGCGCGCCGAAGGTGTATGTCAAAACCGCCGAGAGCGGTAATAAACGCGCGCACGCGTTTTGCCCGGAGTGCGGCACGCCGCTGTATTCCACCTCGGTTGAAAGCGACCCGCAGGTGTATGGCCTGCGCATCGGCACCGCGCGGCAACGAGCGCAGTTGCCGCCGAAAAAACAGGGCTGGTGCCGCTCCGCGATGCCGTGGGCTATGAACATAGAGGCGTTGCCGAAGACGGCGACGCAGTTGCAGCGATGAAAAAAGCAATTGCACTGATCGTCGGCGCCGGCAGCGGCCTTAGTGCGGCGGTCGCAAAAGCCTTTGCCAGCGAAGGTCTGCAGTGTGTTCTGGCTGCACGCCGCATCGATAAACTGAAGCCCTTGTGTGATGAAATCGGTGCGACGGCTATCGTGTGCGACAGCTCGCAGCCGGATCAGGTCGCAGCCCTGTTCACGCAACTGGATACGCTTTGCGATGCGCCGACAGTGGTGGTGTATAACGCCAGCGGACGGGTGCGCGGGCCGCTGATCGATCTCGATCCAAAACTGGTGGCCGACGCGATTGCGGTGTCGGCGTACGGCGGATTTTTAGTGGGGCAGGCGGCGGCGAAGCGCATGTTAAAGCAAGGCGCCGGCACGATTATTTTCACCGGCGCATCCGCCAGCGTAAAGGGCTACGCGCAATCGGCGGCGTTCGCGATGGGTAAGTTTGCGCTGCGCGGTCTGGCGCAAAGCATGGCGCGTGAACTCGCGCCGCAGAACATCCACGTGGCGCATGTGGTGATCGACGGCGGTATCAGCTCTAAAGATCGCCCGGTACCGGCGGACAAACCCGACAGCCTGCTTGACCCGGCGGCGATTGCGCGAAGCTATGTGCATTTGCTGCAACAGCAGCGCAGCGCGTGGACGTGGGAAATCGAAGTGCGGCCGTGGGTGGAACGATTCTGATGAAACACAGGAGGTCATCAACATGCTAACCCTGCAAAAAGCCGAAGCCGCTGATCACGTCGCCGCCGAGGCGATGGATCGCTACGTGATCGTCAAGTCCACTCTCTACACCTCGGGCGAGCGCGATCCGCGCAAGCCGCCGGAACACCCGGATACCAAGGGCAAGCTGCACTTGATGCATCACGATCCGCGTCTGCCGCGCATGCCGGACAAGCCTACGTTGTTTGATTTTTTCCGGTTGCGTTTCGGTCCGTCGACGCATCTGCTGCAAAGCGCGCGGCTGGCGCAGAAAAACGGTTGCAGCGAAAAAATTGTTCTCGCCTGCCTGATCCACGACATCGCCACCGGCGGCTTCATCCGTGCCGATCATGGCTACTGGGCCGCGCAAATGCTTGAGCCGTACGTCGATGAAGAAGTCACGTTTGCCGTACGGTATCACCAGGTGCTGCGCTTTTATCCCGACGAGGCCTACGGCTACAAATATCCTGATTCCTATATCCGGCTGTTCGGCGCGGACTACAAGCCAGAGCCGTATCTTGACCGAGCGCACGCACACGCGCGCCAGCACAAATACTACGAAGCCGCGCGGCTGCTGACGGTTAACGATCTATACGCATTCGATCCGAACGTGCAGGTTGAACTGGACGAATTCACCGACATCGTCGGGCGACACTTCCGGCAGCCGAAAGAGGGGTTGGGCTTTGACGACAGCCCCACCGCGCACATGTGGCGCACCATCAACTGGCCGACGCGGTATTTGTAGGTGTCGTAGGTCGGAACGCGCAGCGGTTCCGACACTCGTGATAACTCGCGACTTGCACCCGTCGGAACCGCTGCGCGTTCCGACCTACACTTACCCGCGCATCGCTTTCGCTTTCTGCGCGGCGGGGCGATCCCAGCAACGCTTGAGCCATGCCTGTGTCTTTGGCCATTTGCTCAGATCGAGTACCAGCCCGCGAAACATCGCGCCCGCCACATTCAGGTCGGCGACCGTGAATGACGAGCCCGTCAGCCATTCCGATTTGCCGAGCGTGGCTTCCAGTACATCGAACGCAGCCACGCATTCGTTCCACGCTTCCTTGGCCACTTCCGGCTTGCGCTCGGCTTCGGGCAAATCACTGGTGTGGCGCGCGTGATTGACGATCTGACGGTCGAGGCGATCGGTTTCCCACAAGCTCCATTGCAGCACCAGCGCCTCGATCTTCGGGTCGGTCGGCAGCAATGGGCTTTTGTGTTTTTTCGCCAGATAAAAATTGATCGCCATGGACTCTGACAGAACAAAGCCGTCGTCGTCGATCACGGGCACGCGCAGGTTCGCGTTCAGCGCCTTGAACTGCGGCGTCTGAGTGCCCGGCGAGCGCGGGAGATAATCTTTGTGGTCGTAGGCAAGCCCGAGTTCGCCCGCCATCCACAACACG
Source organism: Betaproteobacteria bacterium (assembly GCA_947467315.1). Classification (GTDB taxonomy): domain Bacteria; phylum Pseudomonadota; class Gammaproteobacteria; order Burkholderiales; family SG8-41; genus UBA5216. The sequence goes on along the minus strand of CANIID010000109.1, from coordinate 8,370 downwards.
CGCACTCCGCGTGATTTGGCATGGCCGTAAATGGTTAACATGGTGTTCTCCCTGTTTGAAAAGAAATGCGAGTTTACGACAGACGCGGAGGTGTGGTGTTAATCGAGCCGAAGCTTCACCTCGCGGGCGATTTTCTCATTGTTGCGCACTTCGGTGCGCAGGAAGGTGTCGAACTCTGCCGCGGGAAGTCCGGCGGCATTGAGGCCCACTTTGTTGATCACGTCTTTTACCTCGGCAAGTTGCAAGGCGCGTAGGATTTCCGTGCTGAGCCGGTTGATCGCATCTTTGGGCGTTGCGGCATGCGCCACGGAACCGAACCAGATCGACGTATCAAACCCGGGAAATCCGGATTCCGCCACCGTCGGTACGTCCTTGAGTAATTCCGAGCGCTCCGGTGAAGTCACCGCCAGCGGCCGCAGCCGGCCGCTCGGCACATGCGATGCGACAGACAAAATGTTCACCAGCAACACGCTGGCGTGCCCGCCGATCGCCGCTATGGTTGCAGGCGCGCCACCCGGATACGGCACGTGGATGAGATCGATCTTTGCGCGCGACTTGAACAGCTCGCCAGCGAGATGATGCCCGGTACCCGCGCCGCTGGTGGCGTAGGTGAGCTCGCCGGGACGGGCACGCGCGAGCGCGATCAATTCCTTGATCGATTTGGCCGGCAACGACGGATGCGCCGCCAGAATCATGGGCGTCGACGCGAGGCGCGCGACACCGGTAAAATCCTTCAGCGCGTCGTACGGCAACTTGGCGCGCACCGCCGGGTTGATGGTAAAACTGTTTGCCACAATCAGCACCGTGTGGCCGTCACCCGGCGCGCGCGCCGCCACTTCCGAGCCGACCACCGTGCCCGCGCCGGGACGGTTTTCGACGATGACATTCTGGCCCAGCGCTTTCGACAGCGGGCCGGAGAGTGTGCGCGCCAGCGTGTCGGTGCCTGCGCCGGGCGCGAAGGGCGCGATGATGCGGATGGGTTTCGAGGGAAAGGCCGGCGTCTGCGCAGGCAGAGCGAGCGGCAACGCCGGCAGCAGTGTGGCGCAGATAATGGCGGGCAATCGGCTCATAGCGTATTCTCGGTTAGGCGTGCCGCGCTCGTCGCGCGTGGCATACGGGCATTCTACGTCGGGGCGCGCATCACGCCGGCTTCACGCGTTTCCTGAACGCGATGCACGGGTCAGCCCGTTCGGCTGCGGAAGTACGCACCACAGCGTCAAATGATGTCTCCAGGGCGAGCGAGGTATCGTGTTCAAGATAACCCACAGTCAGTGTTCGCGCCCGTTGTGCGGCGCTTAACCAACGCGGCACGCCGATATCGCGCCGCACGTGGCCGTTGCCGGCAAGCAACACCGCGCCCTGCGAAGCGTGCTTGCCCAAAATCGACGCCATCACCGCATCACGCGCCAACTGGCCGCGCGCCATGGCCGGTAGCGCGGCGGGCGGCAGCGCATTGCAATGGCCGCTATCGATCTCGCGTTCCTGCGCGGATTGCAGGTCCGGCGCAACGGCTGCGGCCAACCCCAATGCCTTCATCGCGTCCGCGTCGAACACTGCGGCATAGCCTTCACGCACCACTTTATTGGCATCTGCAGTCGAGAGGTTCGCCGCCACCAGCGGCACATCGTAGGTCAGCGCGAGTTCGATAAACGGGCGGTAGTCATCCCAGTTCCATTGGCTGCCGCGCGTGCCCTTTGGTGGTGTCGCCAGATCAATCACATGCTGTGCGTCGCGCGGCCGTTCGTGGCGAGCACGGTCGATATCCGCCTGCCGTTCACGATCCAATTGCTCCATCACGATGGCAGGCCGCCAACCCGCAGCGAACGCGCGCCGCAGCGCGTCCAGCCGCAGCCGGTGATGCTCGACGTTGTCATGAACTTCGCCGAGCAGTGCAATCGTGTCGCCGCGCAGTTGGTCTTGCCAGGTGCGCGGCGGCGCGACGACAGCGCATCCGGCGAGCGCCGCTGCAAAGGCAAGGCCCAGAGCCAGGCTGCGCCACATCGAAAAGGTGTATAAGTATATGATTTTATAAAATATTTATTGAATTCTCTGTGTGCATTTCTTCTTCACTCCGGTCTCCTGCACCGTCTTCCACCAGCGCTGCTTCCTGATGGATGAACGCGACAAATGATGTTTCCACGACAGGCGGTTACTCTACTACAGCTCTTCCAGTAGAAGCTGCCATGGTTGCAAGGCGCATGGCTTGAACGGCGCGGGTCGACCCGTAGACCCTGCGGCGGTGGCCGCAGGCACAAGACTGTGCAGCGCGGCTCCGTTAGGCTAGAATTTCAGAAAATGCCATGTCGGTATACTTTGTGTGGGGCACAACAACGACGTTATGCTCGGCAATAGACAGATTGTTGTGCCAGCGGCTCACGTTCCTACGAAAACGAGATGGGGCAAGTGAACAAGAACAAACCAGATCCCGCGCGGGAATTGTCATGAACCAACCGCTTCGGTTGCTGATCGTAGAGGACTCCGCAGACTATATCGACTTGCTTCTGCACGCCGTACGCAGCTTGGGCTACTCGGTGGTGGCCGAGGCGGTTGATACGCCAGCGGCGATGCGCGCAGCGCTAGCGCGGCAGGAATGGGACTTGATTACCAGCGACCATGCGATGCCGGAATTCAGCGCGCCAGAGGCCTTGTCGATAGCGAAAACATTGCGCCCGGACGTGCCCTTCATCATCGTCTCCGGCGAAATTGATCTTAATTTAGCAGTTTCACTGATCAAGCGTGGCGCGCAAGACTATGTGCGCAAGAGCGAGTTGATCCGTCTCGGCCCGGTCATTGAACGTGAATTGCGCGAGGCCGCGTTACACCGTGAGCGTCAACTTGCCGCGGACAAATTGCACGAAGGGCAGGCGCTTTTCCGCGCAATTGTCGAGAAAGTCGGCGATCTCGTCGCGGTGCTCGATACCGAGGGTCGGCGAATTTACAACAGTCCCTCATACGGCCCGCTGTTTCGCGGCGAGGACATCCGCCAGGGATCGAACTCCTTCCTGGAGATACATCCCGAAGACCGTGAGCGGATCAAGGAAGTCTTTCATAGAACCGTAGCGACAGGCGTCGGCGAGTGCGCCGAATTCCGATTTGCGCTTAAAGACGGGGTAACGCGCTATATGCAATCGGATGGCCGGGCAATCCGCGGCGCTGACGGCGCCGTGTCCAAGGTCGTGGTGGTTTCGCGTGATATTACCGAATTGAAGCGCCGCGAAACCGAGTTGCTGGAAATGGCGGCAACCGATATTTTGACAGGCCTGCCGAATCGGCGGCATTTTGTCGCTCAGCTAGAGCAGGAATCGGCGCGGATACTTCGCGACAAAGGGCGCTGCGCCTCGGTATTGATGCTCGACGCCGATCACTTCAAGATGATTAACGACACCTTTGGCCACGCGGCCGGAGACGATGTGTTGCGGCACCTCGCCACATTAATGCAGAACAAACTACGCAAGGTGGACACGGTGGGACGCATAGGCGGCGAGGAGTTCGCCCTCATATTGCCCGGTGCAGCCCTTCCCGCGGCCGAGGCTTTCGCGGAACGGCTGCGGCAGTACGTCGCCGCAACGCCGGTGCCGCAGGCCGATAGAACGATCCCGCTGACCGTCAGCATAGGCGTGGCGGGAATGAGCGCTGACGATGCGAATGCTGACGAGGTGCTCACGCGCGCCGATCGCGCACTGTACCGCGCCAAGGGAAGCGGGCGCAATATGGTCGCGGTTGAAGCCTGAGACAGCGCCGCAACAGCAAGCATCGAAAATGCGCGCCGCTACACCGCGCCCTTGGCTGGAATAATCGGCAACAGCAAGTAAGCCTCGCGTCCGCCACCCGCGTGCAGTGTCACGCTCCCGCCAAACACATCCGCAGGCCGGCTGTCCGCATCGTTGTGCGTCATGCCGCCGGTGCCGCGCGTGCCGTAGTGGAATTTTTTGGCGAATTCGGCAAGCTCGCCTTCGTATTCGTAGTCGCAGCCTTTCACGGTGAGCGCGACGCGCCAGCCTTTGGGTACGACGATACAACTGGTGACGATTTCGATTTGGCATTCGTAGACTTCACCGGGGGTTAACGGCTCGGCTTTGTCGTGTGGATGGTACGGGCGGTACGGTTTGCTCTTGGCCGGATCGAGCGCTCGGTGCGAGGCGCGCAGCCAGCCGTTGGCTATCGGTGTGTTGGGATCAGTGCTGCCCATGAAGGTGAGTTCCTTGCCCTGCGGGTCGAACACGCGCACGATCACAAACAAATCCGCGTCGCGGGTGGATGACGACAAAAACAATTTCGCCATCATCGGGCCGGTGATCTCGGTGTCTTTGTCCATGGGCGGCGTGGTGAAGGTGACGCCTTTGCCCATCGCGTCATACGTGACATGAGTTTCGTGCGCGCCGGGTTTTGTGTTGAGCGTCTGCTTCGCGGCATCAAGATAAAACTTCGTCCATTGCGTGCGTGCGAGCGGCCATTCGTTTTCCTGCCGCAGGACGAATTTCTCGCCAGGGTGGCGCACGTTGAGTTGCACGCGCGGCTGTTTCTCCCAGCCGGTTTTATCGCCTTTCAGGTAACAATCGAAAAAACGTTTTTGCAGATCCAACCCGTAAGCATTGGAGAACACCGACCAGTGCGAGTCGCCATGCACTTCCAGCCACTTGGGTGTGTCGGCGGGTGTTTCGGTAAAGCCGTTGAAGTTGCCGCGCGGGTGGATGCCCTGCCCGCCCCAGTTGGCGCAGGTCAGCAGCGGCGTGCGTACTTTCGATAAATCCGCCGTGCGCGATTGGTGCCAGTCGTCGAAGAACGGATGTTTCTTCAATTCCTCAAACGCATCGACGCGATTCCTTACTAGTTCTTCCTCGCTGAGCGTGACCGGCCCCGCAATCGATTCGACGGTGTTGGGGTTTTTCGCCGCATGCGCGCCGCGCCCATATTGCACATGCACCACCTGATGCTTGGCCCAGCGCTTTTGAAACTCGCACAGGATGCCGCCGTGGTAGCCTGAGTCGCGGTAACGGTCGTTCTGGCCTTCCCACGGAAGGATCGCCGCCAGATGGGGCGGCGGCTTATCGAGGCCTGCCACGCGCCACTGGTTGCTGGCGTAATACGAAATGCCGAGCATGCCGACGCGGCCGTTGCTCCACGATTGCGTGCCCGCCCACTCGATGCACTGATACAGATCATTGATCTCGCGCGGGGAGGCCGGGTCCATGAAACCCGGCGACCAGCCCGCGCCGCGTGAATCGATGCGCACTATCGCGTAGCCGTGCGGCACCCAGCATTCGGGATCGGTGGTTTCCCAGTTCTGATATTTATTGCTCGACATCTTCAGGATTTCGGGATGGTCGGCGACCATCTTTTCCCATTGCAGCGGATAGCCTTCCTGATAGGCGACCCCTTTGCCGTAGATGCCGTAATTCAAAATCACCGGGCACTTGGCGGTTGCATCGATGGGCTGAAATACATCCGCGCGCAACGTGATGCCGTTGTCCATGGTGATGGGCTGGTGCCAGGTGATGCGCATGTGGTCGCGGATTTCAGTGCGGCAGTGGGGGTCAAGGGTTGTCATAAGTGTGTTTTAAATTATCGTTTAAAAAAATAGTTATGTTTGCCCCGCATTCGATGCCCACATTATTACGAGAAGAAGTTGCATGGGTAAATTCTATAAGCAGTTGCGTATTGATCGGGCGCGCTGATCGTTCGAATAATTTCCTGATCGCGCCGGGCAATGATTCACTGCCGGATCGGCAAGTTCTTGAAATGGCTGCGTGCGGTAAAAATTGCCGCGCCATGGACAAACACCCGATAGAGCGGGGGCGTGGTACTCGGGATAGGGTCGATGTGGTGAGCGAGCCCGAGTTGCTCCAGTGTTCGTGCCATATCTTGTGCCCGAGGGAGATTCGTGAACAAGCCGACCAGATGATCATGGCGGATGTGCTGCATTTTCTCCCACAGATAGGCACAGGCCTCGGCCTCGCTCGCCGAGCGGAACTCCGGATCGTTGACGATGCCGCGTTCGGTGTAAAAAACCCACCAATCGCCGTCAAATTGCTCCAGGCAGAAGGTATCGTTTTCCCGCGTGCCGATGCTGTAGTTCGCGGTGGAGCAGGCCGCTGCGTCGAGGCGTGATTTCAGTTCTTCGCAGTTCATCGCCGCGCTCTTTCCGGCATCCTGAAACACTTAAACAACGGCTGTGGGGTTTGACGGCAGCGGCAGCGCCACCGGCGCCTTGATGCGCGCCGATAAATCATACGCCTTCGCCAGCATCAGCCGGTGGTGTCCCTCGGCGGCGGTGGCATGCACGGTGGGCATGCCCGTCGCCAGCCGCATCAACCACGCCTGTGTTTCTTCGGCCATCGGTCCGCGCAGTGCGCCGAGCGCCATGTCGCCCGCCGGCGTGCTGCCGACAAAATCCACCAACCGGCTGCTGTCGGCGACGTAACCCATGCCTTGCGGCTCCGATACCGCCATCACAAAGTCGCGATGGCTGTCATCGATGGTCATCACGCCCGTAGTGCCCACCACGCCGACTTCGAGGCCATACACCGCGCCCGGCCAGTTGATGGGCAGCGCCCAATTCACCACGCTGTTGTACAGTGTGCCGTCGCTGAAGGTCATGGTGCCGACGGTGGCGTCGGTACCACCATACTTCGCGCCCAGCGCTTTATCCACCGAGCGCGCGTAAATTTCCACCGGCGTTTTCGCTTCCATCATCCACATCACGATGTCGAGCGCATGGGTGCCGGAAATCACCATCGGCGAATTCAGCGCCGGGTCGCTCTCGCGCTGGTAATTATTGATCGCCACCATGCGATTGAGAAACGCGCGCGAGCTGACGGTGGTAATGTCGCCCAGCGCGCCGCTCGCCACTTTGTCTTTCGCCACCAGCCAGCGGCGGCGAAAACGTTGCGTGTAGCCGATCAGCGCATCCACACCGGCTTGCTGGATCAGCGCCAGCACCTTTGCGGATTCAGCCAGTTCATTGGAAATCGGCTTTTCGATCAGCAGCGAAATCTTGTTCGGATTTTCCAGCGCCAGCAGCGTCGGGTCGGCGTGCAGATGCCCGACGGTGGAGATCAGCGCCGCGGTGACTTCGGGGCGCTTCAACAGCTCGCGGTAATCGCGCGTCACAAAATCCGCGCCGATTTGTTCGGCCACCAGGCGGCCGCGTTCGGGGTTGATCTCGGCGATGCCGATCCAATCGACCTGTGGAAAGCGCGCGGCGATCTCGCCGCGCATGAGGCCGACGCGGCCGGCGCCGACGATGGCCAAGCCGATACGTTTGGGATTTTTTTGTTTCATCTGCCGTGCCTTGATCAGGATTTTTACCCGCGAAGAAATTGTGCCACGTGACGAGGCTGTCCAGTGCGTGAGCGAAATATACGCAAGTATATGTTTTTATGGGTATTTTTTGGGCTATTCCCTGGTGCGCATCACACCGCCACGATGATATATTGCGTCCTCACATAAAAAATCTTACACAGCAGCGCGATCATGAGAAATTTACTTCCGGCAATGACGGCAACGCTTTTGTTTGCCACGCTCGCCACGGCACACGCCCAGCCGTCTCCGCAGTGGTCGCCCACGCGCCCGGTGCGCCTGATCGTGCCGTTTCCGCCGGGCGGTGCGGTGGATGTGATCGGGCGCATTGTCGTGTCGCGCATGCCCGAGCGTCTGGGGCAGCAGGTAGTGGTCGATAATCGCGGCGGCGCCAACGCCATCATCGGCACGGAAATCGCCGCTAAGGCTGCGCCGGATGGTTACACCCTATTGATCGTGCCGATTGGTCATTCGATCACGCCGTCGGTGACGAAGAAGCTACCGTACGACACGCTGAAGGATTTCGCGCCCATCGGCTTGATCGGCAACGGCGCGTATGTGCTGGTGGTAAACCCCAGCGTGCCGGCCAAATCCGTGAGCGAATTTGTGGCACTCGCCAAATCGCGCGGCGGCGGTTTGAACTACGCGTTCACCGGGCACGGCAATGCCACGCATCTTGCAGGCGAGTTGTTCAAGGTGCTCGCGGGTATCGATATGCTGGGCATTAACTACAAGGGCGGCGGCCCGGCGTTGACCGATCTCATCGGCGGGCAGATTTCGGCATTTTTCTCCGGCGTGGCGTCGGGCGCGGCGCAGATTAAGGGCGGCAAAATTCGCGCGCTCGGCGTCACCACGTCACGCCGCAGCGCAGGGCTGCCCGATGTGCCCACTATCGCCGAGGCCGGCGTACCCGGATACGCGGTCGATGGCTGGTACGGCCTGCTCGCGCCGGCGGCCACACCACCCGCGGTAATCCGGCGTTTTAACAGCGAGCTGTCGGCGCTGCTCGCCACACCGGAAATGAAAGAACGCCTGCTCGCCGCCGGCATTGATGCGCGCGCCTCCACGCCG
>CANIID010000108.1 GCA_947467315.1 Betaproteobacteria bacterium | reverse complement strand
GCAACACGTCGGCGACGACGATTTTCGCCATCGACACTTCTTTGCGCGCAAAGTCGCCGGCGTCGAGCTTGGCCGCCGCGCGCATTACCAGCATGCGGCCGATTTCGATTTGCATGGCGGCGTCGCCCAGCAGCCACTGTACGCTTTCTTTGTCGGCAAGCTTGCCGCCGTGGGTCATGCGGGTGCCGACGTAATCGGCGGCGATGTCCATGGCGCGCCGGGCCAGTCCCAGCCAGCGCATGCAATGCGTGAGGCGCGCAGTGCCCAGACGGATTTGCACGAATTTCAGACCGTCGCCGACGTTCATCACGCGGTTTTCGTCGGGGATTTCAAGGTCGTCGAATTCGAGTTCGCAGTGGCCGCCGTGTTCTTCCGGCCCCATGATTGGTATGCGGCGGATAATGCGCCAGCCGGGCTGGTCCTTGTGAAACAAGAATCCGGTGAGTCCCTTGCGCGGATCGTCTGACGTTTTGGCCATCAACAAAAAGTGAGACGCAACGCCCGCGCCGGTGATGAACCATTTGCGGCCCTTGATGATCCAGTTGTTTCCCGTGCGAGTGGCGGTGGTCAGTGTCATCGTCGGATCAGAGCCGGAGCCAGGCGCGGGTTCGGTCATCACGATGGAGGAGCGCACTTTGCCTTCGACTATGGGCATCAGCCATTTTTCTTTTTGCGCTGGCGTGCCCACTTTGTTGAGCACCATCATGTTGCCGTCGTCGGGCGCCGCGCAGTTGAATACCACTGGGCCGAAAATCGAGTAATTCATTTCTTCGTAGCACGCGGCCATGCCGACGATCGGCAAGCCCTGGCCGCCGATGGCTTTGGGCATTTGCGGGCACCACAGGCCGGCGGCTTTGGCTTTGCTGCGCATCGTTTCGAGTAAATCGAGACGGATGTTTTCGTGATCGTCGAACGAGGCCGGGTCGCTTTCGAGCGGCAGCAAGTGCTCGGCGACGAAGGCTTTGTAACGCGCGCGATAGCCTTCTATTTCTGCGGAAAGGGTGAAGTCCATGATTATAAGTATATGTTTTTAAATGATATTTTTGGCTGCATCACGCAGCACGAATTTCTGGATTTTGCCAGTAGCGTTTTTCGGCAGATCACCGAACATGATTTTCTTCGGCGCTTTGAAATGCGCCATGTGTTCGCGCGCGTAGGCAATCAACGTAGCGGCATCGAGCGACTGGCCCGGCTTTAATGTCACGAACGCTACCGGCACTTCACCCCATTTCTCATCGGGCGCGGCGACGACGGCTACCTCCAGCACGGCGGGGTGCGACGACAACGTGCGTTCAACTTCCACCGACGCGATGTTTTCGCCGCCGGAGATAATGATGTCTTTGGCGCGATCCTTGATCTCGATGTAGCCGTCGGCGTGCATCACCGCGAGATCGCCCGTGCGAAACCAGCCGTCGGGCGCGGCCTTTGCCGTGGCTTCGTCGTCGCGATAGTAGCCGAGCATCACGTTGTTGCCGCGCAGCGCGATTTCGCCGAGTGTGGCGCCGTCCTTTGGCACATCAGCGCCTTGCCCGTCCACAACGCGCAGGGTTTGCGAAATCACATTGCCCACGCCTTGCCGCGCCTTGATGTGCGCCTGCTGCGCGGCGGGCCATAGCGTCCAGTCTTTGCGCCATTCGCACAACACGGCGGGGCCAAAGGTCTCGGTCAGGCCGTAAAGATGCGTCATGTTCATGTTGAGTTCGGCCATGCGTGCGAGCAGCGCGGGCGTGGGCGGCGCGCCGCCGGTGGAAACGTTAACCGTGTGCGGCAGCGGCTGCGCATGATCGTGCCACGCCAGCATAATGAGTATGGTGGGCGCGGCATTGAATTGCGTGACGCCGGAATCACGCAGGTGTTGCCAGATCAGTGCCGGATCAGCCTTGCGCAAACACAAATGCGTGCCGCCCGCCGCAGTGACTGCCCAGGTGAAGCACCACCCGTTGCAATGAAACATCGGCAGCGTCCACAAAAACACGCTGCTTTCGTTGAGCGTGCTGTGCATCGCCATCGCCAGCGCCTGCAAATACGCGCCGCGATGGTGATACATCACGCCCTTGGGTTTGCCGGTGGTGCCGCTGGTGTAGTTGATGCTGATGAGGCTGCGTTCGTCGGCGACGGGTTCGGTGAGCGGCGTGGCATCCGTGAGAAATTTTTCGTACTGGTCATCGCCGCTTGCGCGGATCAAGGTGAGTTTGTGTTTTACGGCTGCGGCAATGGCGCGCGCCGTGTCTTCAAACTCAAAATCATAAATAAGAATTTTTGCATCACTGTGTTCGATGATGTAACTCAATTCGGCTGCCGTAAGGCGCACGTTCAGCGCCACCAGCACCGCGCCCGCGAACGGCACGCCGTAGTGTGATTCCAGCAACACGTGCGTATTGGGGGCGAGCACGGCGACGCGCTCGCCCGCTTGCACGCCGGCGTTGCGCAGCGCGCCCGCCAAGCGTGTGCAGCGCTCAAGCAGTTGTGCGTAGGTCCAGCGCTGATCGCCGTCGATGACGGCCGTTTTGTCGGCGAATACCGACGCCGAACGACGCAGAAATGCGGTCGGCGTCAGAGCTTCAAACGATATAGGCGGGTTAATCATAACTATATGTTTTTAAGCAGTTATTTATTCTGCTCTGGCAGGCCCTTGGGATACGCCGCTGCCAGTTTTCTGCGTGCTGTCACCACCAGGTGTTGCCGCAACTGGGCTTCTTGCGCGTTGCCCGCTTCAAATGTGCCGCAGCGGATATCCTTTGCAAAGCGGCGGTTGCGTACGTTCAGTTCGTCAAAGTTTTTTGCGTCGTTGTATAGGAGATTCAGGCCGCGTGTTTCGTCGGCGGCATCCCGGTCGTGCGCCTCCAGTTCGCGCGCGGCGATGCCCAGCGCGTTGGCGATCATGCGCAGCAGATAGAGCTGTTCCGGTTTTGCGCCGGGCAGCACCTCGGTTTGCAGCGTCTGGTTGGCGATGCGGATCAGTTCCAGTGGCGTGGGTCTGTCGTTCATGTGTTGTCCGTTAGCAGCAGCACTTCCCATTCCAGTTCGGCGACGATTTTGCCGGTGAGCGCGAGTTCCAGCGAGGGCTCGACGCCCGACAAATGCCGCTGCGCCTGCTGTAGCGCGATGATAGCCCAGCGAATATGCGCCATCACCTGCCAGTACAGCAGCGCTGCTCGGGGCACGGTGCGTCCGCTGGCCGCCTCATAGGCGGGAATGAAATCATCGAGATCGGCCACACCGCCGACGATGTGATGTTCGTGGCGAAAGCACCAGCACTTGGCGCAAATCCAGCCGATGTCTTCGAGCGGATTGCCGAGTGCGGCGAATTCCCAATCCAGCAGGCCCGCGAGTTTGCCTTCATGTACCAGGTAGTTGCCGGTGCGAAAGTCGCGATGCACGAAGGTGGTTTCTTCCTCGCCGTGATGGGGCGCGCGTCGTTCGCACCAGCGCAAGCCCCATTCGAGCACGGGATGGGGTTCGTCGAGCGTGTCGAGATAGGCGCGGCAGGCGGCGATGACATCGCGCGCGAGAAACGTTTTGAGAAAAGGCAGATCCTGCAGCGGCGGGCGAATGGCGTGGATGCGCGCGGCGGCCTGCGCGAGTTCGCGCGCGAGGGCAGGGCGATCCAGATCGAGCCGCACCACTTTGTGACCGGCGGCAACGCCGGGCAGTTTTTCCATCACGAAAAACGGCTGGCCAATCACAGTTTTGTCTTCACACAGGAACAGCGGCCTGGGCGCCTGCAAGCCCTGCGCATGCGCGAAACGGATAATGGCGAATTCGCGCGCGCGCGGCAGGCTGGATGCGACGGTCGCGGGCGCATCGGTGCGCAGCACCCAAGTGTGCGTTCCCTGTTGTGCGCCGCCGGTGACAGTCACTTCGATTTGCCAGTTTTGCTGAATGGCGCCGCCCGACAGCAGCGTCACATCACGCACGCTGACGGCTGTTGCGGCACACGCGCCACGCAGAAATTGCGCGATGGCGGCGGTGTTGGGTGGCGTGGTTTTTGCGGCGGTGCCGGACATGGGCAATGACAATGCGGTGACAGGGTGACGGGTTATTGTCGCCGTATCAGGGCCAACTCACAACCACAGGCTGACACCACAGGCCGATATCGCGAGTGCTATGATCGCGCTACGTCACAATCAACAGGAGTGTTCATGGTCAAGGATTTCGATCACGTGGTGCTCACCACGGCCCATCTCGACAAGTGCCTTGATTTTTATAGCCGGGTGCTGGGGATGCAGGTGGAGCGTTATGACTCGCGGGGCACCGAGCGCATAGCGCTGCGTTTCGGCGACCGCAAGTTCAATGTGCATCCGCCCGAACTGGACGCCAGCCTCAAGGCGGACAAACCGACGCCGGGTTCGCTGGATATGTGTTTTCTGGCTGACCGGCCGCTTAACGAAGTGATCGCGCATCTGAAAGCCTGCAACGTGACCATCATCGCGGGCCCGGACAAGCGTCAGGGCGCGCGCTTCGATTTGCGCTCGGTGTACATGCGTGATCCGGACGGCAATCTGGTTGAAATTTCCGAGCCGTATTGAGCGGCTGTCGCAATGGATGCAGTGCCCCCCAAGACCTGGCAGGAAATTCTCGACGCGCCGCGCGAGCAGTTGAATCTGGCCGAAGCCGCGTTGGTGATTGCGTGCGACGAATATCCGGCACTGGATATCGCGGCGTATCTGCAACGCATCGACGAGATCGCGGCGACGTTGCGCACGCGGCTGCGCGCTGACATTTCACCGGCGGAAAAGCTCGCGCTACTGAATCGCTATATGTTCGAGGAACTGGGTTTTGCCGGCAACAGCGACGACTATTACGATCCGCGCAACAGCTACTTGAACGAGGTGATCGATCGTAAGTTGGGCATACCGATCACGCTGGCGGTGCTGTTTATCGAAGTGGGCCGGCGCTTGGGCCTGCCGCTGTCTGGCGTGTCGTTTCCCGGTCACTTTCTGGTCAAGTGCGCGCTGCGCGAGGGCGCGGTGGTGATCGATGCGTACGCGAAGGGCGCGTCACTCGGCATCAAGGATTTGCAAAAGCGCCTGCGGGTACTGAGCGGCGGCATGGATGTGGCGCCCGAGGCGGTGATGCGCCTGCTGACGGTGGCGCAGCCGGTGGACATACTGGCGCGCATGCTGCGCAATCTCAGAGGCATCTACCAGGAGTGCGGCGAAGACACCAAAGCCTTGACGACAGTGAATCGGGTGCTGGATCTGTGCCCGCAATCGGCGGACGACTATCGTGATCGCGCGCGCCTGCATGAAACGTTAGAATGCTGTCGTGCGGCACTGGCGGATTTTGAGAAGTATCTGCGGCTGGAACCCCAGGCGACGGATGCGCGTCTGGTGCACGAAAAGATCGCTGTTCTACGTCAGCGCGCATCTCGCCTGAATTGAAAAGAAACAAGTAAGTGGTTGTATTTAAACAATAATATTTTGCTGCGGTGAATGCGCCCAACGCCAGATTCGACGCTGGCTGCGCTATTCGCTATGCTGATGATGGAACAATAAGAAAGCGGGGAATTCATGGACACGTATGTATGGTGGGCGGTGGCGGGTATCGGGTTGATCATCGTGGAAATGATGACCGGCACCTTGATGCTACTGATATTGGGCCTGGCTGCGTTCGCGGGCGCGGCGGCTGCGTGGTTCGGCGCGTCATTTTGGGTGCAGGCGGTGGTTGCGGTGGCGCTGGCGGCGACAGGCATGATCGTAGCGAGCAATCTGAAAAAGAAAAAAGCCGTGGGAGACAAGAGCAACGATTCGCTGGATATCGGTCACACCGTGATCCTTGATTCATGGGTGAGCGAAGCCGATGGCGTGGCCAAAGTGCGCTATCGCAATGCAACGTGGGACGCCAAAGTGATGGGCGCACGCACGCCCGGCGGCACGGTGTTTTATATCTGCGCGATGGACGGCAGCACGCTGCATATTTCGAGTCACAAGCCGCAGTAATGTGGCGGCGCGAGCTGTTTTAAATTTCACCCAGGGGAGAGCAACATGATCGCAAAAGTCATCGGCGTCGCAATTATTGCAATAGTACTGGTGGCCGCCGACAGGGCCGCACTGGCTATACCGTTTTTCCTCATCGGCTTGGTGGTGGTCGCCGGCTGGGAAGCGATGCGCCAGGTGCCGCAACAACAGGCGTGGGTGGTCGAGCGGCTGGGCAAATTTCACGCGGTGCTGGAGCCGGGCCTGAACTGGATTACGCCGTTTCTGGACAAGGTGGCGTACAAGCATTCGCTCAAAGAAACACCGCTGGATGTGTCGGAGCAGGTATGTATCACCCGTGATAACACGCAGCTCGGCGTGGACGGCATCATTTATTATCAAGTGACCGATCCCAAGCTGGCGTCGTATGGCTCCAGCAACTACATCGCAGCGGTGACGCAACTCGCGCAGACAACACTGCGTTCGGAAATCGGCAAGATGGAACTCGATAAAACCTTCGAGAGCCGCGACGAAATCAATCGCCAGGTGGTATCCGTGCTCGACGAAGCCGGCCGCACCTGGGGCGTGAAAGTGCTGCGCTACGAAATCAAAAATCTCACGCCGCCGGAAGCGATTCTGCGTTCGATGCAGGCGCAGATCACCGCCGAGCGCGAAAAACGCGCACTGATTGCAAAATCAGAAGGCCAGCGGCAGGAAGAGATCAACCTCGCCGAGGGCGTGAAGCAGGCGGCGGTGCTGGAATCCGAAGGGCAACGGATTGCGCAGATCAACAAAGCCGAAGGCGAGGCGAAAGCGATTACCACCATCGCCGAAGCCACCGCAGGCGCGGTGCGCACCGTGGCCTCGGCCATGAACGAGCCGGGCGGCATGAACGCGGCGAATCTGAAGGTCGCCGAGCACTATATCAACGCCTTCGCCAATATGGCCAAAACCAACAACACCATGATCGTGCCGGGCAACGTGGCGGACGTGGCGACGATGATCGGCACCGCGATGAATACGCTGAATACGATCAAGGCGGGCGGTGGCGCAACGCCGGTTCAGGGTGGGCGGTAGCCCAAAAGCAAGGCCGCGCTGCTGACAGGCCTGTTCGCTGTCACATAAAAAAAGGGACGCCAGGCGTCCCTTTTTTATTGGAAAAGGATTTTTTACTGAGCGCTACTCGCGGCGGTCCATACGCGAACGACTTTGGGCTGTTCGACTGATGGCGATGGCGCGCCGGCAGCAGTAGGAGCGGTCGGTATGGGCGTATCCAGATTGGCACGCGGTTCGGTCACCACCGGTTGTTGTACCGCGCGCTGCTGGGGTGCGGCAACGGTTGCGGCTTCGCGTGCGGGTGTCCAGTCATCCGGGCGCACGGTGTTGATCAGGTTCCACGGCGTGCCGCTTAACCCGGCAGGCTCCACGGCAACGCGCGCCGGCGCGGCATCGGTGCGCGGCTTCATCTTGATGTCGCCATCGTCGTCCTGGTCCCGCGGCGGGGAGCCATCGTGTACCAGGTTACGGCGGCGTTGCAGATACGCATCGCGCAGGAATTCATACGGATCCAGCGCGGCGGCATCGAGAATTTTTGAGGTGTCGAGCAGATCGGCACGCTGGCTGAGTGCCCGTGTGCCCCACAGCACATTGCGCGCACGCATCGATTCCACATAAGTCAACGGGTCCAGTTTGTAGTCGCCGATCCGGCCCACCGCATCACGCAGGTTGCTGGGGCCGAGAATCGGCAGCATCAGATACGCGCCATCGCCGATGCCCCAGTAGCCGAGGGTTTGGCCCAGGTCTTCGTTATGTTTTTCGAGACCGAAATCGGTCGCGGGGTCCATAAAGCCGAGTAAGCCTACGGTGGTATTGACGGCTACCCGGCCGACATCGGAAATGGCGTTCAGAATTTTGCCTTGCAGCAGGTTGTTCAGCGCGATCAGCACATCGTTGATGTTGGAGAAAAAATTGCTGATGCCGGTGCGCATGAACGAAGGCAGCACCGCGCGGTAGCCTTCAGCTACGGGTTTGAAAATGGCGTTGTCGACACCGTCATTGAAGCTGTAGATGGCCCGGTTCATGGGCTCTAGCGGGTCGCGTGGGTTGGTCGTTGCGCAGCCGCCGAGGAAGGATAGCGAAACCAGCAACGAAAGCAGGAGTGCTTTGACGCGGTGCGGCACGGTGGACATGACCTTAATACCTTGTTTTTCTGGTTTATTGGCTGAATACTACGCGGACATTATAACAAGCGGCGTGCGGCCTCGATAGCTGGAAACAGCGGCGACAACCGGCCGCAATTCGCGGTGTCTGTTTTTAGCCAACGCCGTTGCATCGTGTTGTGATGGTCGGTTGTTGTTGTGCAAGTGATTGTTTTTAAACAAAAAAAATATAAATTCCACCCGCAGCGGCGACGCTTTTGATAAAATCAAGCGACTACGCCACGTGGCACGCGTTTTCCTGCGTGCGAGGCGTGATGTGCAAAGCGCTGTGCTGATGCATTCCGTAACCCTTCAGCCCTCCCGATAAGGCCTTCATCATGTTAGATAAAGTTAAGTCCACGGTGCAGTTGAAAGACATGAGCCTGTTTCGCCAGCAGTGTTACATCAATGGCGCGTGGGTGGATGCCGACGACAAATCCACGTTAACGGTTTACAACCCGGCGGATGGATCGCTGGTGGGCACGGTGCCGAAAATGGGCGCGGCTGAAACGAAGCGCGCGATTGAAACCGCGTATGAGGCGTTCAAACTCTGGCGCGCCAAAACCGCCAAAGAGCGCGCGGCGCTGCTGCGCAAATGGTTCGAGCTGATGGTCGCCAACACCGACGACTTGGCGATGCTGATGACGCTGGAGCAAGGCAAGCCGCTCGCCGAATCGCGCGGCGAAATCGGCTATGGCGCGTCGTTCATCGAATGGTTTTCCGAGGAAGCCAAGCGCGTGTATGGCGATGTGATTCCCGCGCAAGCGCCGGACAAGCGTATCGTCGTCATCAAGCAACCGATCGGCGTGTGCGCGGCGGTGACGCCGTGGAATTTTCCGAATGCGATGATTACGCGCAAGGCGGGTCCTGCGCTGGCGGCGGGCTGCACCATGGTGATTAAGCCGGCGTCGCAAACACCGTTTTCAGCGCTGGCGTTGTGCGAGCTGGCCGAGCGCGCGGGCATACCCAAAGGCGTGATCTCGGTGATTACCGGCTCGGCGGGTCCGGTGGGCAAGGAGCTGACCACGCATCCGCTGGTGCGCAAGTTTACGTTTACCGGCTCCACTGAAATCGGCAAGCTGCTGATGGCGCAATGCGCAACCACGGTGAAAAAAGTCTCGCTGGAACTCGGCGGCAACGCGCCGTTTATCGTGTTCGACGACGCCGATATCGATTCGGCGGTCGAGGGCGCGATGGCCTCCAAATTCCGCAACACCGGGCAAACCTGTGTGTGTGCGAACCGTATTTTTGTGCAGGACGCGGTGTACGATCAGTTCGCCGCCAAACTGGCGACAAAAGTGGCGGCGATGCCGGTGGGCAATGGTCTTGAAGCGGGCGTGATGCAAGGGCCGCTGATCGACAAAAACGCGGTACTGAAAGTCGAAGAACACATCGCCGACGCGCTGGCAAAGGGCGCGCGCGTGGTGACCGGCGGCAAGCGTCATGCAAAAGGCGGGCAATTTTTCGAGCCGACGGTACTGGCCGACGTGACACCGGACATGAAAATAACCCATGAAGAAACCTTCGGCCCGGTGGCGCCGCTGTATCGCTTTAAAACCGAAACCGAATTGCTCGAGCGCGCGAATGACACGGAGTTCGGACTCGCCGCGTATTTCTACAGCCGCGATATCGGCCGCATCTGGCGTGTGGCGGAAGGGCTCGAGTCCGGCATCGTTGGCATTAACGTCGGCATCATCTCGACCGAAATTGCGCCATTCGGCGGCGTGAAAGAATCCGGCATAGGCCGCGAGGGTTCCAAGTACGGCATCGAAGAATTTCTCGAAGTGAAATACCTGTGCATGGGCGATGTTACAAAATAACCTTTTTAAACATATACTTACAAATTAATTTACCTATGAAGCCTGCTCCTAAAATTTATCTGATTCACGCCGCCGAAGTTTCTATCGCGCCGGTCGTATCGAGTTTTCGCGCATCGTGGCCCGAGGCCAGGTTGGCCAATCTGCTGGAAGATTCGTTCATGCCAGACCTAGCGGCGGACGGCAAACTGACCGATGCGATGATTGGTCGCTTTGTGCGCATCGGCGAATATTGCGTCAGTGCCGGTGCCGATGCGATTCTGTTTGCGTGCTCGGCGTTCGGCCCGGCGATTGAAGAATGCCGCCGCCAGTTGAAAATTCCGGTGCTCAAACCGAACGAGGCGATGTACGAACAACTCGTCGCCAAGGATTGCAGCGTGAGTCTGCTGGCGACCTTCCCGCCATCGATTCCGTCGATGGTGACGGAGATCAACGACATGGCGAAAGCCGCCGGCACGAATATCAAGCTGGCGACGCATCTGGTTGAAGGCGCGCTCGCCGCTTTGCAGAGTAACAACCCCGACGAACACAACCGCCTGATCGTTGAATACGCCGCCAAACAGCAATGTGATGTGATTGCCTTCGCGCAATTTTCGATGGCGCCGGTGCTGAAACTGGCGACTGCGCGCACTAAAACGCCGATTCTCACCACGCCGGACAGCGCGGTGGCAAAACTGAAAACGATGCTGGCGTAGTTGACAAACGCGTGCCGAAAGTTGTCGCACTCTATCGTTACCCGGTAAAAGGATTTACGCCGGAGCGCTGCGAGCGCATCACTGTGCTGCCCGGCGGGCGCGTCGCGGGTGACCGCGTGCTTAACTTCCGCTTCAACGATGCGCCAGTGGCCGACACCGCGTGGTGCCGTAAGTATCACGGCGTGGTGCTGGCGAATACGCCGGGCTTGGCGCGGCTCAACGTCACGTTTGACGATCAGAAGCAACGCCTGCGCATCGCGTTTGAAAATCATGTGCTTGCCGACGACACACTGGATGAGGCCGGTCGGCAACGTTTGGTTGACGCGATCACCGGATACGTAATGTCGCTGGATGAAAATCCGTTGAAGGGGCAGCCGACACGCCTTCCGCTGAAACTGGTGGGCGACGGCGCAATGCCGCGTTATCAGGACAACGTGGACGGGATGGTGACCTTGCACAGCCGCGAAAGCCTGGCGTCCGCAGGCGTGGCGCTGGGTGACGCGAATCTCGACGAGGCGCGCTTCCGCCACAACATCGTGATCGAGGGCGCGGCCGCGTGGGCAGAACAATCTTGGGTGGGCGGCAAGCTGCGTGTGGGTGATGTCGAGTTTGACGTCGCCAAGCCGGAAGTACGCTGCCTGGCTACGCACGCGAATCCACGGACCGGCGAGCGCGATTTACAGGTGATGCAAATGCTGATGCAGGCGTTCGAACAAGCGCAGCCGACATTCGGTGTGGGTATGTTGTCGAAGGCGGGCGGAGAGATACGCCTCGGCGACGCCGTCATTCTGGCGTAGGCCAGAATCCAGATTGTTAATCGGCGGCGCGAAGCGCCGCGTGTCACGCACTGGATTCCGGCCTGCGCCGGAATGACGGTGGTGGTAATGAGAACGAGGACGAGCATGTTCGAAGGCTTCAAACAAACCCAAATTCAAACCAGCGATCCGCAAGTCAAAATCAACTTGCGCTACGGCGGCAACGGCCCGCCGATTCTGCTGCTGCACGGCAACCCGCTGACCCATGTGCATTGGCACTTGGTCGCGCCGCGCCTCGCGGAACATTTCACAGTGGTGTGCGCCGACCTTCGTGGTTACGGCGACAGCGACAAACCGCGCGGCACGCCCGACCACATGAACTATTCCTTCCGCCGTATGGCGCAGGATCAAGTCGAAGTCATGCAGCACCTGGGCTTCAACCAATTTTGCGTCGCGGGTCATGATCGTGGCGGACGCACCGCGATCCGCATGGCGCTCGATCACCCCGACAAGGTGAAAAAACTCGCCAGCTTCGACGTGCTGCCCACGCATTACATCCTCACCCACATCAATTTGCAGTGGGCGGTGAATTCGTATCACTGGTGGTTCATGGCGCAGCCGTATGATTTGCCTGAAAAACTCATCGCCGGTCACGAGGATTTTTATATCCTGAAAAAACTCACCACCATGGGCATCGGCAAGGGTGGCTTCAAACAGGAGGCGCTCGATGAATACGCGCGCTGCTGCACGCCGGAAAACATCCATGCCGTGTGCGAAGACTATCGCGCGAATGTGAGCGTGGATTTTGAAATGGACAAAGCCGACTTTGAGGCGGGTCGAAAAATTCAATGTCCCACATCCGTGTTTTGGGGACAGCTCAGTCACACCGAAAAGTTTTTCAGCCCGCATGACGCGTGGCCGCCGTACGCCGCCAACATCGTGAAAATGCAAGGCTTGCCGTGTGGCCACTATCCGGCAGAGCAGGTGCCGGATCAGGTTTACGATGAATTGCTGGCGTTTTTTAGGGGATAAAATGTCAATAAAAACATATGGTTATATTGCCTTTTGCGTAGTGAATGGCATCGCGGGCGCGTCTCTGGCCGCAGAGGCATTCCCGCAACGTCCCGTGCGCCTGATTGTGCCGTATGCGCCCGGCGCGGCGCAGGACATCATGGGGCGTATCGTCGCCCAGCGTCTGACCGAGGCGTGGGGGCAGCAGGTGGTGGTCGACAATCGCTCCGGTGCAGGCTCGAATATCGGCGTTGAAATGGCGGCGCGGGCACAGCCAGACGGCTACACCTTGCTGTTCGCCAACGAAGCGATGGCGATCAATGCCACGTTGACTAAAAGCCGTACATTCGATCCATTGCGCGATCTTACGCCGGTGAGCCTGATATCGATTAATCCGCGCGTGTTCGTCGTCCATTCGTCTGTGCCCGCAGGCTCCATCAAGGAGCTCATCGCATTGGCGCGCGCGAAACCGGGCGCGCTGCGCTACGGCTCATCCGGCATCGGCACCGGACCGCATCTCGCTGCGGCTCTGCTCGGCACCATGACCAAAGTCGAACTGACGCACGTGCCTTACAAGGGTGTGGCACCGGCGATGACGGATCTGCTGGGAGGGCAAATCCAGATGATTGCCTCCACGTTGACTTCGGCCATGCAGCAGATTCAGGCTGGAAAAATAAAGGCGCTTGCCGTCACCACGACAAAGCGTTCTCCAGCGCTACCGAATGTGCCGACTGTCGCCGAGAGCGGCGTGCCAGGGTACGAAGCCACTGCGTGGTCCATGCTCATGGTGGCGGCGGGTACGCCACGTGCGTTAATCGCGCGCCTACACGAGAGCACCGTGCGCGTGCTCGACCATGCCGACTTGCGCAAGCGCTTCGCGGCGGACGGTGGCGAAGCCACCAGCTCCACCGGCGAGCAGGCTGCCAAGTTTCTGCGTGAGGAAATCCAGCGCTGGGCGAAGGTCATCAAGGAAGCGGGCGTTCAGGGCGAGAACTGAGCGTCGCACGGGTTGCGGTGCGACAGCAGCTAACGTCCGTGTTGAACGGCGCGAGCAAGGGAGCGAAGCGACGATTGCAAGCGTCCGTTTTCCAACGCGTTGTTAGCCGGCATGTTGCTCGACGTATTGGATCACGTCGTCTATGAGTGCGATAGCCTTCGGCCTTGAGAGGAAGTCCCTCATTGGAAGGGGTCCATTGTTCATCGATTTCTCTATAGTCAGCCCAGACCATGAGACAGGCAGTTGCCTTAGGTCATGGCCGTTAAAACGTAGAACCATGTCGTGAGAGAGGCAGTTCCTGATGATACGAAGAAACGGATACCAAGGAGATTTCTTGAATATGGCTGTCTGCTTAGTTTGTTCGCCGTAGACTTTCACAAGCTCGAATGTTTCCTTTAGGCAGTTTCTCAATACTGAATTCCGAAACTCCTTTGTCGCGAATTTCAGAAGGCGGTCGCTCTGAAACACATACCGTATATACGCGAACGATTCAATTTCTGGATGGCCTTCGACCATCTCAACGGTTTTCTCGAAACGCGCAAGGGCATCATCTTCTGCCATTAGTGCCACACCTAGCTGGACAAGGGCGAAGTTGTTCTTGATTGTCTGCAGCTGACCGCGAAAGTGCGTCTTGTCCATCATGTCGGCTAACGTTCAAGCTGTGCGGGCCGCTGAAAGCGGCTCCGAACGAGCGCAGAGTTAGATGCGCTATTCATAGAAAGCATCGGGTGCAGTTTGACAGCCTAGTGCCTTAGCCTGCCGATAGTAAGCACGACTCCGCTCATGATCGGCTGCAACACCAGGCATGCCTGCCGCATAGATGGTGCCCAAATTATGAGCGGCTACGCCAACCCCTGCTTCAACAGCCCGACTCAAAAGTTCAACTGCCTTGACAGCGTCCGGGGCAACACCAAGGCCTACCTGATACATGGTGCCCAGTAACGCGAGCGCATCTGGAAGCCCGACCGAGGCTAATGGCTGAACAAGGCGCAGCGCTTCGGAGTAGCTGTGAGACACCAGAAGATCGTTTGCCTTAGCAATGTCCGGATGCATTTCTATGTCGCGTGTAGTCATCTAACGTTCAAGCTGTGCGGGCCGCTGGAAGCGGCTCCGAATGAGCGCCGAGTTAGACCGACGCATCACGAAATGCGCGTAATACAGTATTAATCCGCGTCTGGTAGCCCGAGCCCTGAGCCTTGAACCACTCCAAAACGTCCTGATCGACTCGAAGCGAAATGGATGCCTTCGGCGGCAACGGCTTGAGACCGCGACGAACGACGCCTCGCACAATGTGGTTGATATCAGCTTCAGGGTGATCAGTGGTCGGAGTCGCGGACTTTCCCTTTGCCTTGAGACGCGCCCAATCAGTTTTTGACTTCGGTGAAGTAGATTTTTGTTTCACGTTTGGTTGCCTTGCGGAACGAGATGATGCGGATTTCATGGTCGGTCTCCGTATGTGCAATTGACACAGGTACACCGGCAAGCAGTCCAAGTGTGACGAAGCGCTGCTCGCCGTAGGAGAATCGGTCGTCTTCGAAGGTAAACGTCACACCTTCAAAAACGCAAGGGACATCTATGAAATCAAGCCCATGCGCTCTAAGGTTTGCCGCCCGTTTTGCTTCCGACCATGTATACTCCATCAACGAATTGTATATACGATTCGTATTGGCGTCAACGACAGCTCCGCAAGCGGTCTAACGCCGAAGTAACCGGCGCTGCGCAGCTTTATCGCGCAGCGTCCGGTTGACTGATGGGTTAGGCGTCACTTGGTGGGTAGCTTCTAGTACGTGAAGGTTGTCTTGACTGGAGGTGGAGACTTCAGCGTTTGCTGCACTACGCAACACCGTTCGGCTGCAACCTGAAGCTTTTGCAGCAGGTCGGGTGAAGTTCCATCCTTTACTTTCATCCGCACATCACAAGTCATGGATTGGAAACCTACCGGAACGGACGCATCCATGGCCATCGTGCCGCGCACGTCCGCCGCAGCGGTTACTCGGACTTCAAGCTCGAGCAGTTCGATGCCAAGTAAGTTTGCGACCATCCGTACAGCCGAGTCTTGGCAGGCAGCAAGCGCAGCGCATAAGAGGTCTCCTGGAGTCGGAGCGTCGTGGAGCCCGCCTACCGCGGCATGGACGCCAACTGGGATGGATATGCCGCAGCCATCCATCGGTTCGACTTCAGAATGAAACGGATCTGAGGCGACTTTGCCCGACGTCTTGGCATGGTCAACGACCATGGCCGACCCAGGTGCTTCCTTGTACTTCACCTTCAAGGGTTTCTGTGCGCTGTAAACACTCGTTTGCATAACGGTAACTCCTGTTTTGTGACGCCTAACGTCCACGCCCACCGGCGCGCGCGCACAGAGCTGTCCACGGCACGGCGGCTCCGCGCGCGTCCGAGTGGGGCGCGTTGTTAGGGCGCTTCATGGCCGGGGGCGTGAGGTGGGGTCCTTCAAACTTTCTGGATCGAGGCGTAAGTTGGTGAACCACTCCTTGCCAACCTCACGAGGGTACGGACGCATCGGAGTCAATGAGAAAGGTTTGCCTTGTTCGATGAGGCGCTTGCAGGCGTCGGCTTCCTTCTTCACAGCCTTGTCTTTCAGATCGCGAGCGTAACCACCGCGCCTTACGTGGGCTATGAATGCCTTCCATGCCGCGTTGTCAGAGAACCGCTTGTGCAATTTGTTGCGGTGACAATTGCGACATAGCGCGAGCAGCGCAGGCGGCTCCCATATGTATGGCTCGCCATAATCTTCGTCGTGGTACTCGACCGGTACGTCTGGATCACCGCATAAGGCGCACGGGCCACTTGCAGGAGGCGTCTCGCCTCGCGCAATTCTCCGCTTGAGTTCCTTGAATTTCAGATCGCGCTCGCGAGCGCTATATCCGTTGTACCAACTATCTTCGGCCATTGATGTGATTCCCAGATATCTGGAGAGATAATGCGCCCTAACGTTCAAATTGATGGGGGCGCGGCTGTTTGCGCCTCCCAATCGAATGCAGAGTTGGGCGGCACGGGGGATGCATGAAACGATTGAGGGCACCGAAAGCGAAAGCCGGGGAATTGCTTGTTAAGTACGGCAAGGAGTTCGGCGACG
>CANIID010000107.1 GCA_947467315.1 Betaproteobacteria bacterium | reverse complement strand
CCCCTTGAAGGGGGAGGGGTTTCGCAGGTACCGCATCGAGTGAAGGTTCACCCAGGCGTCGCTGAAGATCGGTGGCCGTCGATGGTGGCAAACTTAATCCAAACCAAATTTCACGAACACGGAGCCCGCGATGGGCATGACCATCACCGAAAAAATCCTCGCGCGCAAATCCGCGCAGGCGAAAGTCAGCCCCGGCGATCTGGTGACGGTGGGTGTGGATACCGTGGTGTTCGTCGACACCATGTTCGTGCCGACGCGCTGGCGCAAGATCAATAAGCTCGATCATCCCGAGCGCGTGGTGGTGGTGCTGGATCACCGCGCGCCCGTGCCGGATCGTCAGGGTGCGGCCACGCACCAGATCGCGCGCGCCTTCGTCGAGCAGTTCGGCATCCAGCGCTTTCACGATATCGGCTACGATCAGGGCATCAGCCATCAGGTCGTCGCGGATAACGCCTATGCCTTGCCCGGCTCGCTGCTGGTATGCAGTGATTCGCACACCGGTAGCGCAGGGGTGTTCAACTGCCTCGCGCGCGGCGTGGGCGTGCCGGATGTGTTTTACGCGGCGACGCTGGGCGAAACGTGGTTCATCGTGGGTGAAACCATCCGCTATGAGATGTCCGGCAAATTGCCCCGCGCGGTGACGATGAAAGATGCCTTCCTGCAAATCGCCGGGCAGTATGGCGACCACACCAATACCAATGTCGAGTATGGCGGCAGTGCGCTTGCGCATCTTTCCATCAGCGCGCGCAAAACGTTGACCACCATGTCCACTGAGTTGTCCGCCGACTTCGCGATTTTCGATCCCGACGAGATCATGTGCGAGTGGATACGCGCGCGCCGCAAAGACGAATTCGAGTGTTTTTATCCCGATACCGATGCGGTTTACAAAGCAGTGCGGCAGGTGGATCTGGGTGCGTTGCAGCCGCTGGTAGCCTTCCCCGACAGTGTGGTGGAGAACTCGCAGCCGGTCGCCGCAGCGGCGGGCACACGCATCGATCAGGCGTTTGTCGGCTCGTGCGCCAACGGCACGCTGGAAGATCTGGCGCTGGCGGCAGAGGTGGTGCGCGGCAGGCGGGTGGATAAAAAAGTGCGTTTTATTGTGACCCCCGCATCGCAGGCGGTGTATCGCGCGGCGAGCGAAGCGGGCATTATCACCACGCTCGCCAACGCGGGCGCAGTGGTGACCAATGCCACCTGCGGCGCCTGCGGTGGCACGCACATGGGCGTGCTGGGCGTGAACGAAACCTGCATCACGTCATCCACGCGCAATTTCAAGGGGCGCATGGGCGAAACCAGCGCGCGTATTTTCATGGGCTCGCCGGCGACGGTGGCGGCCTCGGCGATCCGCGGGGTGATTACCGATCC
Source organism: Betaproteobacteria bacterium (assembly GCA_947467315.1). Taxonomy (GTDB): domain Bacteria; phylum Pseudomonadota; class Gammaproteobacteria; order Burkholderiales; family SG8-41; genus UBA5216. The sequence continues at coordinate 15,139 of CANIID010000107.1, read as the reverse complement.
GCGTGAATTTTTACAGTGAGCCTGCAATGAACCTGAAGTTCGAAGCTCGCGTCTGGAAATTTCCTGACAACATCAACACCGATCTCATCATCCCCAGCGGCTCGATTTATCTCAGCGCGGCGGAGCAGGCAAAGCTCGCGTTCAAGGCCAACCGTCCCGGCTGGGTGGATGAGATGCGCCCCGGCGATATCATTATCGCGGGCAAGAATTTCGGCATGGGTTCCAGCCGGCCGGCGTCGCGTTCGCTGAAAATGCTGGGCGTCGCGTGTGTCATCGCCGAGTCGATCAATGGCCTGTTTTTTCGCAACTGCATCAACTACGCGTTTCCGGCGATGGAGTGTCCGGGCGTGATGGCGTTGTTTACCGAAGGCGAAATCGCGCGGGTGAATTTTCACGATGGCACGATAAACAACGTAACCCGCGGCCAGCCGCTGCGTGCAAAAATACTGCCAACCAAACTGCTCGATTTGTTGCAAGCTGGCGGCATCTATCCTTTGCTCGAACAAAAAGGCATCATCGAGCCACAGATTTAAATATCGTTTATAAACATATACCTACAGGTGAAATCATGAGCGGCTATCCGAAAATTATTCATACCGAAGAAGGCATGCGCGACGGCTTGCAGATCGAAAGTCCAGACATCACGGTGGACGCCAAGGTGCGCCTGCTCGACGCGCTGTCTGAAACCGGCCTGAAAGAAATCGCGGTCGGCTCTTTCGTCAGCCCGAAGTGGACGCCGCAGATGGCCACCACCGATGAGTTGGTCACGCGCTTCAAACCCGCGCCCGGCGTGCGCTACGTGTATACCGCGTTAAACGACATGGGCCGCGACCGCGCGAAGGCCTACACGCCGCCGCTGTCGCAGAAGGCACTGGAGTTCGCCACGCGCGTCGATATGTGCGATGTGTTCGCGCAACGCAACACCAACCGCACGCAGGCGCAGCAAATCGCGGCGTGGCCGAAAACCGTGCAGCAGGCGCGCGCCGCAGGCGCCACCGAAGGTTGCATGTCGATCAGCAATGCGTTCGGCTCCAACTGGATCGGCGACGTGTCGCTCGAACAACTGATGAATATGTTTGACCGCATGGTTCAGCATTGGACCGACGCGGGCATGACCGTGACGCGCATCGGCTTCTCGGATGCGATGGGCTGGAACATGCCGCACCAGGTCGAGCGTACCCTCGCCGCAGTGAAGGAGCGCTGGCCGTCGATCACCGATTTCAATCTGCATCTGCACAACGCACGCGGCACCGCGCTCGCGTCTGTTTATGCCGCGCTGCGCGTGATGGACAGCAGCGACACCCTGCGTTTACAAACGTCGATTGGCGGCATGGCGGGCTGCCCATACTGCGGCAATGGGCAGGCCGCGATGATGATCGCCACCGAAGACCTGATGCACATGCTCGAAGAAATGGGCATCCACACCGGCGTTGATCTTTACAAGTTGATCGAGGCGGTGTGGCTGGCGGAAGAAGTGGTGGGGCATCCGTTGTATGGTTTTGTCTCCAAGGCCGGGCCGCGCCCGCGCTTCGACAAGCTGTATCCGATGGACATGCCGCGCATTGAAACGCTGGCGCAGGCACGGCATTTTATTCTGGGGCCCAAGGCGTATGAAGGCGCGGCATCGCCGTGGAAACAGCAGATCACGAGTTATCAACGGCCGGAGTTCCAAGCAGGCGAAAGCGCGGCGCCGGTGCGCGTGGCGGGTGGAAAGGCATGAGTTTGGATAAACAAAAGCTGCCGCTCGCTGGCGTAAAAGTTCTCGAACTCAGTCACATCGTCGCCGGCCCCAGTGGCGGCCTGATTCTCGGCGACTTGGGCGCCGATGTGATCAAGATCGAACATCCGGAAACCGGCGATACCGCGCGCAGCCATGGCAACAACGGCCAGACGTTTTACTCGTTCAATCGCAACAAAAAATATCTCGCGCTGGATTTACGCAAGCCCGGCGGCAAAAAGATTTTCGAGCAACTGGTGGCGCAATCGGACGTGGTGTTCGACAACTTCGCGCCGGGGGCGTTAAAGCGCCTGGGGCTGGATTACGCGTGGGGCCGAAAAATAAATCCGCGCATAATTTACTGCTCGGTGAAAGGCTTTTTGCCCGGCCCGTATGCGGATCGCCCGTTTCTGGACGAACTGGCGCAGATGGCGGGCGGCCTTGCTTACCTCACGGGCATGAAAGATCAGCCGATGCGCGCGGGCGCGTCGATCACCGACATCGGTGCGGCGACCTATGGCGTGATCGGCATCCTGTCCGCGCTGTATCGTCGCGAGCAAACCGGCGTCGGCGACAACATCGAAGCAGGTCTCTACGAAACCATCGTGTTCTGGGTGAGCCAGTACATCACCGGCGCGCAGATGAGCGGCGTTAATCCGCAGCCGCGCGGCACACGTAGCAGCGGCATGGGCGACACCATGGGCTGGGGCGTGTATCGGCTGTTTCCGACCATCGACGAAAAGCAGATATTCATAGCGGTGACCGGCAACCGCCACTGGGCGGGGTTGTGCGATGCGCTGGGTTTCGACGACTGGAAAAAATTGCCTGAATTCAACAGCAATCGAAAACGCAGCGCGCAGAAACCGCGCATCGCCGAGCGCGTTAAAGCCGTGGTGGAAACGCTGCCCTATGACGAGGTGGCGCAAAGGCTCTACAAGGCGCTGGTGCCGTTTTCGCCGGTGAACACGCCGATGGACCTCATCAACGAGAAGCAGATGAACGAAGGCAACCGCTGGATGAATCTGAAAGTGGGTGACAAACAATTCAAATTGCCGAAGCTGCCGATCAGCATGGGGCAGACCGCCGATTTTGAAGTGCGCGAGCCGCCGGGCAATCTGGGCGAACACACCGACACGATCCTCGCGACGCTGGGGTATACCGCTGCTGACATTCAAAAACTCAAGTCCGAACAAGTGGTGCTGCGTTCGGATCAGATGTTGAATACCGAGGTGCGGATGGAATAGCAACGTAGGGTGGGCACGGGTTTTGTGCCCACGTCCGCAGGGTGACGCGTGGGCACAAAAATCGTGCCCACCCTACGGGTTCTTGGTTCGAACGGTGCAAACTATTTTGAAAAATTCACTTCGCTACGGTTTGCTGGGCATGCTGCTCGCAGCGATACCGCCACACGCCCACGGCCAGCAAACCCGCCCGATGCGCATCATCGTCGGCACCGCCGCCGGCGGCAGCATCGATACCATTTCGCGCGGCATTGCGCAGCGGCTCGGCGAGCGGCTGGCGCAGAACATCGTGGTGGAAAACCGCCCCGGCGCCGGCAGCCTACCCGCGCTTGAAACGCTGGCCGCCGCAGCGCCCGACGGCAACACGCTGATGATGCTCTCGGCTACCACGGTGATACACCCGTTGTTGTATCCGTCGCGGTTTAACATGGCGCGCGACGTGACACCGGTGTCGCTGGTGAGCGCGCAAGGTTATGTGCTGGTAATCCACCCCAAAATCCCGGTGAAATCCTTGGCGGAGTTTGTGCAGCATCTGCGCACGAATCCTAACCCGCTGAACTTTGCGTCATCGGGCATCGGCAGCCCCATCCACATGGCCGGCGAATTGTTTCAGTTGGCGACGGCTACGCGCATGACGCATATCCCGTTCAAGGGCATGGCCCCGGCCATCGCCGACCTGGTCGGCGGTAACGTGGAAGCGTCGTGGCTCACCACGATTACGTCGGTCCCGCTGGTGGAGGCGGGACGCCTGCGCATGCTGGCGGTCACCACCGCAAAACGCGTGGCCGCGCTGCCGGATATTCCCACCTTTGCCGAGGCCGGCGTGCCCGGCGTGGTGGTGGTGAACTGGTATGGATTGGCTGCGCCGTTGCATACGCCCAAGGCCGCGGTGGATCGCATCGCCAATGAGAGCGCAAGAATCATGAAGTCACCGGCGCTGGCGTCGCGTCTTGCCGCCGACGGTTCGGAGGCGATGGGCAGCACGCCTGCGGAGTTCGCCGCGTTGATACGTGCCGAACAAAATCAGTGGGCGAAGGTGATTAAGCAGGCGGGCATCGTCGGGCGATGAACCGGCGCGCGCCTGATGCCCCGCCGCTGTCCGCTTTCGTCTACTCCGCCCGTATGCCCGCCTCACGCGCAATCTTGGCATAACGCGCGATGTCGTTGCGCACCTGCTGCGTGAACTGCGCGGGCGTATTGCCGACGAGCAGCATGCCGGCGCGCTCGAAATGCTCGCGGATATCGGGCGCCGCCAGCGCCTTGATCGCCTCGGCATGCAGCTTGGCGATGACCTCGTGCGGCACTTGCGCCGGCGCGAAAAGCCCGTACCACGCGACATCCGTAAAGCCCAGCGTTCCGGCTTCGGCGAAAGTCGGCAGATCGGGCGCGACGGCAATGCGGCGGTCCGCGCCGATCGCGAGCGCGCGCAGACGCCGCGTGCGCACATGTTGCAACGTCGCTTGCAATGCGTCGAAGCCCAGCATCACCTCGCCGGCCAGCAGCGCGGTGGCGGCCGGCGCGCTGCCTTTGTACGGCACGTGAACCAGACGAATGCCGGTCGCGGCGCTGAAGGCTTCGGTGGTGAAGTGCGTGGAGCTGCCCACACCGAAGCTTGCATAGGTGAGCTCGCGCGGTCGCGCCCGAGCCAGCGTCACCAGTTCGCGCACGCTGCGCGCCGGCAAAGACGGATTGACGAACAGCGCCAGCGGCGCGTCCACCAGACGCGAGATGGGCGCGAGGTCGCGCGTGGCGTCGTAGGGCAGCTTCTCGTGCAGCGCGGGCGGCGTGGCGATGTGGCCGCGCGCGGCGAACAGCAGGGTATATCCGTCGGGCGCCGCACGAATCGCCAGCTCGACCCCGATGATGCCAGCCGCGCCCGGCCGGTTGTCGATGAAGAAGGTGTGTTTCAGGCTCTCGCTCATTTTTTGAAGCACGGGCCGTGCGACGAAATCCGGATTGCCCCCGGCGGCGGTGGGCACGATGACGCGCACCGTCTTGGTGGGATAGGTGGAATAGGGTTGCGCGGACGCGGCAACCGTCAGCGCCGCCAGTGCAACGACCGCCACACCGGCGCAAGTGATGCCGCGGCGCATGACGAGGCCGCTACCGCGCCAGCCGCAGGTTCAGCCACGCGGTGATCATGTCCGCGATCTCTTCGTCGCGCACGCCGCCGCCGCGTCCCATGTGACCGCCCTTGGGATAGATGCGCGCCTCTTTCGGCGTGCCGTGCTCCATCAGCAGGTAGATGTCCTCTATCGGCGCCTGATCGTCGAGCTTGCCGTTGACGCACAACAGCGGCGCGGAAGGCTGATCGAGCAGCCCTTGTTGCATCAGCGAGAGCGATGGCGCGACTTTCAAAAATTCGTCGAGTGTCGCCACCCCCATCGCTTTGCTGCGCGCCTGAAACAAGCCAATGGGGCCGAAGATCGCCGCCGCCGCTTTTTCCGTCAGCGCCGGGCGCAGCCAGTTTTCCTGAAAGCCGAAATGCACGTTGCTGCCGTGAAACACCGCGCCCTTCAAGCGCGCCGCCTCGACGTGCGCTAGCTTCGCGGCCCAGTAACCGCCGAAGCTGCCGCCCCACACGCCCAAACGACTGGCGTCGATGTCTTTACGGGTATGTAAATAGTCGATCAGCGCCGAGAACGTGCGCGTGGCGTCCGCGTCGGTGAAGCGCACCGGGCTCTCGCCCGTGCCCGGCATATCGATGGCGAATGCCGCCATGCCCGCCTTGATGAAGCGCGCGTTCACGCGCTGGCGATCTTCCTTCCAGCCATCGACGCCGCCCCAGTGCATCACCACCGCCGGGCGCGGCACGCCCGGCGGCACTTGCAGATAAGCGGTCAGCTTGTGGTTGCCGAATGGCACCTCAATGATTTCCAGCGGCGGATCAAAATAGCGCGCGGCCTTGCGAAACACGCGCAGCGAATCGCGGTACGCCTGCTGCTGTCCGGGCGAGCCCGCGCACGGGTAGCGGGCGACGCGAAAATAATGGAAGGCCTGTTCATACAACGCGCGGCACGCCGCGCCCGGGCCGCCGCTTTTTTCGAGTGTGTCGGCCTCGGCTTCGTATTGCGCGCCGAACCTTGACCACTCACGCGCCCATTCGTCGCGGTCCAGACTGGTGAGCGCCGCCGAAACCTTTGCCGCGTCTTCGGGGCGTATGCCGTCGAGCGGATTCCAATGTCCCGCGCGCCGGGCGATCTCAGCCTTCACCTCGGCCAGCGGCCGTTCGCGTATGGCGGGGTGGGTGTGGGTGGCGGTCATCGCGGCGTCTCCAAAGTGTCACGCGTTAGTCGAAGGCGGCATTATCGTTGAAACCGCGCTGCAACCGGGCGCCAACCTATTCCAGCCGCACGCCGGCATCCTTAATCACTTTCGCCCACTTGGGAATTTCACGCTGGATGTGATCGGCGAATTCTTTCGGCGTGCCGCCGATGATTTCCGCGCCCAGCGCGCCGAGGCGGTCGCGCACATCGGGCATTTGCAGGATGCGATTGATCTCGCCATTCAATTTGTTGACGATGGCTACGGGCGTGCCGCCGGTGGTCAGCACGCCATGCCACGTGGTGGCTTCGAATCCCGGCACGCCGGCTTCGGCGATGGTGGGCAACTCCGGCATCAGGCGTGAGCGTTTGGCGTTGGTCACCGCCAACGCACGCACTTTTTGCGACTTGATATGCGGGATCACCGACAGCGAGGTGGCGAAAATGAGCTGGCATTGGCCCGCAATCACATCCACCAGCGCGGGCGCGGCGCTTTTGTACGGCACATGCACGATCCGCACGCCGGCCATACTGTTGAACAACTCCGCCGACAGATGCGCCGCGGCGCCCATGCCCGAGCCGGCGTAGTTCAGCTCGCCCGGACGCGCCTTGGCGAGCGCGATGAGTTGCTTGACGTTATGCACCGGCAGCGCGGGATTCACCACCAGTATGTTCGGCTGCGTGCCCACCAGCGCAATCGGCGCAAAGTCTTTAATCGGATCAAAGCCAAGATGTTTGTAGAGACTGGCGTTCGCGCCGAAGGTGGCGTTGTTACCCGTCACCAGCGTGTAGCCGTCCGGCGGCGTTTTGGCAGCTACTTCCGTGCCGATATTGCCGCCGGCGCCCGAACGATTCTCCACGATCACCGGCTGGCCCATGCTCTCGGCGAGCTTTTGGCCGATCAGGCGTGCGAGGATATCCGTGGGCCCGCCCGGCAGGTTCGGCGCGATGAAGCGCAGTGGCTTCATCGGATAATCCTGCGCGCTCGCCGAGGCGCTTGCCAGTGCCAGCGTAGCCGCAGTGATAGCACAAACTCCGCGCAACGTGATTGCCATAGCCGATCCTTTGCATGTATTGCGAATGAGCTTCGCAGCATAACAAACTTCCGCAGCACGCCTTACTTCTGCCCAAGGCGCGGGTAAAGTCCTACATAGCCCGTCTTCGCGCGATGCTCGGCGTTCACCTTGGCGCGCTCGGGGCTCATCGGTATAAAACCGTGGCCGTGAATGATTTTCGACATGAACGTCATGCGTGCGGTGACGGCGACCGCGCTGTGGTAGGCCTGCTCGTCCCAGCCGGCGGCGAACACGGCATCGGCGTCGCTTTGCGACACTTCAGTGGGTGCCAGTACCAGCTTTTTAACCAGAGCCATCAGCGGTTTTAATTTTTCGTTCACCGGTGCGCTGGCGATATCCGCCACCAGCTTTTCGACCGTACCAGGCGCGATGCCGCGTGCGACTGCGGCCGCGCTATGCGCGACGTAGGCGAACTTGCAATTGAGCAGCCCGGCCACAAAGCCTTGGATCATTTCGCGCTCGCCGGGCGACAGCGGCGATGGCCCGTTGATGAGTGCCTCACCCATCTGTGCCCAGTGGCGGTAAACCTCCGGGTACGCATTAAACACCTCGGCGGGTCCGGCGTTTTCTTTGTGCGATTTTAGAAATGGCATGGGAGTATTGTAAAGTTATTTAATAAAAACAAATACTTACATCGCGCCATACTGGCATGAGCCTTCGCGGTATTGGGGCGCGGAACGGAACGTCGTTCGCAGCGGCGTGACATGATTTCAAGTGCACAAACAAAACGCGGCGCACGCATGCACATCGAACATTCTACGCCGAGGCCTCCCCGCTATACTTGCCGCAACAGCAAACCCGCACACCAACCACCATGCCAACCACAACGAAGCCGCACACATGCCTGATCTGAAACGCGCGGGTAAACCGCAACTGCATTACGTCATTGACGATCATACCGACCCGTGGAAAAACGCGCCGTATCTGTTGTTGCAGCATGGCAATGGCCGCTCGTCGCGCTTCTGGTATAGCTGGGTGCCGTATCTCAGCCGCTACTACAAGGTGGTGCGCCCGGACGCGCGTGGGCTTGGTGCGTCGTCCGCCGATTTTGATTTGGAGCAGGGCGTCACGGTCGAAACGCTGGTCGATGATCTGGCGGCGATCTGCGATGCGATCGGCGCGCCGTCGGTGCATTTTTGCGGTGAATCGATGGGCGGCATCATGGGGCTGGCGTTCAGCGCGATGCATCCCGAGCGCGTGCGCACGCTGACGCTGGTGTCAACGCCGGTGTATATCAACGACAAGGCGAAGGAATCCTATTCGATGGGGCATGCCTCGCGTATCGCCGCAATGCAGGCGATGGGACGCGAGGCCTGGCTCAAGGCCACCAACGCGAGCACGCGCTTTCCGCCCGACGCCGACCCCGGACTGGTCGATTGGTACAGCGCCGAATACGCCAAGGGCCGCCCCGACGTGCAACTGGCCTACGCAAAGCTCGTCAACAGCGCCAGCGCGGCAAGCTTTTTGCCGCGCATCCAGGCGCCGGTGCTCGGCTTGTATCCCACCGCAGGCGCTATCACCAGCGCGGAGCAGGAGAAGTTGCTGCGCGAAAATGTGCGCGACTTGCGCATCGTCCATCTGCCGACGCCTTATCACATGGTTCATTACACCCACCGCGCGGCTTGCGCGTCGCATCTGCTGCACTTTATGGCGAGCCACGATGGGGTGGCGTGTGGTGAGGCTTAAGTGACTCCTGCGCGCATCACCGCCTGCGCGTTACTCAGCGCGGCGATAAGTCTGACACCTAACGAGTCGGCGGCACAGGCTGGCTTTCCAAACCGCGCCGTGCGCATCGTCATTCCGTCTCCGCCGGGCGGCGGCACGGATCTGGTCTCGCGCACGGTCGCGCAAAGACTCACCGAGACGTGGGGCCAGCCGGTGATCGTGGATAACCGTCCGGGCGCCAACGGCATTATCGCCACCGACTTCGGTGCGAAGTCCAAGCCGGATGGCCACACGCTGCTGGTGGTGATTGCGATCCACGCCATTAACCTGTCGTTGTATCGCCAGTTGCCCTACGACACGGTCGCCCACTTCGCGCCGGTGTCGTTGATGGCGCAGTACCCGTTTATCCTCACCATTCATCCCTCGCTGCCCGCGAAAAGCGTGCGCGAGTTGATCTCGCTCGCGCAGGCAAGGCCGGGGCAGTTGAGCTACGCCTCGTCGGGCAACGGCAGCGGCCCGCATCTGGGTTTCGAGCTTTTCAAGACTATGGCGAAAGTGGATTGGGTTCACGTGCCGTACAAAGGCGCGGGCCCGGCGAACGTCGATCTCATGGCCGGGCAGGTGCAGGCAATGTTCAACAACTTTGCCGCCGCGATTGCCCACATCAAGAGTGGGCGGCTGCGTGTGCTGGCTGTGACCAGCGCGCAGCGTTCGCCGTTGCGGCCCGACCTGCCGACGCTTGCCGAATCGGGCTTTCCCGAATTTGATGTCACCGGCTGGTATGCACTGCTCGCGCCCGCAGGCACGCCGCCGGCGATTCTGACCAAGGTGCAGACGGACGTGGCAGGCGCACTGCGTCTGCCGGCGGTGCGTACGCGGTTATCCAGCGAAGGCGCGGAGCCCGTAGGTAGCACGCCGGAAGAGTTTGAGAAATTTTTGGCAGCGGAAATTCGCAAATGGGCGAAGGTCATCAAGGACGCTAATGTTCCGCCGCAGTCGCCGTAGCGCTTCACGCGCCTACTGGAACGGGCCACACGGGCCTATGTCATACTTATCGCTGCGCTGTGTTCAAAAAGGGGAGGAATGATCATGTCCATCAGCTACAACGACATCGGAGAAAACCTGCGCCGAATCGTAGTCAACGGCCGTCTCGATATGCCGGGTACCGACTCGGTGGCCGCGCAGCTTGAGGTGTTGACCGCCGCGCCGAAAAAAGGTGTGGTGGTCGATTTGTCTGCCCTCAAATTTCTCGCCTCCATCGGCATACGCACATTAATTGTCTGCGCCAAGGCCGTGCAGCGGCGTGGCGGCAAAATGGTGTTGGTGGTCAATGACGGTTCGACGGTCCGGATGAGTCTCGACGCCACCGGGATCAGTGATTTGATTCCGGTATTCGGCAACTCCGCCGATGCCGAAAAGGCAGCGCTTGCCTGATCCGTGAGTCGCGCAAGGGCTGGGTCGTCACGGCATGACGAACTTACCATTGGCGCTAATGGCGTCAACGGTACGGAAGTGCGGCGCGCGTCGGCATGGCTCGTCACGACCTGTCGTCAGCATGATGTCCCGCAGGCGTTGGCCGAGCGACTTGAGCTTTGCCTGAACGAAGTGCTGGCGAACGTCATCACGCATGGCGGCACGACCGCGCTATCGGCGCCAATCAAACTGTTGGTCGAGGTCACGCGCGATCAGGACGGCAGCAAGGCCAGCGTGACCGTATCGGATGCGGGCATGCCGTTTAATCCGCTGTCAGCGCCGCAACGCCTATTGCCGAAAACACTGGCGGAAGCCCCCGAGGGCGGGCTGGGGTTGGTGATGATCCGCCGCTTTGCCGACTGGCTGGACTACCACCATGAAGAGGGACAAAACCATCTGACGTTCGGCACACGCTGGAACACGCCATGAATCAGCCTGCGGCTCTGGAATGCCAGCGCGCCCCTCGCCGAGAATTAATCCTCGCGGATACCGGCATCCCGAATGACTTTGCCCATACGTGACATTTCAGCGCTCATTGTTATGGTCAGTTGCTCCGGCGAGGTGCCCGCGGATTCGACACCGACGCTCAGAAACTTTTCTTTGGCCTCGGTTGAATGCAAAAAGCGAACGATCTCTGCATTCAGGCGCTGCACCAACGCTGCTGGCGTTCCCGCAGGCACGAACACGCCGGAGGTCGATACCGATTCATAGCCCGGCAGGCCTGCCGCCGCGATGGGCGTGAGGCCGGGCAACAGCGCCGACGGTTTGGCGCTCGACATGCCCAGTGCGCGCAGCCGCCCGGATTTCAGCATCGGCATTACGGACCCTGCGGTGGCAAAGGTCATCTGCACCTGGCCGCCGATCAGATCGGCCAGTGCCGCGCCGGCACCCTTGTAGCCGATGCGCACTATCTCCACGCGCGCCATCGAGCGGAACAGTTCCGCCGCGAGATGCGGTGACGATCCGGTGCCCGTAATGGCGTAGTTGAGCGCGCCCGGTCGGCTGCGTGTGAGTGCGATCAACTCCTTCACCGACTTCACCGGCAACGACGGATGCACCACCAGTATGTTGGGCGCGGTTGCCGCCAGTGTCACCGGCATTAAGTCGCGCAGCGGGTCGGGCGCGTTCGCGCGCAGGAACGGGCCGAGCCACACCGTGCTGCCGTAGACCAGCATCGTGTAACCATCGGGCCGCGCCTTGACCGCGACTTCAACCGGGATCGCGCCGCTGGAACGGTTGTCCACGATGACCTGCTGACCGAGCCCTGCGGAAATGCCCTGCGCGATCAGGCGCGATACCACATCACCCGCGCCGCCGACACCGGAGGTGACGATGCGCACGGTCTTGGAAGGGTAGGTTTGTCCTTGCGCACCGCCTGCAACGGCGATGAGCGCAACGGTGGCGACGATGCGAGCGTTCAGAATAGGCGACATGCGCGGCGTGGTTTCCAGAGAGCAACGATTGAAGCATACCGCTTCATGGTAAGCAATGCCGCGCCCCGGCACGCGATGCTAAACTCGCGCGAACTTTTGATGCGAAAGGAACGCGCATGGAACCCAAGGTATGGGGCAACGAGCCGACGCCGGATACGCCGACCACGCGCGCGTATCCCCCTGATGTAAATCACGACTCGTCGTCACGCCTGCCGCCGGTGTGCCGCGACGATCTCGATGAACGCGGGCGCGGCGTGTACGACACGATGGTGCGCCCCGGCAGCAAGCTGCGCGCGAGCCTGCGCGGCCCCACCGGCTTCTGGCTGCACATGCCCGAGGTGATCGAACACGTGCGCGAGCTGAACTGGAATTTGCGCAATAACGAACTCGGGCTGGCGCGTCCGTTGCGCGAGCTCGCCATCCTGGTGACCGCCCGCGCCAACGATTGCCAGAAGGAGTGGACCGCGCACGAGCCGCGCGCGTTGCTCGCCGGTGCCGACCCGAAGGTCATCGATATCGTCAAGCACCGCAAACCCATCGACGGCGTTGCCGAGCCGGAGGCCACCATCATTGCGTTCGGCCGCGAACTGTTTGACGGCAAGCGAGTGAGTGCGGAGACTTACGCGCGCGCGATGCGTGTCCTCGGCCAGCGCCGGCTGGTGCATATGATCGCGCTGATGTCGAACTATGCGATGACCTCGGTGATTTTCGCCGCGATCGATCAGCAGATCGCGCCGGATCAGATGCCGTTGCTGCCGCTGCCGTAGTCAGAATCGGGAACGGCGCATAGGGCGCATTACTCGATGCCGTGTGCGGCGAACAACGCTTTCACTGGCGCCGACGCCAGATAATCCAGAAACGACTGCGCGCCCGCCGCGTTCGGTGCGGCCAGCATCGGCGCGGCGGCGTAATACGTCCAATTTTGCACCTCGGGCGGCAGCGGGGCGGCGAGCTTGAGGCCCTGATCGCGGAACATCAGGATTTCGATAATGGCGCCGAACGCGATCTCGCGTCCTTTGCCGTTGATCAGGTGCTCCATCATCGCGGGGCCGTTGTCGAAGCGTTTGGTTTTGGCGAGTATCCGTTCATACAAGCCCAGTTGTTTCATCAGGGTTTCGACGTAAAGCCCGCTGGACGCGCGATTGAATACCACCGATTCGGCGCTCAACACGGCCTGCTTTATCGCGTCCACGCTCGACACATCGGGCACGGCTACATCGTTGCGCGCGAACACGCCCACGCCGACGCGGCCGGCCGCCACGCGTTTGTTTCCATCCACTTTTTGTTGGCGCGAGAAATCATCGATGGCGTCGACGGACGCAAGCACGATGTCGAAAACATCACCCTCATTTTCACCATCCGCGAGGCGCCCGCGTATTGCCGGCGTGGTGGCCCAGGTGATGTGAACCGGCGCCGTGCCGCGTGCGTTGTAGTAGGCGACGGCCGCGACGAGTCCGGGTTCGATGGCGCCTGCGCTAAGTAACTGGATGGTGGTGTTGTGTGTCATGTTCCGCTTGTGTTCACAGTCCTGCTCTCTATTTGCCATTCTACTATTCGGCCCTCATCCGCGGCATGGCCAATGCGCGGGTTACATGCATATTGAGCCGGGCGACGATTTCAAGGTTGCCACATCGGTCGTTGCGGTAAAGCCTTGTCGAGGGGCGACTGGTTAAAAAAGATAAAGGCATCGAAGTGATCCTTCGGTTTAATTTCAACGCCGCTTTCGTAAGGCCCTGGAAAATTCTGATTCTGCATCCACCACGTTGCATGCGCCGACAAAAAAGCGGCCTGCGAAGTGAAAAACGACAAGGCATGTCCGGCAACGTGCAGTTTTCTGTCCAGAGAGTTGCGGGCGACAGGTAGCGACCATTCTCCCTGTGTGCCGCCCGCGCGGTAGGCGGTGAGCGCGATATTGAAAAGCTTCTTCCGTGTCAATGCGGTAAAAAAGTAAACACCGGATTTCAGATCGCCATAGCCCCACCAGTCCGCCGGCGAACGATTGTGCGTCACATGGCTGGTGTGCGCGGACAGGATCGCCTGCGTGGCTCGGTGTTTTTCCATCACCAGCATCAGATTTCTGCCTTGCGCCTGATCGCGCTCGTTCCAGCTCAGGATATCGTCCGACCGTTCGTGGTGGTAAAACCCCAGCCAACCCAGCAGGGTCGAAGCCGAAATCGCCAGTTCAAACGCCTCCTCGGACCCTGTGTCCTTTTGCTTCAATTTGTCGATGCCGGATTGTCTTGCTGTTTCAAGCAGCGCGGCCAAATGGCTGCGACATTGTTCGTAACCCGCTTGGGGAAACAACTTTCCGTCGTGTTGTGGTGTTGCAAAAATAATCTCGATCTCGGGCCACGACGTTGCTTGCCGCGCCGGGCAAGACGCTTCAATGCGTCTAAGTAGCAGGGAATCCATGCCCACGCGCGGGATCAACGCCCGGATACGCGCGTAGTGTTCCCACGGGCGATCCCAAATATCCATGCCTCTGAACATAATTGGATCATGGGGGTGCGCAAGATTGTAATCACACACCCAGTCCCACAAGGGCAAGTCTGCGGTGGTCGGCATGTAGAGCACCGCGATAGGCGCCGACGTTTTGGTTTGGGTGCAGGACGAAACCCAGCGCGAAAATTCAAGGCTGCGTAACGTTGGATTTTCCCAGACGATTAACCGTAGCCCGTGGTTGGTCACCAGGTAACGTATAAGCCGCGTCTGTACTCTCAATAACCCGGATGAGCCATGCACCGTTTCGCCGATGGCGACTACGTCGGCGGCGGCAACGTGCGCGCGCAGCAAGCCCGACAGTTCGGCATCACTGATTTTTTCAGGCGTTGTGCTGAACTCCGTAACGCCGGGGAGCGCGCCGAACACCGACGCGCTCAGAAGAAACGCAAAAAGGGCGGCGAATGATTTCATGGTTGCACATTCGGCATAGGCATCATTATTTCACACTGGTGAGTCTGCCTGTCTTGAACCGCACTACCGAACAGTAATATAACTATATGTTTTTATTGATATTTTATCGTTATGCTACGGGGCGTACAACGCTACTCCCACCGCCGCCCAATACGGCAAGGCCACCAGGAGCACCACCGCGATTGCGATCAACGTCATCCACACGCCGAATTTAAAAATCTCCGGCGCGCTTAAAAATCCGCGCTCGTACACCGCGAGCGATGACACGCTCTGCGCCGGATAGTAAAGCACCGCATCGCCGCCGATCATCACCGCCAGCCCGCACACCATCGGGTTCACGCCGGTGGCCGTGCCGATG
>CANIID010000106.1 GCA_947467315.1 Betaproteobacteria bacterium | reverse complement strand
TGATCGAAAACGCTTCGGCAAGACTCAGGGGCTTTTCTGTCTCCATCGCCACTCCAAAAAGACAGAAAACTACACAGCTTCGCTAAAAAGTACAAGTCCAACACCTTAACCATTTCATTCACAACGGGTTTTGATGCAATTGCCCTGCCCACGCAACCTAACAAGGTGAGCATTTTCGGCGTGGGGTATCATGCGCCGTATTACCGCCTAAATAGTTCGATGGATGTGTTCGCTGGCTACTCCGACGTGAACTCCGGCACGGTACAGGGGCTGTTTAATGTCGCCGGCAGCGGCACGATATTCGGCGCGCGCTGGAATTATTATTTGCCGAAGTTAGGAACTGCCGATCAGAAGCTGACGTTCGGCATCGACTATCGCGCGTACCACAACGACGTCACGGTCGCTGGCATTAGCTTGGTGCCGGATATTACCGTGGCGCCGGTCAGTCTTGTCTACGCCGGTTCGGTCAAGGGTTCGGCGTCCGAAGTACATTACAGCGCCGGGGTATCGACCAATATTCCGGGCAGTAACGACGGCAAGGCCGCAGATTTTCTACGTTCGCGATTTAATGCCAATGACCATTACAAAATTTTCCGTTACAGCGCGAGTGCAGTCACCAGCTTTGCCAAGGATTGGCAGGCTCGGGCTGCCTTGAACGGCCAATACACGCGTGATGCGCTGGTCGTGGGCGAGCAGTTTGGCTTGGGCGGCCCGGAATCGTTGCGCGGTTACCTGGTGCGCGAAGTTTCCAATGACAAGGGCGCCAGCGCACAGTTTGAGGTATTTACCCCGGATCTCGCGCGCACTGTGGGCCTGTCCGAGGGTTTCCGCGTGCGTGCCGTGGGGTTCTACGATGCCGGCACGGTATCCCGCAATCAGGCCTTGCCCGGCGAAGTGACCAGCCGCACGATCGCGGATGTAGGGCTCGGCTTGCGCGTGCATTACGGCAAGCAGCTCAGTCTGCGCGTGGATGTGGCGCACGTGTTGCGCGACGGCGGCACCCGCCAAAGCGGGGATAACCGCGTTTCCGCCGGGATAGCCTTGGTATTTTGACCGTGGCTGACCTCTCGGCCGTCTTTGGCAACCTTGCGCAAAGCAGCAAGTGCCGCATAAGCGCTTGAAAGATCAAGGAATTACTGTATAATCCGCGCCTCGCTTTGGCTTTATTTAAGGCGATATGTTTTTGATTTTATTGGTTTTTTCAAGTATTTAATCCTTGCCTCACCGTCCCG
This sequence comes from Betaproteobacteria bacterium, assembly GCA_947467315.1. Classification (GTDB taxonomy): domain Bacteria; phylum Pseudomonadota; class Gammaproteobacteria; order Burkholderiales; family SG8-41; genus UBA5216. The sequence continues at coordinate 15,290 of CANIID010000106.1, read as the reverse complement.
CATAACGGGAGGCCCAATCCAGCAGTATCAAAGCCCATAAGGAGATTTATTCATGCGACATTATGAAGTCGTGTTTATCGTCCATCCGGACCAGAGTGAGCAGGTGCCCGGCATGGTCGAGCGCTACACCCAGATGATTACCGGGCGTGGTGGCAAAATCCATCGCCATGAGGACTGGGGCCGTCGCCAGATGACCTTTCCCATGCAAAAGATGCACAAGGCACATTACGTGCTGATGAACATCGAAATCGATAACGAGACACTGGTCGAACTGGAACACGCGTTCAAGTTCAACGACGCGGTGTTGCGCCATCTAACCGTGTCCATGAGCGAAGCGGTGACCACGCCGTCGCCGATGATGCGTGAAGAGCGGCCGCGTTCGCCCGACGACGCGCCGAGGCCGGCTGCGGCGCCTGCGGAACAACCCGCAGCGTAGCCCCGCGTAACATTGCATTGCAAGCCAACACGGTTACGCTTTCAGGGATCATCGCCTCGATAGAACCTTTACGTCATACCCCCGCCGGACTGCCGCTGGTGCGTTTTCAGTTGCAGCACAGTTCGACGCAAACCGAAGCCGGCATGCAGCGGCAGGTCGAATGCGAAGCAGGGTGTGTGGGTATCGGTGAAATTGCCACCGCGCTGTCAAAATTCAAGGCAGGTGCGGCGGTACAGGTGAGTGGGTTTCTCGCGAAAAAAAGCCGTGGCGGCACACAAATCATTTTGCACGTAACGAACATACTGAATATTGCTTCAAGCAACCAGAGATAAAGGATACCGATCATGGCCATGGGTGGAAAAGGCAGGTTTGGAAAAGGTAAGGGCAAGCTGAATGACAAGAATAAAAAGCGCGGCAATGCGTTGTTTCGCCGCCGCAAGTTCTGTCGCTTCACTGCCGAGAAGATCGCGCAAATCGACTATAAGGATATCGCGCTTCTCAAGGATTTTATCAACGAAAACGGCAAGCTGATCCCCGCGCGCATCACGGGCACTAAAGCCAAGTATCAGCGCCAGTTGTCAGTGGCGGTGAAGCGCGCGCGCTTTCTGGGCCTGTTGCCCTATACCGATCTGCACTAAGGAGCCGTTATGCAAATCATACTACTCGAAAAAATTGTCAACCTCGGCCAGCTCGGCGATGTGGTCAAGGTGAAGGACGGTTTCGCGCGCAATTTCCTGATTCCGCACGGCAAGGCCAAGCGTGCCACCACGGCCAACCTGGCGGAGTTTGAAAAGCGCCGCGCCGAACTCGAAAAAGCGCAAAACGACGCGCTGGCGCAAGCCCAAGCCGACGGCGCGAAGCTCGATGGCCTGATGGTGCAGATCACGCAGAAGGCCGGCGTCGATGGCAAATTGTTTGGCTCCGTCACCAACGGTGACATCTCCGACGCGCTGAAGAAGCAGGGTCACGACGTGCCCAAGGCTGCGATACGCATGCCGGCGGGCCCGATCAAGATGGTGGGCGACACGCAACTCAAGATCGCGATGCATGCCGATGTGGTCGTCGGCATCACCGTTTCCGTTTTGGGCGAGGCCGCGTAGTTTACTAATGCGTTAATTCGAAACAGTTTTTTCGCACAATAAAAAAAGGGCTGGCGACAGCCCTTTTTTTTATGTAGATTGGTCTTCCGCGCGCCGCACGGTAAATACGCCAATCCATAAAATAGATAATAAAAACATATACTTATGTGCGCAATGCAAGTAGTCAGCAGTGTTTCCAGAGATCCGCAGATGGATGCGCTGCGCTTGCCGCCGCAATCGATCGAAGCCGAGCAATCGGTGTTGGGCGGATTGCTGCTCGACAACGCTGCATGGGATCGCGTATCGGATATCGTCGGCGAAAACGAGTTCTATCGCGCCGATCACCGGCTTATTTTTCAGCACATTATTCTGCTGATTGAAAACGGTAAGCCGGCCGACGTACTCACCGTTGCCGAGAGCCTGGAGCGCAGCGCAAAACTGGAAGACGCGGGCGGACAAGCGTACCTGGGTTCGCTCGCGCTTAACACGCCGAGCGCGGCGAACATCCGCCGCTATGCGGAGATCGTGCGCGAGCGCGCGATCATGCGGCAGTTGGCGGCTGCGGGCACTGAAATCGCCGACTCAGCTTATAACCCGGCGGGGCGCGACGCTGCCGCGATGATCGACGAGGCCGAGTCGAAAATTTTCCAGATCGCCGAAGTCGGCGCCAAGGCGAAGCAGGGTTTCGTGAAAATCGATCCGCTGCTCACCGAAACGGTCGAGCGTATCGACATGCTCTACAGCCGCGAAAACAAGGACGACGTGATCGGCCTTGCTACGGGCTATGTCGATCTCGATCGCATGACTTCCGGCTTGCAGCCGGGCGAACTCATCATCATCGCCGCGCGCCCGTCGATGGGCAAGACCGCGCTGGCGATGAATATCGTCGAGCACGTGACGCTGAACCTGAAAAAAACCGCCGCCGTGTTCAGCATGGAGATGTCGGGTACTCAACTCGCGCTGCGTATGATCGGTTCCGTCGGGCGCGTCGATCAGCACAAGCTGCGCTCCGGCACGTTTGAAGAAAGCGAATGGCCCAAGCTGGTGGACGCGGTGGGCAAACTGAACGATGCGAATATCCACATCGACGACACGGCGGGTCTCAACACGCTCGAAGTGCGCACGCGCGCGCGGCGTTTGCATCGCGAGACCGGCGGACTGAATCTCATCGTGGTGGACTACCTGCAGTTGATGAGCGGATCGGCGTCGGGGCGTGAAGAAAACCGCGCCACTGAAGTGGCGGAAATCTCGCGCGGCTTGAAGAGTCTCGCCAAGGAATTAAAAGTGCCGGTGGTCGCGTTGTCGCAGTTGAATCGCAGCGTCGAATCACGCGTGGACAAAAGACCGATGATGTCGGATCTGCGCGAATCCGGCGCCATTGAGCAGGACGCCGACTTGATCATGTTCATCTACCGCGACGAGGTGTACAACCCCACCAATGAAGCGAGCAAAGGCAAGGCGGAAGTCATCGTTGCCAAACAGCGTAACGGCCCTACCGGCCCGGTGACGCTGACGTTCCTGGGGAAACATACCCGATTCGAGAACTATGCGGGTGGAGACTCGTATTAAGTGCGCGTATTAAATTCGTTAAAGCACTTCCCCCGCATGATCCGCCAGCCGTGAGCGTTCGCCGCGCATGAGCGTGATATGTCCGCTGTGCAGCCAGCCTTTCATGCGATCCACCACATAGGTAATGCCGGAACTGCCTTCGGTGAGATAGGGCGTGTCGATCTGCGAGATGTTGCCGAGGCACACCACCTTGGTGCCGGGGCCGGCGCGGGTGATCAGCGTTTTCATTTGCTTGGGCGTGAGGTTCTGCGCTTCGTCGATGACCAGATACTTGTTCAAAAAGGTTCGGCCGCGCATGAAGTTGAGCGATTTCACCTTGATGCGCGAACGAATCAGGTCGCGCGTCGCGGCGCGGCCCCATTCGCCGGCGGAGTCGTCGGTCTTGTTGAGCACATCCAGATTGTCTTCGAGCGCGCCCATCCACGGATTCATTTTTTCTTCTTCGGTGCCGGGCAGAAAGCCGATGTCTTCGCCCACCGGCACCGTCACGCGCGTCATGATGATTTCGGAATAGAGTTTGCTCTCCAGCGTTTGCATCAGGCCTGCCGCGAGTGTCAGCAGCGTTTTGCCGGTGCCGGCTTGTCCCAACAGCGTGACAAAATCGATGTCGGGATTCATCAGCAGGTTCAGCGCGAAGTTCTGTTCGCGGTTGCGCGCGGCGATGCCCCACACGTTGTTGCGGACGTGGCTGTAATCCTTGAGCGTTTGCAGAATCGCGGTTTTGCCGCTGACTTCGATGACCTTGGCCTGAAACGGTTTGTTATCCTCCAGATAAACCATTTCGTTGATCAACAAGCTGCTGCATACGGGGCCTTGTACACGGTAGAACGTGTGGCCTGCTTGCTGCCACGATTCCATGTTCTTGCCGTGCGATTCCCAAAAATCCGCCGGCAGCGCGCGTGTGCCGGTGTATAAAAGATCGGTGTCTTCCAGCACCTTGTCGTTAAAGTAATCTTCAGCGGCGAATCCGAGCGCATGCGCCTTGATGCGCATATTGATGTCTTTGGACACCAGGATGACCTGGCGCTTGGCGTGCCGTTCCTGCAAGTGCTTGACCACGCCGATGATCTGATTGTCCGCCTTGCCGCCGGGCAGGCTCAACGGCAAGTCGCCATTGATGGCTTCGGTTTGCAGGAATAAACGCCCGCTGGCGTTCTTGTCACCATGCGCTGACAACAGAATGCCTGCGCTGATATCCGCCGACGCGTGGCTGAGCAGCTCATCGAGATAGCGGCTCGCCTGACGCGCATTGCGCGAGACCTCGGACATGCCTTTTTTGTGATCGTCGAGCTCTTCCAGCGTCGCCATCGGGATGAAGAGATCGTGTTCCTCAAACCGGAACAAGCTGGTGGGATCGTGCATCAGGACATTGGTGTCGAGCACGAATAACTTGGCGGACGCGTGAAGGCGCGTTACGTTGGAGCCGGCGTGTGCAGCGGGGGATGCAGGTTTGCGCTGAATCATGACATTCCTTATAGGCGTTATGCCGGGCAGTCCTGAATGTAAGTATATGTTTTTAAAGTGTTTTTGTGAATTCCAGCACCTCCTGAGCATGTCCAGGCACTTTGACGCCGCGCCACTCGCGGCGAATCACGCCCTGGGCGTCGATCACAAAGGTGCTGCGTTCGATGCCGCGTACTTTTTTACCGTACAGGTTTTTCATTTTGATGACACCGAGCGCCTTGCAGGCGATTTCATCGGCATCGGACAGCAGCTCAAACGGAAAGCTCATCTTGGCTTTGAAATTTTCGTGTGACTTGAGACTGTCGCGCGACACGCCGTAGACCGCGCAGCCGAGCGTCGCGAATTGCGTGTGCAACTCGCGAAACTGCAAGCCTTCGGTGGTGCAGCCGGGCGTGTTGTCTTTGGGGTAGAAGTACAGCGCATAGGGCTTGCCCGTGTGCTGCGTGCTGAACGTCTTGCCGCTGGTCGCGGGCAATTCAAACGCGGGCACGGGCTGGTCTGACATGCTTGTCGCGGGTAACGATTCCGTCGGGGTCGCCATGGGTTAATGGTGAGCCAAGTACGCGGGCCGCGCAAGTGCGCCGTGATGCTACGGCCGTAGTGTCATGCTACGGCCCTGTAATCAAAAGGAAATTTTTTTTTCAGATTTTATTCAGATGGTTTTGCGCCAACGCCGCAAAGGCCGCATCATCGGCGCTCGCGACGTGCAGCCTCACCGCGCGATCGAGCGACGGGTAATGCTTGATGATGGCGCGCGTGTAGCTGGGATCGTAGTGTCGCACCAATAGTTCTTCCGTCAGCACATCCCATGCGCCGGCGTGCGCCAGGGTGGTCCAGCGTTCGATGGTGTCGTGTCCGTGCAGGGGGGTCAGGCATTCGAGCTGCGTATTGAGCGTCGCGGCGTCGCCGAGAAAGTGCGCGTATTCGTCTTTGAGTAACGTTACACGGGTGGCGACGTCGGCTTCGAGCACGAGGGTTTCGCTGCCCCACATCGCCGCGATCAGCGCATCGGGCACGCGCAGCAGGCCGATTTTTTTGCTTTCCGCTTCGACGTACACCGGCCGCGATACATCAAAGCCGCGCAGCGCATGCCACAAGCGGCTGTCAAATAATTTTTGCGCGGGTTGCGGCTCGCCGGGCAGATTGCCCAGCACCGAGCCGCGATGCGCCGCCAGCGCTTCAAGATCGAGCACCTGCGCGCCGGCGGCATCCAGCGCGCGCAAAAAGCGGCTCTTGCCGGTGCCGGTCATGCCGCACACCACGCGCCAGGTGTATCGGGCGGGCAGCACGGCCAGATCGGCGATCACCGCGCGGCGATACGCTTTGTAGCCGCCGTCCAGCCGCCCGGTGCGCCAGCCGATTTGCGTCAACACATGGGCGAGTGCCCCGCTGCGCCCGCCACCGCGCCAGCAATACACCAGCGGGCGCCAGTCGCGCGGCTTGCCGTGAAACCGCTCGCGCAAATGTTTGGCGATGTTTTCGCTCACCAGCGCCGCGCCGAGTTTCTTTGCGTCGAACGCAGACACCTGCTTGTAGAGCGTGCCAACTTCGATGCGTTGCATGTCGTTCAGCACCGGGCAGTTGATCGCGCCGGGGATGTGGTCGTCGGCGAATTCGCTTTCCGAGCGCACGTCGATAACCTCGTCAAAGGCGGCGAGTTGTGCTACGGTTACATCGACTGCTTCGCGTGTTCGTACGGCAGCGTCCGGAGCGGAGTGTGTAGTTTTCATCGACCCCTAGTTTACGTGAAATCATGAACAAACCCATCGAAGCAGACAATATCAAGTTAACCCATCTGTCACACGGCGGTGGATGAGGTTGCAAAATCACGCCAGCGTTGCTGAGCGAAATTCTTTCCAAGTCACCGATGACTGGCAGCTTTCCGAATCTGCTGGTGGGCAACGAGTCGGCCGATGACGCCGCCGTTTACAAAATCAACGACACGCAGGCCATTGTCGCGACCACCGATTTTTTCATGCCCATCGTCGATGACCCGTTCGACTTCGGGCGCATCGCCGCGACCAACGCGATTTCGGACGTGTATGCGATGGGCGGTAAACCCTTCATGGCGCTGGCCTTGCTCGGCGTGCCGGTGGGTAAATTGTCCGCCGATGCCATCGGGCAAATTTGCGCCGGCGGCAAAGCGATGTGTGATATCGCGGGCATTCCCATCGCCGGCGGGCACTCCATCGATTCGCCGGAGCCGATTTACGGCCTGGTGGTGCTGGGCCTGGTGCATCCCGACAAAGTAAAGCGCAACGATCGCGCCAAGGCCGGCGATGTGCTGATCCTCGGCAAGGGGTTGGGCGTGGGCATCATGAGCGCGGCGTTGAAAAAAGGCGAACTGCGCGAAAAAGCCTACGAACAAATGATTGAAGCCTGCACCAAACTCAACACACCGGGACAACAACTTGCCGACATGCCCGGTGTGCATGCGCTGACCGATGTGACCGGCTTTGGCTTGCTCGGCCACTTGCTGGAAATCTGCCGCGGCTCAAAGCTGCAAGCCACAGTGGATTTCGCGAAGATGCCGATATTGTCCGCCGCCAAATTTTTGGCCGAGCAGGGCTTTGTCACCGGCGCGTCAGACCGCAACTGGGCAAGCTACGGCGAACACGTGCGCATGCCGGAAGGCGCGCCCGACTGGCATCGCAAAATGCTCACCGATCCGCAGACGGCTGGTGGCTTGCTGGTGGCTTGCGATGCGGCAACCGCGCCTAAAGTTATGGAAATCTTTAAGGCGCAGGGTTTTGAGGATGCGTGTGAAGTTGGCGTGCTCAATGTGGGGGCTGCAGGGATCGTTGTTTCATAAGTATATGTTTTTAAATGTATTATTGTTTTTTTGGGAATGGGCGTCCGGGGCTCGGCGCTCTGCTGTGGATAGGGGCATGGCATGATCGGGCAGGTGGTGCGTGCGCTGTGGTCGCATACCGCATCGACAATATCCAAAAAGCTTCGCGGATCTGCGGCGGCCCGCAAATCAAAGTTTGCGGTCACGGTGATTTCGCCGCCGGGTTACCTACATTCCGCAGCGTTCGGCGAGATTGCAGAGACCCTGCACTACGGTTTGCGGTCGCTCGGGTATGACTCGGTGTTGACGACGGAGGGCGCTTGGGCTGGGCGGCAGCACATCGTGCTCGGTTCAAACCTGCTGCCACATTACCCGTTGTCGCTGGCCGGCGATGCGATTCTGTATAACCTCGAACAAGTGGATGTGGGCTCAAGCTGGTTTCGTCCCGAGCTGATTGACATTTTCCGGCGCTACACGCTTTGGGATTACAGTGAGCGCAACGCCGCCGCGCTCGAGGCGCTGGGTGTGAAGGTCGCCCGGGTCGTTCCGGTAGGTTACGCGAAGGAAATGACTCGCTTGCAACTCGCCGCCGATCCGGACATCGATGTCCTGTTCTTCGGCTCCATGAACGCCCGCCGCCAAAAGATCATTGATGAAATGCGCGCTGCCGGGTTGCGCATCGAAACGGCTATCGGTGTCTATGGCGAGGCACGCGATGCGCTCATAGAACGGTCTAAATTAATACTCAACGTACACTTCTACGAGGCTAAAGTGCTGGAGAGCGTTCGCCTTTCATACCTGCTGGCCAACCGCTGTGCAGTATTGTCGGAGCATGGGTGCGATCCTCTGGAAGACGATGCATTTGCCGATGGCGTGGCATTTGCGGATTATCAGCATCTCGCACAGCGCGCACGAGCGTTAATTGACGCGCCTGACGAACGCAAGCGTTTGGCGCTTCGCGGTTTTGAGATCATGTGTGCTCGTCTCACGTCGGAATACCTTCGTGCGGCGCTGGCTAAAGGAGCATGATGCCGAGCAAAGTCACTATCATGAAGCGCCGCGTCTTTACTTTTGCCATTTGCAGCGTGGCAGCGTTTACCCCATTGAGTGCCCACGCACAAATCAAACCCGGTGAATACGTCTCGGGCGGCGGTTACGGTGTTTTGCGTATTACGCCTGACAAAGGCGATGCCTTGCGCTTTCAACTCAATATGCGCGGCGCTAATTTCCACACCTGTGAACTTTCCGGCATTATCCGCAACGGTGAAGCGCGCCTGGAAGACAGTTCGGATCCCAAGTTGCCCTGCATCGTCACGTTCAAACTCGAAAAGAACGGCATCGCGGTTGACTCGAAACACGAACGCGCCTGTTCGACCTACTGCGGTGCGCGCGCGCATTTCGAGGCGTCTTACGCTTTACCGCCGGCGAACTGCGCGCCCAGTCACGTGCGCCAGGCGCGCGATCGATTCAAGGCGACCTACGACAAAAAATTGTTTGCCGAAGCACGCGCCATTCTCACGCCCATTGCCGGTCAATGTTCCAACTGGCTGACGGCGCTTGATAGTGCCTGGGTGGATAACGATCTCGCGATTACGCAATATCGCGCGGGGGATAGCGTTGCTTGCCGCGCCAGCCTGAAGCCGTGGCTGGAGCTCGCACGCACGCCGGATAAAACCATCGAGGGTGACTATCCGCCGTCGGACGCCGCTGAAATGTTACGCATAGCACAGGCAACGCGTGTGAACATGAAACTGTGTGGCGCACCAGTCACCATAGACGCTAAAGGTAAATAGCGGGAAACTTTGTAAGATATTGTTTTTAAAGTAATTTTTCTACTTTTTCAGCAGTGGGGCGAGCGTTTTCCACACCGTATCCAGCATCACCGGCTGCGCACGCATCGCCGGGTGAATGCCGTCCGCCTGAAACCACTCGGGCTTGTCACCAAAGCCGTCGAGCAGAAACGGTGCCAGCGGCAGTTTGTGCTTCTTGGCAATATCGAGATAAACCGCGTGGAACTTCCCGGCATACGCGCTGCCGTAGTTGGGCGGCAGACGCATGCCGATCAACACCACTCGCGATTTCGATAGTCGGCACGCCTCGATGATGGCTTCAAGATTTTGACGTATGGCTTCAACATTGTGCCCGCGCAGGCCATCGTTGGCGCCGAGCGCCAGCACCACGATAGCCGGCTGGTGTTGCGCGAGCGTGGCGTTGATACGCTTCAAGCCGCCGAGGGTGGTTTCGCCGGAGATGCTGGCGTTGGCTACCGTATAATCAATGCGTTGCTGTTTCAGGCGCTCGGCGAGCAGGCTCACCCAGGCTTTGTCCTTGGGCAGACCGTAGCCCGCTGAAAGGCTGTCACCATAGACGAGGAGCGTGCGTGCCGCGGCACAGGGCGCGCACAGGGATATCACTATCACCAACAGAAGACCACGCAACATGCCCGACGCTCCTTCGATTCTTACGGCCCCCGCGATTGAAGTCTCTCAACTCGGCAAAGAGGTTACCACTGGCAACACAACGTTGACCATTTTGCGCGATGTGAGTTTCACCATCGCGGCGGGCGAGGCGGTGGCGGTGGTGGGTGTTTCCGGTTCGGGTAAATCCACGCTGCTGGCGCTGATGGCCGGGCTGGATACGCCGAGCACGGGCGGCGTGCGCATCGCCGAGCAGGAATTGTTTGCGCTGAACGAAGACGGTCGCGCGGCTTTGCGCGGACGCAGCATGGGTTTTGTGTTCCAGTCGTTTCAGTTTCTGGGGTCGATGACCGCGCTGGAGAACGTGATGGTGCCGCTGGAGTTGGCGGGTACGGCGGGCGGGCGTGAAAAAGCCACGGCTTTGCTACAGCGCGTGGGGCTGGGCGAGCGGCTGCATCACTATCCCAAGCAGTTGTCGGGCGGCGAACAGCAGCGCGTTGCGATTGCGCGCGCGTTTGTCACGTCGCCGTCGATTCTGCTGGCCGATGAGCCGACCGGCAACCTCGATGCCGCCACCGGCGCGCAGGTGATCGACCTGATGTTTGAATTAAACCGCGAGCGCAATGCCACGCTGGTGCTGGTGACGCATGATGAATCGCTGTCCGCGCGTTGCGGGCGGGTGATTCGACTCGCGGGCGGCGCGTTACAGCCGTGAAGCTATTGCTCGAAATCAAGATGGCGCTGCGTTTGCTGCTGCGCGATTTTCGCGCGGGCGAACTCACGCTGATCGGCATCGCGGTCATCATTGCCGTCGCGGGTGTCACCACGGTGGGTTTTTTTACCGACCGCGTGCAGCTCGCGTTGAATCGTCAGGCGAACCAGTTGCTCGGCGCGGATTTGGTGATTTCTAATGATCGCGCCTTACCTTCTGAGTTCACGCAGGAAGCGCAGCGCCATCAACTTAGCGTGACGCAAATGCTGCGCTTTCCCAGCATGGCGATGCGCGGCGATAAAAACGTGCTGGCGGATATCAAAGTGGTCGCGGCGGGTTATCCCCTGCGCGGCGAAGTGCGCATCGCCGACAAGCTCTACGGCGAAGATCGCCGCGCGCCGGGCATTCCTGCGCCCGGAACGGTGTGGGTGGACGAGCGCATCCTGGCGCAACTCGGCGTTGCGATGGGTGAAAAAATATCCATTGGAAACAATGAGTTACAGGTATCCCACGTGATGACGCAGGAGCCGGACGCGGCGATAGGCTTCATCAACGCCGGCCCGCGTGTGATGCTGAACGAAGCCGATCTCGCGGCCACCGGGTTGGTGCAAACCGGCAGCCGCATCCGTTACCGCTTGCAGATTGCAGGCAGCGCGGAAGCGATAGACGCGTATCGCAATTGGCTCACCGCGCAACTGAAGCCCGGCCAGCGCATCGAAGGCATCCGCGATGCGCGTCCGGAAATTCGCTCGGCGCTGGAACGCGCGGAAAAATTTCTCAACATCGCGGCGCTGGTCAGCGTGTTGCTTGCGGCAATGGCAATCGCGCTGGCGGCGCGGCGTTTTTTGCAGCGGCATTTGGATGCCTGCGCAATGATGCGCTGCCTTGGCGCGAGCCAGGGGCAGGTGATGCGCCTGTACTTCATGCACTTCGCGGCGCTGGGTTTGGCGGCCAGTGCCATCGGCTGTGTCATCGGTGCGCTGGCGCAACAGGCGCTGGCGTACTGGCTGGGCACGCTGGTGGCGGTGGATTTGCCGCAGCCGAGTGCGTTGCCGCTGCTGCAAGGCTTGATCATCGGGCTTGCGCTGCTGCTGGGTTTTGCGCTGCCGCCGATTATCGCGCTGGGGCGCGTGCCCACCTTACGCGTGATGCGCCGCGACCTCGGTACGCCCGACGGGCGCGGCGTCGCGGGCTATCTGCTCGGCTACGCCATCATCGCCGGCATGATTTTCTGGAAAGCCAGTGATCTGCGTCTGGGGGCGTTTGTCGTGCTGGGCTTTACCGGCGCGATGCTGCTCGCGGGCGCACTGGCGTGGTTGCTGCTGAAAGTGGTGTCAGGCCTGCGTAACAGCGGCGTCAGTTGGCGCTTCGGCATTGCCAATCTGCGGCGGCGGCCACTGGGCACGATAGTGCAGGTGATTGCGCTGGGGCTGGGCCTGATGGCGTTGCTGACGCTAACGCTGATCCGCAATGACTTGCTGCACGCGTGGCAAAGCAGTTTGCCGCCCGACGCGCCAAACCGTTTTTTGGTGAACATCCAGGACGATCAGGTGGCGGCGCTGAAGCGCTTTTTCGCGGCGAATAAAATCGCCGAGCCGCTGATGCACCCGATGATCCGCGGGCGCCTGGTCAAGGTGAATGAACGCGGTGTCACCGCCGCCGACTATCCCGACGAGCGCGCCAAGCGCCAGATCGAGCGTGAATTCAATCTGTCGTGGGCGGTGGATGTGCCCAAGGGCAATCGCATCACCGCAGGGCAGTGGTGGCCGGCGGCGGGCGGGCAGCGCGAGCAATACTCGATGGAAGACGGCATCGCGCAGCGGCTGGGCGTGAAGCTCGGCGACCGGCTGACCTTCGACATCGCCGGCACGCCGGTCAGCGCCACCGTCACCAGCCTGCGCAAGGTGGATTGGGACAGCTTTAACGTCAACTTTTTCATGATCGCGCCGCCCGCGTTGCTTGAAGGTCAGCCGGTGAGTTACGTCACCAGTTTTCATTTGCCGCCGCGTGACACTGCATTGCTCAACGCGCTGATCCAGCAGATTCCCAATCTGCTGGTGATCGACGTGGCGCAGGTGATGGCGCAGGTGCAAAAAATGATGACGCAGGTGTCGAAGGCGGTGCAGTTTGTGTTCCTGTTTACGCTGCTGGCGGGGCTGGTGGTGTTTTACGCGGCGATTGCCAGCACGCAGGACGACCGCATGCAGCAGGCGGCGATCCTGCGCACGCTGGGCGCGAGCCGCGCGCAACTCACGCGCGCGCATCTGGCCGAGTTCGCGGTGATCGGCGCGCTGGCCGGCTTGATCGGCGCGGCGGGCGCGAGCGGGCTGGGGTATGTGCTGGCGGTCAAGGTACTGAGCCTGAGTTATAACTTCAGCCCGCTGGCGTGGGTGGCGGGCGTGGTGTGCGGCAGCGCCGGCATTGCGCTGGCCGGGCACCTCGGCACGCGGCGCGTACTGGCGACGCCGCCGATACGGGTGCTGCGCGAACTGGCGTAAGCGTCAAACGCCGCGCGTTATACTCACTCCATGATCGATATCATTCTCATTGTATTGGTGTCAGCCGTGCTGATTGCACTGGTGCTGATGTACCTGCGTCTGCGGGCGCAGGCGCAAGTCCAGCAGCGCGTGCTGGAAACGCTTTCGGCGCAGATCGATAGCGGCCTCGAAGCGAAACATCGCGCGATGCTGGTCGATCTGCACGGCGGCCTCACGCAGCAGGGCGATCGCGTCGGCGGACAGGTCGCGGAATCCAGCGAACGGCTGCGCGGCGCGGTGGGCGTGGAGCTCAAGCAAACGCGCGACACGCTGCACGCCTTGCAACTCACGCTGACGCAGAATTTCGGCGCGCAGCGTGAGGCGATGACCGAAAAACTCAGTGAGACCACGCGCTCGCTTAATGCCAAAATCGACGAACGACTGGATCAAATCTCCGGCAAAGTGAGCGAGCGGCTGGACGAAGGTTTCAAGAAAACCAATGAAACGTTCGTCAACGTGATGGCGCGCCTGGCCACCATCGACGAAGCGCAGAAAAAAATCGACGGCCTCACCGGCAGCGTGTTGAGCCTGCAAGAGCTGCTCGGCGACAAGCGCGCGCGCGGCGCGTTCGGCGAGGTGCAATTGGAGGCGCTGGTGCGCAACGTGCTGCCGTCGAGTGCGTTCGAGATGCAATGCACGTTGTCCAACGGCACCCGCGCCGATTGCGTGTTGCGGTTGCCTGCGCCGACCGGCCTGGTGGCGGTGGATTCCAAGTTCCCGCTGGAAAATTATCACCGCATGTTTGATCCTGAAACCAACGAGGTCGATTACACGCTGGCGCAAAAGCAATTCAAGGCCGACGTGAAGCGCCACGTCGATGCCATCAGCGGCAAATACATCATCGCCGGCGAAACCTCGGACGGTGCGGTGATGTTCATCCCGGCGGAAGCAGTGTTCGCCGAGATCCACGCGCACCACGCCGAGGTGGTCGAATACGCTAACGCCAAGCATGTGTGGATCGTATCGCCCACCACACTGATGGCGGTGCTGAACACGGCCCGCGCTGTTTTGAAAGACGTGGAAACACGTAACCAGATACACGTGATCAAAGACGAGTTGGTGAAGCTGAGTCTCGACTTCGCGCGCTTCGATGAGCGCATGCGCAAACTCGCCGATCACGTGCGTCAGGCGCACGAAGACGCGCAGCAGGTGCAGATCAGCAGCAAAAAAATCTCACAGCGCTTTGCGCAAATTGAAGGCGTTGAGCTTGAAGAAACGCCGGTGCCATTGCTGAAAGTGGTGGAGAGTCGGGAAGCTGGCAAGGACGTGTAGCCGCGCTTGGAACACGAACCCTGTCATTCGCCGGTGCGCTCGGCGCTGCGTTACTTCAGTCGATCTTCACGCCGGCGCTGGCAACGACCTTGCCCCACTTGCCGACTTCGGCGCGCACCAGTTCGGCAAAACGCGATTGCGTGAGTGTGCCCGGCACCGCGCCCTGCTTCGCGAGATTGGTGATGACGTCAGATGAGCGAACGGCTTGCGTAACTTCATTCGATAGCTGAGCGACAATATCCTTGGGCACCGCCGCCGCTGTGAACACGCCGTACCAGTATTCGACTTCGTAACCCGGCGCGCCGGACTCCTTTGCAGTAGGCACATTGGGCAGCGTGGCGACGCGTGTTGCCGCAGATACCGCGATGGGCCGCAGCCGTTGGGTACTGATCAGCCCCATCGCGGCAGGCAAAGTGGAGAACATCACTTGCACCTGGCCGCTCGCCAGATCGGTCAACGCCGGCGGGGCGCCTTTGTAGGGCACATGGGTCCACTTGATACCCATCGTTGAGCGGAATAATTCTCCCGCGAGATGGGTGAAGGTGCCGTTGCCCGCCGAGGCCAGATTGATTTCGCCCGGCTTGGCGCGTGCCAGCGCGGCAAGGTCACGCACCGTGGTCACCGGCAGTGCGGGGTGTACCACGGCGACGATGGGCGTTGCCGCCACCATCGCGACGGCAGCAAGATCGCGCACCGTATCGTAGCCGAGTCGTGAATACAGGGCCGGATTCACCGCGATCTCAGAGGTAGACGCCAGCACCAGGGTGTAGCCGTCCGGTGCGGACTTGACCGCAGCCTCGGTGCCGATCGAGCCGCCTGCGCCCGCGCGGTTGTCTACCACCACCGATTGCTTTAACTGATCGCTAAGGAATCAAGCAATAATAACATGAACAGATTCATTCGGCCGCAATCATTCGCGGCGGCAAGCGGTAATTCCATTCGCCGTGAAACGCATCGCGCTCGATGGCAAGAGCGGCGTGTTCCTCGTCAGAG
Organism: Betaproteobacteria bacterium; assembly: GCA_947467315.1. Classification (GTDB taxonomy): domain Bacteria; phylum Pseudomonadota; class Gammaproteobacteria; order Burkholderiales; family SG8-41; genus UBA5216. Next base: position 20 of record CANIID010000106.1, on the reverse strand, counting down.
ATTTTGATCCCCTTCGCGTA
>CANIID010000105.1 GCA_947467315.1 Betaproteobacteria bacterium | reverse complement strand
GCCGCGCCACATGATCCGCACCACGATAGCCGCGACAGATGCGGACGGGGTGGCGGAATTGCGACCGCCGTCGATGCCGCGTAAAACGGCGTGACAGCGCCCCAAACAACGTATAATCCCGTATAAATAGCAAATAAAAACAAATAGTTAGATACGCTAGCGCACTGGCACACACGAGCCACGGAACGCGCCCATCCCATACCCCGCTTGCACTGCATTTCAGTGACCTCCTAGATGAAACAAGACGTCACAGACGCCCCGCTACACATCCTCACCACCGTTTTCGGCCACCCCGCGTTTCGCGGTGCGCAGCAAGAGATCGTTAGTCACATCACCAGCGGCGGCGACGCGCTGGTGTTGATGCCCACCGGCGGCGGCAAATCGCTGTGTTATCAACTGCCCGCGTTGTTGCGCGAGGGCACGGCGCTGGTGGTATCGCCGCTGATCGCATTGATGCAGGATCAGGTCGCGGCGCTCAAGCAACTGGGCGTGCGCGCGGCGTTTTTGAATTCCACGCTCGATGGCCAGCAAGCGAATGCCGTTGAACGAAGCTTGCGCAACGGCGAACTCGATTTGCTGTATGTCGCGCCCGAACGCCTGATGATGCCGCGCATGCTCGAACTGCTGCACGAATCGCGCATTGCCTTGTTCGCCATCGACGAGGCGCATTGCGTGTCGCAATGGGGTCATGATTTCCGCCCGGAGTATCTGCAACTGTCGGTGCTGCACGAGCAGTTTCCCGAGGTGCCGCGCATTGCACTGACCGCCACCGCCGACCCGCAGACACGCGATGAAATCATCACCCGCCTCGCATTGACCGAGGCGCGCATCTTCGTTTCCAGCTTTGACCGGCCCAACATCCGCTACACCATCGTCGATAAAAATGAAGCGCGTGCGCAACTGCTGCGTTTCATCAAAGAAGATCACGCGGGCGACGCCGGCATCGTGTATTGCCTGTCGCGCAAAAAAGTCGATGAAACTGCGGCATGGCTCGCCACGTACGGCATACGCGCGCTACCGTACCACGCGGGCATGGACACCGCCGCGCGCGCCAAGCATCAGGCCCGCTTTCAGCAGGAAGACGGCATCGTGGTGGTGGCCACCATCGCCTTCGGCATGGGCATCGACAAACCCGACGTGCGTTTTGTCGCGCATCTGGATTTGCCCAAGAGCATCGAAGGCTACTACCAGGAAACCGGCCGCGCGGGCCGCGACGGTACGCCCGCCGACGCGTGGATGGCCTATGGCTTGGGCGACGTGGTGCAGCAGCAGCGCATGATCGATATGTCCGACGGCGGCGAGGTGTTCAAGCGCGTGCTGCGCACCAAACTCGATGCCCTGCTCGGCCTGTGCGAAAGCGCCGGCTGCCGCCGCGTGCGCCTGCTCGATTACTTCGGCGAGCCCAGCACACCGTGCGGCAATTGCGACAACTGCGTGGAACCGCCCGAAACCTGGGACGCCACGGAAGCAGCGCGCAAAGCGCTGTCGTGCATCTACCGCACCGGCCAGCGTTTCGGCGCGGTGCATTTGATCGACGTGCTGCGCGGCAAGACCACCGAGCGCATCACGCAATGGGGTCACGACAAGCTCACCGTGTTCGGCATCGGCGCGGACATCGATGAGGCGACGTGGCGCAACGTGTTCCGGCAACTGGTGGCGTTAAGTTACGCCAGCCCCGATCACGAAGCCTACGGTGCGCTGCAACTCACCGATGCCAGCCGTGCGGTGTTGAAAGGTGAAGTCAATGTGGAGATGCGGCGTGTCGCGCCCGCGCGCAAGGAAAAATCGGTGAAGGTGCGCCGCGGTGCGAGCAGCAGCACGCTGTCACCACCCAATGCCGCGCTACTGGATAAACTGAAAGACTGGCGCTTCGTGGAAGCGCAGTCGCAATCGGTGCCCGCGTTTGTGATATTTCACGACAGCACGCTGGCGGGCATAGCCTCCGCCAACCCGAAAACGCTGAACGAGCTAGCGGAAATTTCCGGCATCGGCGCGAAGAAGCTGGAACGCTACGGCGCGGCGATATTGGCGCTACTGCACGACTGAATCAGTAGGTCGGGTGCAGCGCAGCGTAACCCATCACAAACACCGCCCCTCACTCCACCCGCGCGCCGCTGTCCTGCACCACGCGCGCCCACTTCGCGGCTTCGACTTTCATGAAGTCATAAAATTTTTCCGGCGGATCCTGGAACGCAATTTCGTGTCCCGCCACGCGCAGCGCCTTTTGAAACTCCGCGTTTTTCAGCACGCGCAGCAATTCGCCATGCACGCGCAGTTGCAAATCGCGCGCCATGCCTTTCGGCCCCGCGATGCCGAACCACGCCACCATTTCGTAACCCGGCACGCCGGCCTCGGCGATGGTCGGCACTTCCGGCAACTCCGGCGAGCGCGTGGCGCCACTCACACCGAGCGCGCGCAGCTTGCCGCCCTTGATAAATTGCAGCATGCCCGCGATGCCGGGAAAACCCACCGTCACCTGCCCCGCCAGCAAATCCGCCGTCGCGGGACCGCTGCCGCGATACGGCACATGCGTCATCTGGATGCCGGCCATTTTGACGAACAACGCGCCGGTCAAATGCTGTGTGCCGCCGTTGCCCGATGAGGCGTAATCAATTTTATTCGGCTGCGATTTCGCCAGGGCGATCAATTCCCTGATCGACTTTGCCGGCAGCGACGGATGCACCACCAGCACGTTCGGCGCATTGGTAATCTGCGTAATCGGCGTGTAATCGTTGAGCGCGTCATACGGCAGTTTCTTGTAGAGCGCGGCACTGACGAAATGCGTGTTGCTGATCATGAACAAGGTGTGCCCGTCGGGTGGCGCCTTCGCTGCGGCGTCTGCGCCGATGGTCGATCCGGCACCCGGTCGGTTTTCAATCACCACTTGCTGCTTGAAGTTGTCCGACAAACGCTGACCCAGGATGCGTCCGGGCACATCCGCCGCGCCGCCCGCGGAAAACGGAATGATCAAACGCACTGGGCGCGTGGGGAAATTCTGTGCGTCGGCAGGTGGCGCGAGCACAGCGATAAACGCAATCACAGGAATTACATAACCATATGTTTTTATTGTGTTTTTCATGTCATCTCACGTTTGCGCCAAGCGAGCGGACATCATAGCAGACTCTGTCTGCCGAATAGTCAGGTACCTCCGCACACTGGGAAAGCCCCTCGAAGCGGAAAACCAATGGAAAGCCCCGCCGAAGCGGCACCAATGGAAAGCCCCGCCGAAGCGGGGCTTGTTTTGCCCGTTGCGGGCACGCCCCCAGATTAACCAGGGGCACAGTGCCGCCGAAGAGCGGCACACTCAGGTAACGGCCCTCGCAATACCACTGCAATACCACAGACCGCACCAGAGAACGTTCGCTTGACGGCTTTCACCGCCTCGCTCGTGGCGTGGCCAATATCCCGACAATCGCCGGGAATCTCGGCACATCACACCTGACCAATGACACGGCAGGTGAGCAACACCGCACGTTCTCTGTGTGTATTTCTACGCCTCTCACGGAGAATTGCAACGACGAACAGATGAGATTTTTGATCTGTATCAAACTTTGATTACGCGAATGCTTACAGCGAATTCATGCGCAATCTGAACAGAATGACACAAGCAAATGAATCATCAGCAAAAACGACCGTGGCGTCAATTCAGCTTGTGCGGCGGGATACCCTGTGACCGAGGCGGCATGGCGAAATCCGGATCTATCGCGAGCGTGATATCCCAGTCGCTCTGCGACACCGCGTCCACCAACAGCTTGGAAATCATGTGCAGCAGCTCGATATTCACCACGATATCGATACCCTGCCCCTGCTCGGGTTGTATGCTCAACACCTGCTGTTTGTCGGCATTCTGCCTCGCCGTAATTCGCGACAGCAACACCGGCTCGGCGCCCAGCGGCAACGCACTCGCCGCCTCTTCGTATTTTTTGCCGAAGTCCCCGCCACGCACGGCATCCGCGTGCTGAAAGCCCATCATCGCGCGCCGCACGCTTTCGTCGCCATGCACGGCGGTAACGGGATCGCGTTCCAGCATTTTGATCAGCATCGCCCACAGCAGTTTGACGTAACGCCGCGTCATCCAGAAGCGAAATTCAGCGTGCTCGGCAGTCGACACCCGCAGCAGAATGCGATCCTGCAGCTTGTCGAATGCCATTTGTATTTGATGGATATTCATGGGCAACGTGCTTACCTTCAGGCTCGCGCGGCGTAAAGCGCCATCGCCGCCGGCTGCATCAGTGCAATACGGCTTTGTCGAACGTAAACACTCCGCTCTTGGTGACATCCACGCGAATCGCATCCTTCGCCGCGAAACGTCCTTCCAGTATGGCTTTGGACAGCGGATTCTCCAACTGCGCCTGGATCGCGCGCTTGAGCGGCCGTGCGCCGTAGATCGGGTCGAAGCCCGCGCTGGCGAGTTCGCGCAGCGCCGCGTCGCTGACGTCGATTTTCATGTCCATCGCCGCCAGGCGTTTTTCAAGGAAGCCGAGTTGTATCTTCGCGATCGAGGCAATGTGTTTTTCGTCAAGGCCGTGGAACACCACGATTTCATCGATGCGGTTGATGAATTCCGGCCGGAAATGCGCCTTCACTTCGCCCAGCACCGCCAGCTTGATCACCTGATAGTCGTCGCCCTGCATTTGCTGGATCATGGGCGAACCCATGTTCGAGGTCATCACGATCACGGTGTTTTTGAAATCTACCGTTCGGCCCTGCCCGTCGGTCATGCGACCATCGTCCAGCACTTGCAACAGCACATTGAATACATCCGGATGCGCCTTTTCGATTTCATCGAGCAGGATTACCGAGTACGGCTTGCGGCGCACGGCCTCGGTAAGATAGCCGCCTTCTTCATAACCCACGTATCCCGGCGGCGCGCCGATCAGCCGCGCGACCGAATGTTTTTCCATGAATTCCGACATGTCGATGCGGATCAAATGATCTTCGGCATCGAACAAAAATTCCGCCAGCGTTTTGCACAACTCGGTTTTGCCCACGCCAGTGGGTCCGAGAAACAGGAACGACCCATACGGACGTTTCGGGTCGCCCAGCCCCGCGCGCGAGCGTCGTATCGCATCGGCCACCAAACGCACGGCTTCGTCCTGCCCCACCACGCGCGAGTGCAAACGGTCTTCCATCTTGAGCAGCTTCTCGCGCTCGCCCTGCATCATGCGCGACACGGGGATGCCGGTCGCGCGTGACACCACCTCGGCAATTTCTTCCGTGCCGACTTGTGTGCGCAAGAGCTTGTGTTTGACTTCGCCCGAGCTTGCCTTCTCCGCCTGCTTCAGTTGCGCTTCGAGTTGCGGCAGCCTGCCGTATTGCAGCTCGGCCACTTTGTCGAGCTTGCCTTCGCGTTGCAGCTTGACGATATCGGCGCGGACTCGCTCGATCTCCTCTTTCACATGGGCGCTGCCCTGCACCTGCGCTTTTTCGGCTTTCCAGATGGTTTCAAGATCGGAGTACTCGCGTTCCAGTGCTTTGATTTCGTCCTCGATCAGGCTAAGGCGTTTTTTCGAGGCTTCGTCCTTTTCGCGTTTGATGGCTTCGCGCTCGATCTTTAACTGAATCAATCGCCGGTCAAGTTTATCCATCACTTCGGGCTTGGAATCGATTTCCATTTTCACCCGAGACGCGGCCTCGTCGATCAAGTCGATGGCCTTGTCCGGCAGAAAACGGTCGGTGATGTAGCGGTGCGATAACTCCGCCGCCGCGACGATCGCCGGATCGGTGATATCCACGCCGTGATGCAATTCGTATTTCTCTTGAAGCCCGCGCAGGATGGCGATGGTGCTCTCCACGCTGGGTTCATCCACCAGCACTTTCTGAAAACGGCGTTCCAGCGCGGCATCTTTCTCAACGTATTTGCGGTACTCGTCGAGCGTGGTCGCGCCCACGCAATGCAGCTCGCCGCGCGCCAAAGCGGGCTTCAACATATTGCCGGCATCAATCGCGCCTTCGGCCTTTCCCGCACCCACCATCGTGTGCAATTCATCAATAAAAACAATGGTTTGGCCTTCGTCCTGCGCGATCTCTTTGAGCACGGATTTGAGCCGTTCTTCAAACTCGCCACGGTATTTTGCACCCGCCAGCAGCGACGCCATATCGAGCGACAGTACGCGCTTGTTCTTAAGCGTCTCCGGCACTTCACCATTGACGATGCGTTGCGCCAAGCCCTCGACGATGGCGGTCTTGCCCACGCCCGGTTCGCCGATCAGCACCGGGTTATTTTTGGTGCGGCGTTGCAGAATCTGAATCACGCGGCGGATTTCGTCATCACGTCCAATCACCGGATCAAGCTTGCCGGCCGCCGCGCGCTCGGTGAGATCCAGCGTGTATTTTTTCAGCGCTTCGCGGCTGCCTTCGGCTTCCGCGCTTTGCACGCCCTCACCGCCGCGCACTGCGTTGATCGCCCGCTCCAGCGCCGGGCGCGCCACGCCGCTTTGTTTCAACAGGCGGCCGGTCTCGCCTTTGTCCTGCGTGAGCGCCAGCAAAAACATTTCGGAGGCGATGAATTTATCGCCATGCTTTTGCGCTTCTTTGTCGGTAACGTTAAGCAGGTTCGCCAGTTCGCGCGACACGTTGACTTCGCCACCGGCGCCTTCCACCTTCGGCAGCCGCTCTATCGCCTGGGTCAGCGCGCCGCGCAACGCGGGCACGTTGGCGCCCGCGCGCGCCAGCAGCGATGCGGTGCCGCCATCGTCCTGCTGGATCAACGCATGCAGCAGATGCTGCGGCTCGATATAAGCGTGGTCATGGCCAACCGCAGCGCTTTGCGCGTCGGAGAAAGCCTGCTGAAACTTCGAGGTAAATTTGTCGATTCGCATGATGCCGCCGCCCTATTCGTGTCTGTGTTAACGACAGATGGGGGGCGGCGCGCGCGGATTCAAGACGGCGCGCAAGAGCTAGGCGCAACCATATGTTTTAATTGATATTTTTTACAACATGCCCGCGTGCCTGAAGCGGCATGCGGGCCACGGCGATGTACCCGCTGATTTATGTAGAAACCGGCCGCGCCGCCAGCGTCTTGATGTGCCCGAGCAAATCACTTTCCTCGTACGGCTTGCCGAGAAATACATCGACGCCCAGTTCAGTGGCGTGCTCGCGATGTTTGTCCGCCGTGCGTGAGGTGATCATGATAATCGGCAAACCCTTCAGGCTGCTGTCGGCACGCACGTGGCGCGTGAGTTCAAAGCCGTCCATGCGCGGCATTTCGACATCGGTGATCATAATATCCGGACGCTGCTGCTGGAGCTTGTCCAACGCATCGACACCATCTTTGGCAACCACCACGCGATAACCTTCGCGCGACAGCAAGCGGTCGGTAATCTTGCGCACTGTCAGCGAGTCATCCACCACCAGTATCACGCACGCACGGGCGGGCGCCAGCGGTTCGGGTGCGATAGGTACGGGTGTGACGGGTTCGGGCGCTACTGGCAAGAATGCCGAAGACCCCGGGGCCGCAGATTCGAGTGCGGTAGGTACGGGTGTCACCAGTTCCGGGGCTATAGATGCAGTTGCGGGGACGGATACGGATACGGATACGGATGCGGATGCGGGTGCGGGTGCGGGTGCGGCAGTCTGCGCCGCGCGAGCGGTGAGCCCAGCGATATGCCGTAGCAGTTCGCCCTCCTCGTACGGTTTGCCGAGAAACACGTCTACGCCGAGTTCGGTGGCATGTTCGCGATGCTTGTCCGCCGTACGCGAGGTGATCATGATGATCGGCAAACCCTTCATAGCAGGGTCCGCGCGCACGTTACGGGTGAGGTCAAAACCGTCCATGCGCGGCATTTCGACGTCGGTGATCATAATATCCGGACGCTGCTCCTGAAGTTTTTCCAGTGCATCGACGCCATCCTTGGCAACCACTACCGTGTAGCCTTCGCGCGACAGCAAGCGGTCAGTGATCTTGCGCACCGTCAGTGAGTCATCGACCACCAGCACCATACGCGGGGCAGCGGCACCCCCTGTCGCCGTCATCGCAAGCGTGTTGCCGCTGGAAATCGCGATCCGCGATTTTTCCTCGGCACGCAAGGCCAACTGAACCGGATTCAGGATCAGCACCGTTTCGCCGGAACCCAGCACGGCGGCGCCGGTCACGCCCGGCACGCGGGCCAGTTGCGGGCCGACGCTCTTAATGACAATTTCCTGGCCGCCGACGATATCGTCCACCTGTATGGCAACGCGATGCGAGCCACTGCGCAGGAGCACTACGGAGCCGAAGCGCGTCTGTTCGATTTCAATGGCCTGCAATTCCATCAGGCCGCGCAGATGGTGGAAGGGATAGGCGTTGCCTTGCCACTCCAGCTTGCCGGCGTTGCGCGCGGCGTCCAGCGCATCCATCTTGAGGCGCTGCAATTGCTCGACCATCATGGTGGGCACGGCATACAGATTGCCGCTGACACGCAACACCACACCTTGCAACACCGACAGCGTCTGCGGCAAGTGAATGGTAAAGGTGGTGCCCTTGCCGCTCTCGAACGCCGTGCCCACGCGGCCGCCAAGGCTGCTGATTTCGCTCATCACCACGTCCATGCCCACGCCGCGACCGGCCACCGCCGTGACTGCGCCCGCGGTGCTGAAGCCGGAACGGAAGATGAAATTGCCGACCTGCTGATCCGTAAGCGCTTCGTCGGCACGCATCAGGCCCACGCTGATCGCTTTCTCCCGAATGCGCGGGATATTCAGTCCGGCGCCATCGTCCGCCATGATGAGTACAACTTCGTTGCCTTCCTGGCGCACTTCAATCACCAGCTCGCCCGCTTCGACCTTGCTTACTTCACGGCGGCGTTCCGGCGATTCGATGCCGTGCGCGATGGCGTTGCGCAGCAAATGCTCTATCGGCGCGGAAATACGATCCAGCACGCCGCGGTCCAACTCGACGTGCCCGCCCTTGATATCCAGTTGCACGCGCTTGCCGCTGTCTTTCGCCGCAAGGCGAGTGACGCGGTACAGCCTGTCGGTCAGGCTGGAGAACGGCACCATGCGGATCGCCATCAGATCCTGCTGCACTTCGCGCGTCATCTGCCCTTGCGCTGCAAGCGCCTTCTCGGCCTCATCCAGATCCCGCACCAGATTCTGCTGCACGGTCGCCACGTCGTTGACGCTTTCCGCCATCAGACGCGTCAACTCCTGCAAGCGCGTGAAACGATCGATTTCCAGCGGATCGAACTTGCTGTTGCCGCGCTGCGGCGTTACCGCAAAACGCGACTGCATCTGCGTCTCTGCCTGTATTTCCAGCTCGCGCAACTGCGTGCGCAAGCGGCTGACGTTGTCGGTCAGATCGCGCAGCGTGCCTCGCGCACTGCGCAATTCCGCCACCACGCGCGCGCGCGCGATGCTGATCTCGCCTGCCTGGTTCGCCAAACGGTCAATCAGATCGGCACGCACCCGGATCAGCGGGCGCTGCACGCTGACCACCGCTTCCGACTGCACGATAAACACCGGTGCGCCCTGCGTGGCCGCCGGCGGCGGTGGCGCGGGCCTCAACAAGGCGGTGGTGTCGATGCGCATCGACTTGGCCATCTCGTCCATGCTGTCCTGCAACTCAGCCGGTTCCGCTGGGACATCAACGTCACCCGACGTCGCGTCCGCGCCGTGCAGGCTTTCAATCAGTACGCCGATGCGGTCGAACGAGGTTTCCAGATCGTCAAACAGGCTGTCGGGCATATTCGGCAGCAATGATGCATTTTCGACGCGCGACTCCATGCTGTGCGTCAATTGCCCCAGCGCCATGGCGCCCGCCATGCGCGCGCCGCCCTTGAGCGTATGCAGTAACCGTTTAAGCGACTGCGGCACCAGTTTATCGTCGGGCCGTGCGCGCCAGTCGCGCAGGTCCTGCCCGACCTGCTGCACCAGTTCCTGCGCCTCCGCCAGGAAAATCGGCAGCAGTTGCCAGTCTACATCGTCGCTGAGACGGTAACTTCTGCGCTCTACGCCGCCCTCGTCGTCGGCTGCGGCAAGCGACACGGTCTGCGTTGCCGAGGCGGAATCGCGAATATCGGCCGTCGATTCAACCGGCGGCACGGGCGTAGCCGGCAACTCCGCCACCACGATCGTGGGTGCATCGGGTGGTTCGACCGGTGAGATGACCGGCGGTGCGGCCAGAGGAATGACTGCGGGTTCTGCGACTGCGGGCGTAAAGTCCATGCTTTCCGGCATTGCCGGTGTTTCCGGTTGCGCCGGTGCGGGCGGCGGCGGCATCTCACCTACACGCGGCGCCATGTCATCCAGCGCCGCCACCAGTTCGGGATGCGCTGCCGGCATATCGCGCATGGAAATGCTCTGAATCTGCGCGGATAATGTGGCCGTCGCGCGTGCGATCAGGTCACGTGCTTCGGGCTGCGGCGCCACATCGCGATCCCTCGCCGCCTGCAGCACACGCTCAAGGCTCGCACCCAGACTGCGCACCATTGGAAATCCAGTGGTACCGGAAATGCCGCTCAGCGTATGCACAGCGCGCAGGAATTCGCCATCTACTTTGGCGCCCTCTTGCACGCGCTGGCTGTGCGCACTTAACGCACCCGCATAATTTTGCGCCTCGGGCAGGAAAATGCCGTAGAGCTGCCGGCTGATACGCAGATCGCCCACCCGCACCGTGTCATCGTCACCGGCGGCTTCCATCGGCTGTGTAATGACATGCGACACCGGCAAACTCTGCTGTGTGACTAAACTCGCCTGAGGCACATCGGGTACGTCGTCTGCAACTGCCGCCGGCAGCGCATGGCCGGCGCGCACTTTCTTCGCCCAGTCGACAAGTTGTGCGGCGTCAATGGTGACTGGCTTATTCGCGCGAAGGTTTGCAACCCATGTGCCGAAATTGCCGTGCGCAAAGTCGACCAACCGATACAGATCCGGCGTGCCAGGCTGCTTCGCGGCCCCCATTTCATTAAATACCTGCTCCATTTCCCAAGCCGCTTCGCCGAAGTTCTTCAGGCCAATCATGCGGCCGCTACCCTTGAGCGTATGAAACGCGCGGCGCAGGGTCGTCAGGTGCTCCTGGTTTTGCGGCTGACTGCGGCTGTCGGGCAAGGTCGTGGAAATCGTGGTGAGCACCTCGCCGGCTTCTTCGAGGAAAATTTCCAGCATGTCCGGATCGGTGTCGCCGCCGCCATCCATTGTGGCAGCCGCGACCGGAATCGCGACCGGCGCAGCGGGTGCAGTCGGCGCTACGGATGCCGCTGCAGGTACCACGGGCGCGATCGGCGCGACCGGTACAGCGGGGGCAGCCACGGCGGCGGGCAGCGTGACTGCCGGCGCCATCACCTCCGGCGCGGGCAGGCCCATACGCACCATGATGTCCGCCAAACGAGCGGGGCCCTGCTGCACTTCATGTGTAAACGTGGACAACGCCGTCAGCCGCTTGGCGAGCAATTGCTGCGCCGGTGCATCACACGGCTGACCATCCGCATAGCGCGCGATGTCGCCCTGGCATTGCATCGCCAGCGCCGCCGCATCGGCGTGCCCCATGACTGTCAATGCGCCCACGACTTGCGCCAACGTCTTTTTCAGCGGACGGATCGCATCCGTCTTTCCGGGTTCACGAAACCACCCCTCCAGCGCCGCCTCGACACCCTGCAAGCCGCGCACGACTTCGCCGTATACCAGCAACTGCAGCCGTTTGCCCTCAACGCGCCCGGCCTCATCGTCCAGCAACTGCGCCGGCGGCAAAGACGGCAGGGTATCCGGTGCGCTCAAGCTCACCTTGAGCCGAGCGACCATGTTTTGTGCACGTAACGCAAAACCGGCGTCAGGCACTTTGCCCTGCGCCAACACGCGCTCGATCATCAGCAGGGCGCTGGCGCCTTCCAGCGCGGCCGCCTCACTCATCAGGTTACCCGATGCCGCGATGGTGCGCGCGTTCGCAGCCAACTGCGCCGCCACGGCGCTGAATGCCGGCAGCCCCAGCGACTGCGCTGATTTTTCGAGCCCATCCGCACGCAGGGCGAATGCGGTTTTATCGCCCTGCCCTCCGGCACAGGCACCCCACAACTCCTGTAGTCCCTCGGCCGCTCCAGTTCGACGCGAGGCGTTAATTCCTTGACCAACGCCGTGCGAATTTCAGCTTCGAGCCCGGGCCTCAATGCAGCGATCAACTTGGGCCGCAACTCTTCTTCAAGCTTGGGACGCAAGCGTTTGCGTAACTCTTCTTCGATGCGTGGCTGTATCGCCGCCACCAGTTTTTGGCGGATTTCCGCCTCCATCTTGAGACGTGCTGTGCGCGCTTCACGTGCGCGCTCCTCCGGATCGCCTTGCTGAAGCCCGCCCGGCTGGCCAAGCGCCGATTGCGCGGCAGGCTGCGCTTTGGTCGTAGCGGCCTTCTGCTGAATATCCTGAGAGCGTTTGGTAAAATCAAGCGTCAGCAACAACTGATTTTCAACCTCTGCGGCTGCACTGCCTTGTGCGGGACTGGTCAACACGCGCTCAACCACACGCACCAGCGCTGCGTTGAGCAGTTCGTTCAGCGCCGCGTGACAATCCGCCTCCGCTGCCCCGTTCGCCTTAGCCGCCACGGCAAGGGCGGCAACATCCTTGGCGCCATCCACGAGCTTGAGCACGGCAAGTATCTTGGGCGAGAGCCCTCCGCCGCCGCGTGCCGCATCGATACCCTTCAGCGTTTTTGAAAATACTTGTTCAGGCTTGATATTCATCGCGCTAACCATTCCCACCGCTGTCGTCTATAAAGATTAACTGCCGGGCCTGTGTCACAGACATATAGTGTATCGCAAGGTGAGAATTTTATATATCCAGCAAGCACTTATCGCTGCACCGGTATGGCATTCCAATTAATCGAGGCGCTGAAATCAGCACTCAGCACCTCGCGGATACGATCAAAACACACGCCGCGCCGAACCACCCGCATGGCGCCAAAATCAATAATGGTGCTGGAAAGCCCCGCGGGGTTGTGATATTTGGACTCGCCATGGTCAACCACCTCGTCGCAAATCGCCAAAATCGCGCTATCCATGCCCTGCACCGTGTAGCAACTCCCCGTCATGGAGACATTGGCCGAAGTACCAACCATGGGCTGCCGGTATTCCCAGCACAGCCGGGCAAGCTCGGTTCTGAGCGCGCCGGCGTTGAGCAATAAATTCAACGTGCCATCCAGCGTGCTTTGCCGCCGCACGAATTCATCCAGACGCTGCACATACGCGTGATCCTGCCGCAACGGCGCCACCACCGACACCGGCAGGTTGTGGCGCACCGTGACGGCGTGAACCATCGCGCGTCGGGTGCCATCAAGATCGTGCAATGCCTCGTGCGCCGCCAGCCCGCCGACGAGCCCCATCGGTTTGCTGAAATCGCGTCCCTTGGCGGCGTAAATACGCCGCACCGCCGCCGGTGTAGCCGCGACCAGTGCATACGCCACATCCAGCGGAATCAACGCCACGCCGCCCGCGCAAACCACGTCAAACACGCGTTGTGCGTCGCGCTGGATTTGCCCGGCCTCAGGTGGGCCGTGCGGTACGGTCACGGCCGCTTCAGAACGCAAACCGGCTCATCCCGCCATCCACTGGAATCACCGTGCCGGTGACATACCCCGCCAGCGGCGACGCGAGAAAAATCGCCAGATTGCCGATTTCATCCACGTTGCCGAACCGTCCGGCGGGAATCTCCGCCTGCGAGAATTCACGCCGCGCTTCATCGGTGGGATAACGCTTGTCAATCTGCTCGCTGCGGATGCGCCCCGGTTGCAGCGAGTTAATCGTGATGCCGTGCGGCGCCAACTCGCGCGACAGCCCCTTGGCCCACACGTGCAGCGCGGCCTTGGCGCTGAACGCGGCATTCAGCATCTTGGGCTCGGAGGTGCCGGTGAGATTCACGATGCGTCCGAAGTTATTTTTCTTCATCGACGGCACGATGGCATGCGTCAGCTCGCGGATGCGCCAGAAATTCAGCGTCATGCCTTCGTGCCACTGCTCTTTGCTGGCATCAAACGTAATCGGCCGACTGCCGCCAGCGGCGTTGATCAGAATATCCACGCGGCCCAGCGCGTCAAGCGCACGCGCCGCCACCGCTTCCGCGGCATTCTCCGGATAAAAATCCGCTTCAATCAACACCGGCGGCAACCCACCTGCGCTGACGATTTCCTCGGCGAGTGCTTCCAGCAACGGTTTGCGCCGTGCGACCACGGCGACTTGGGCGCCCTCACGCGCGAGCCCGCGCGCGATCTCTCGCCCGATACCCTGACTCGCGCCGGTCACCAGCGCGAATCGTCCTTGCAACTGCAAATCCATCGATGAATCTCCCTTGCATGAAATCAGCTACATTATCGACGATCATCGCCAGCGACGCGCTGCGCGATGGCCGCTCAATCATGGGCATAAAAATACCGTTTAAAAACATATACTTATATTAATATTACTATGGACAGCATACACCCCGGCATTGTCACACGCCGCTGGACCGAGCAACGCTGGCTGCTCGACAACATTATCCGTTCCGTCGGTATCGATTGGGATCAGCCGCGCACACTGTCCTATAACACGCCGTGCGGGCCGGAGGCTAACGCCGATTTTGCCGGTATCCGCGAGCGGGTGAAAAAATACGCCGATATTTCTCCGGCGTTTGAAGCCGCCGCGCGTCGCCGCGAAGCCAAAGCCCGCGCCGCTGAAGACGCTGGCGAAAGCGTGACCGCGCGCAACAATTATTTTTACGCCGCGATTCTCTACGCCGCCTCGCAATGGCCGCACGACGAGAACAGCGAAAAAAATCGGGCACTCAATGCAGCCAAGCGCGAGTGCTACACAGGTTACGCGAAACACGCCGATCATCACGTCGAAGCGGCATGGGTGCCGTTTCAAGGGCAGTTCTTACCCGGCTGGTTGCATCTGCCGCCCGGTTACACAGGAGGCAAGCTACCGGCAGTGTGGTCGATCCCCGGCATGGACGGTTTCAAGGAAGCCAACGTGGCTCTCTACGGCGACCGCTGGCTGGCGCGCGGCATCGCCGTATTGGCATTGGAAGGGCCGGGCCAATACGAAAGCGCCGTCAACGGCATACACGTCAGCGTGCCGAATTGGGCCGAAGCCGCCACCGCCGTGATGGACTGGATGGCGGCGCGCCCCGAACTCGATCCGCGACGTATCGCGGTTACCGGCAACAGCTTCGGCTCCTTTTTCGGCACGCTGGCCGCCGCGCATGAACCGCGCTTTCGCGCCTGCGCGGTCAGCGCCACCTGTCTCGAACCCACCTGCCACACCATCTTCGAGGAAGCCTCGCCCACCTTCAAGCGCCGCTTCATGTACATGTCGGGCTACACCGACGAAGACAAATTCAACGCCTTCTGCAAAACGCTGACATGGGCAGGTCACGCGGAAAAAATTTGCGTACCCTACCTGTGCGTCGCCGGCGAAGCCGATGAATTGAGTCCGCTGGAACACGCCGAACGCCTGCTACAAACGCTGCAATGCCCGAAGCAACTGGTGGTGTACCAGGACTCGCGTCACTCGGTCGGCAACGTGCCCTCAGCCAACCTCGGCCCGCATCCGCAAACGCTGGTGGCCGACTGGATGCTCGCGCGGCTCAACGACAAACCCTTCGCGTCGGAACGTTGGTATGTCGACACCAGCGGTCGTGTCGTCAAAACCCCTTACGAAAGATAGCCATCATGATCAAACCCTTCATCCAACCCAAAATCAATGTGCGCGATCAGGTCAGCCCCGAAGAATGGGAAGCCCGAGTCAACCTCGCCGCCTGCTACCGGCTGATCGATCACTACGGCATGAGCGACCACATTTCCAACCACATCACCGCGCGCGTGCCCGGCACGCAAAACGAATTCCTGATCAACCCGTATGGCGTTTTCTACGACCAGATGACCGCCTCGTGCATGATCCGCATCGATATAGACGGCAATATTCTGTTCAATCCGTCCGAGGGTTACGAGGTCAACCGCTCGGGTTACATCATTCACGGCGCAATCCACAAAGCGCGTCATGACGTCGATTGCATCATCCACACGCACACCCTCACCGGCATGACCGTTGCGTCGATGCAATGCGGCCTGCTGCCCATCGCACAGATGTCGATGCGCTGGGTCAAGGGCGTGTCGTATCACGACTACGAAAGCATCGTGGCCATGGACGAGCGCGAGCGCATGGTGCGTGACTTGGGCACGAACAACGTCATGATTCTGCGCAATCATGGCTTGCTCACGTGCGGCGCGAATATCCCGCAGTGCTTCAACAACATGTTCTGGCTCAAACGCGCGTGTGATCTACAGGTAATGTTTTTGTCGTGTAATCAACAAGTTACGAGATTGTCCGACGAAGTAATCGAAAAAACCTGGGGCGCCTATCAACCCGGCGGCAGCCGCCACAAACAACAAAAACATGGCCTGCTGGAATGGCCGGCGTTGCTGCACCGACTCGACGCGATGGATGCGTCGTTTCGCGAGTAACTACAGCACCAGCAGTCCGATGGTCAGCGCAGCGAACAAACCGCACAGCACATCCATCGTCCAGTGCGCGCGCAGCACGATCACCGCGATCACTTGCAGCACGGCAATGACCGCGCCCAGTATCGTCAGCGCGGGAATATGCAG
>CANIID010000104.1 GCA_947467315.1 Betaproteobacteria bacterium | reverse complement strand
TGCAGCAGCGCGCATGGATGCAAGGTCTGTGGGATGCCGCAAAAACGTTCGACTTGCCCGCTACTTTTGCGCCACTTCATCCGTCCGGATAAAGCGCTAATGGAAAATCTCGGTTCAATGAGGAGGAAACGATAATGATTGTTTGGTATGATATTTTCTTAATAAAAACAGATAGTTATACTCTTTCTCGTTTAACCGCCGCCGCACCCCGCTCGGCGATCATGTACGTGGGCGCATTGGTATTGCCGGAGGTAATCGTCGGCATGATCGACGCATCGATCACGCGCAGCCCGTCGATGCCGCGCACTTTGAAATCGGTATCTACCACTGCGGTGGGGTCGTCGACGCGGCCCATTTTGCAGGTGCCGACCGGATGAAAAATCGTGGTGCCGATGTTGCCGGCGGCTTTCACCAGTTCGTCGTCGGTTTGAAACGCCGGGCCGGGCATGAACTCTTCGGGCTGATATTTTTTCAGCGCTGCGCTTTCCAGCACGATGCGGCGGGTGACGCGTATCGCGTCAATGGCGACCTTGCGGTCTTCATCGGTGGACAAATAATTCGGCGCAATCGCCGGCTGTACGCGCGGGTCGGTGCTGGTAATGCTGACATGCCCCCGCGAGGTGGGGCGCAGATTGCATACGCTGGCGGTGAAGGCGGGAAATTTATGCGGCGGCTCGCCGAAACGGTCGAGCGAAATCGGCTGTACGTGGTATTCAAGATTCGCGGTGCGCTGCGATGGATCGGATTTGACGAATGCGCCCGTCTGCGACGGCGGCATGGTCATGGGGCCAGTGCGATGCAGTGCGTATTCGAGCGCGATTTTCATCTTGTACCACCACGAATCGAGCCCGGTGTTGAGCGTCATCGCGCCTTGTATCTTGTAAGCAAGGCGCAGTTGCAAATGATCTTGCAGGTTTTCACCGACGGGCAAATCATGCACCAGCGGTATGCCGAGTTTTTTCAGCAGCGGCGCGGGGCCGATGCCGGAGAGTTGCAAAATCTGCGGGCTGCCGATGGCGCCTGCGGACAAAATGGTTTCGCGCCGCGCTTGGGCAAAGTGCATGGCGCCACCGCGCGAGTACTCCACACCCATTACGCGGCGGCCTTCGAGTCGCAGCTTGTGCGTGAGCGCGCCAGTAATCACCGTGAGATTGGGCCGCTCCATCGCCGGGCGCAAGAACGCCTTGGTGGCACTCCAGCGCACACCGTCTTTTTGCGTGACATCAAAACGCGAGATGCCTTCGTTGTCGCCGCGATTAAAATCGTCCACGCGCGGAATGCCGTTTTCCACTGCGGCATCGCGAAACGCGTCGATGATTTCCCAACTCACGCGCGGGGTATCGACATGCAACTCGTTGCCCGCACCGTGTTTTTCGTCGCCGCCGCGCCAGTGGTCCTCCATGTCCATGAACGTGGGCAGTACGTGTTGCCATGACCAGCCTGAATCGCCGGTGAGCATCGCCCACTCGTCGTAATCTCGCGCCTGCCCGCGCAAATACAGCATGGCGTTGATCGACGAACTGCCGCCCAGCACCTTGCCGCGCGGGTAATTGATTGCGCGGCCATTCAGACCCGCTTCGGGCTCGGTTTTAAAACACCAGTCCGCGCGCGGGTTGCCGATGCAATACAGGTACCCGACGGGAATGTGAAACCAATGCCAGTTGTCCTTGCCGCCGGCTTCCAGCAGCAGCACCGAGACTTTCGGATCGGCGGACAAGCGATTGGCCAACACGCAACCCGCGGAGCCTGCACCGATGATGATGTAGTCGTAGGTGCTTTGTGCTTGCATGGCAGAAATGGATGTCACCATCCGTCATTCCCGCGCAGTTGGGTATCCCCCACCCTTGGGGGAAGGTAGGTTGGAGGCACTGTGTCTCATATGGCGCATGTGTTATGGGTTCCCGCCTGCGCGGGAATGACGGGTTCTTTATTTTGCGCTACGTTTCAATCCCAGCAACTTCGCCGCCACGCCGCCGATAATCAAATCCTTCTGCTTGCGCGTAAGATTCTTCGACTTCTCCACAAAATCCACCGGCTTGTAGTAACCCATATCGTAAGGGTAGTCGGTGCCGATCACCACATGCTCCGCGCCGTAGAGATTGACCAGGTGATCCAGTTGCGGTTCGCCGAACACCATGGTGTCGTAGTACATTTTTTTCATGTAATACGACGGTGGGCGGCTGATGTGGTCGTGGCATTCGGGGCGCACGTTGTAGGCGTGATCCATGCGCGCGGGGTAGTGGCCCAGAAAGCCGCCGCCGTGGGCGGTGACGATTTTGAGCTTCGGGTAACGCTCCAGCACGCCGCCGAACACGATGTGCGCCAGCGCCACTGTGGTGTCGAGCGGATTGCCGATCACGTTGGTGAGAAAGTGTTTGGTCAGGCGTTGCGGCGAGGTAAAGCCGATGGGGTGCAGGAACACCACCGCACCAAGTTCTTCGGCCTTGGCCCACATTTTTTCGTATTGCGGATCGGCGATTTCGGCGCCAGCGACGTTGGTGCCGATTTCGATGCCTTTGAAATTCAACTTCTTCATGCAGTACACCAGTTCGGCTACCGCATCTTTCGGCGACTGCATCGGTAGTGTGCCCAGCGGTGCGAATCGATCCGGATGCGTGGCGGTGACTTCCGCCAGTCGTTCGTTGATGGTGCGCGCGACTTTTTTACCCAGCTCCGGTTCGACGCCGTAGTAGTACTGCAAGGGCGAGGTGGAGATCGCCTGCACGTCGATGTCCATCTTGTCCATGTCGGCGATGCGCTGATCGATGTCGGTCAACTTCTGGTGCAAATCCTGATGCAGCTTTTTTTGCTGCGCTTCGGTGCGCGGATTGCCGTAGCGCGCGATGGGCGAGGCATTGCTTGCGGATTGTTTGGCGATGACATCGGCGGCATCGGTGTGTACGTGGCAGTGCAGATCAACCGAGATGGCTTTGGATTTGTTTTTGACTTTGACTACTTTGCGGGGGGAGGGCATGGGATTCCTTGTTTTATTGTAAGTAATTGTTTTTAAATCAATTTTCCGGCCCGGCGTATTTGCCTGCCGTATGCGGGAACATGGCTTTCACGATTTTGAATTTGGAAATATCCACCGTCGCATCACGATGCAAAAACAGCGACGCATCGCGCATGAATTTCTCCACGCCGAAGTCGAGCATGATGCCGTTGCCGCCGTGCAACTCCACTGCGTGCATGCACACTTTGAAAATTTCTTCCGAGGCAAACAGCTTCGCCTGATTGCACAAGCCCTCTGCGTCATGTGTCTTGGCTTCGACCGCGCGGATGGCTTCGTTGAGCAGGGCACGCACGGCATTCAACTTGGTAATCATTTCGCCGATGCGCACCGCCACCGCCTGATGCTTGATGAGGATGCGCCCGCCTTGCACGTACTCCTGGACATACCGCGCGGTGGCTTCGAACGCGGCCATGCCCACGCCCAGATTTTTTGCGGCGACGACAATTTTGCCCGGACGAAAGTACACGCCCGCGCGCGTCATCGCGATGTCCTGCACCAGGCAGTGATCTTCCGGCACTTCGCAATCCTCGAACACGATTTCGCCGTTGTTCATGAAACGCCCGCCCAGCGTTTCGTTGCAGCGCGCGACGGTCAAGCCCTTGGTGTCGCGAGGGATGAGAAAGCTCGAGGTGCCCTTGGTGATGCCCGCGCCAGGCAATGTGGTGGCGTAGACCACGTAGAGCTTGGCGTCGTAGCCGTTGGTGATGAACTGCTTGCGCCCGTTGATCACCCAGCGGTCGCCTTTTTTTACCGCCTTGGTGTGCATCATGGCTTCGGGCACGTCATAGGGCAGCCAGCGGTCGGAGGCACCGCGCGGCTCGGTCAGCGCGTGCGAAAGCAGAAACGAAGGATCTTCGGCGATCTTGGGAAACCAGTATTCCTGCAAGTGGCGTGGCGCGACGTTCGCGAGTAGCATCGACACCTTCCAGATTTGCGCCAGCTTGTCGGCCAGCCCGGAATCGCCGCGCGAGATTTCTTCGGACACCATGGCGATGGTCTGCACTTCGGTTGCCGGGTCGAGGGGCGTGCCGCCGAATTCCTCGGGGATGCACAGCCCGCGCACGCCGATGTTGTGCGCGCCTTGCAGGAGTTCCAGCGTGGGCCGGTTCTCCGGCACCATGTCCCATTCTTTTTTCCAGTTCTTGCGGACAAAGGGGATGACATCCTTGTCCACGAATGAACGGATGGTGTCGCGCATCATGCGTTGTTCGGCGGAAAGTTGGCGTTCGATGATTTCCTGCATATGGCACTCCCTGCGGTTTACGGTTCGGTCTGCAGATCAACGGCTTTTTTACGCAAGGCGGCAGTGTCTTGCTTTAGCGCGTGTTTGGCAACCTTGTGCGTGGGCGTGTGCGGCAGGTGCTCGACAAACACCACATAGCGCGGCACTTTGAATTTGGCCAGCCGCGCCGCGCACCACCCGTGCAGGTCGCTGGCCGTCAGTGGGGCGTCGGGCTGGGCGACGCACACCGCCATGATTTCTTCTTCGCCGATGTCATCTGCCACCGGCAGCGCGGCCGCTTCCGCCACGGCGGGATGTTCGCACAGCACGCGCTCCACTTCTGCAGCGGAAATGTTTTCACCCCGGCGGCGAATAATGTCTTTCTTGCGGCCGACATGAAAGTAATAACCCTCAGCGTCACGCCGCACCAGATCGCCGGTGATAAACCAGCCGTCACGAAACGCAGCCGCGGTTTGTTCTGCATCGCGCCAGTAGCCCTGCATCATCGTGGGGATGCGCACCAGCATTTCGCCGGTTTCGCCTTCGGGCACCTCACGGCCCTCGTCATTGACGATGCGCGCCTCGGTCCATGGCCTTGCAGGATCGGGGTGCCGCCCCAGCTTGCCCATGCAGGCGAGTTTGTACGGACTGCCGAACGGGATGCTGAACGCGCCGGGAATTTCCGTCATGCCCAGCCCTTCAATTATTGTCGGCACGTGAAACTCGTTTTTGAACACATCGAGCGTTTCCTGCGTAAAGCCGGAGCCGTTTACCACGCGTAAGTGATGGCCCGGCACGTATTCGCTGCGCGGGCGGCGCGCGAGGATGGTGCTTACGGCCGCCATCACGTTGACCTGCGTGACGCCTTCGTCTGCGACGGTGCGCCAGAATTGCGAGGCGCTGAAACGCGGTGCCAGCACCATACACGCACCGGCGGCGACGGTGCTGGCAGTGATGTTGAACAAGGCATTGTTGTGAAACATCGGCAACACGCACAGCGCACGGTCGTTCGGTTGCAGATGCACGCGTTCGATGTGGCGCTCGCCCGCCAGCACGAAGTTTTTCTGGCTGTGCATCACCCCTTTGGGAAAGCCCGTGGTGCCCGACGTGTAAAGGATGATAAACGTGTCGTCGGCGCTGGTGTCTTCCGGGAGCGCGGTATTGGGCGCACCGCGCCACAGGGCGTCAAAATCGACTGCATCCGGCGCGTTGCCGCTGGTCAGCGCCAGCCAGGGGCGCGGGGTAATCGTTTGAATGGTTTGAATGGCCTGGCGCACAACCCCAAGCGTATCGTCGGAACAAATAACTGCCGACACCCCCGCGTGATTGAAGACATAGCCCGCTTCAGAAACTCCAAACTCGGGATTGACCGGTACGAATATCGCACGCAGCCGCGCCAACGCAAACATCAACAACAAATGCGCCGGACTATTGCCGGCCATGATCGCCACGCGGTCGCCGGGATGTACGCCGCGCGCCGACAGCGCGCAAGCGAGGCGGTTGGCCGCCGCTGCAAATTCGCCCCACGACCAGGTCGTGCCGTTAAAGATCAGAAACGGCCGCGCCGGATAATCACGCGCGCGCGTCTCGAACAAGCTGGCCAGCGTGTGCTGGTGTGGTGCATAACGCGATAGGACTTCAAACGGTGCGAGGTGATTCATTGAGGGATTCACTGCGGAATTGAGTGCGGCCACTGCGGCAGCCTTGATGTTACAAAATTGCACCGTGTGACGGTGCATAATCATGCGTAAGAATGCAGCGCAGCAGCGCGATGCGTCTAAACGTGACGAAGACTTATAACTATATGTTTTTAAAGGAAAAAATAACTTTGACGGTCGTCGCCTGCCTGATGGCGCAACCCGCGCAACCCAATTCGTCGCGCCCGATGCGCATCGTCACCGGCGGTACGGGTGGGGGCAACGACTTTCTCTCGCGCATTCTGGCGCAGGGTCTGACGCAATTGCGCGGGCAGCAGGTGATTGTCGATAACCGGCCGAGCGGCGTGATACCCGGCGAGATCGTGATGCGTAGCGCGCCCGACGGCCATACGCTGGTGGTGTATGGCAGCAGTTTCTGGACTGCGTCGCTGTTGCAGGAGACGCCGTTTGATCCGATACGCGATTTCACGCCGGTGACGCTGGCGGCGTTTACACCTAACGTGGTGGTGATCCATCCGTCGCTGGTGGCGTCGTCGATTGCCGAACTGATTGCATTGATGAAATCCAAGCCGGGCGCATTCAACTACGGCACTTCGGGCACGGGTTCGGCGAATCATCTGGCCGGCGAGTTGTTCAAGGTAATGGCCGGCGTAAACCTGGTGCGCATTAATTACAAAGGGCCGGGGCAGGCGATCAGCGATCTGATGGCAGGGCAGGTGCAGGTGATGTTCGCCACGGCAACGGCGGGCCTGACGCAGGCGCGCGCGGGCAAGCTGCGTGCGCTGGCGGTGACCAGCGCGAAGCCCTCCGCGCTGGCGCCGGAGTTGCCTACCGTTGCGGCGGCGGGGTTGCCGGGGTACGAAGCGGTGTCGCCGTACGGCATTTACGGTCCGGCGCGCATGCCGGTCGCGCTGGTGGACGGTTTGCATCGGGATATTCTTGCTATTCTGCAACGCGCGGATTCGAAGACGCGCCTGTTCGCAGCGGGCATCGAAATCGTCGGCAGCACGCCGGCGCAACTCACTGCGGCCATGAAGGCGGATCAGGCCAAGTTCGGCAAGATCATCAAAGAGGCTGGCATAAAGGTCGAGTAGCGCCTATACGGGTTGCGTCGATGTCGGCGGGTGTGTAGTCTCGCGCGTTATTCACTGTCATTGATATTCGATTGAAGGGCAATATGAATCAATTTCGCAGGTTGTTAAAATGCATGGCGGCGTTGGTAGCGGTAAATGCCACAGTGGGCGCTGTCGCTGTCAGCATGGCGGCGGATTTTCCGACGCGCCCCATACGCCTGATCGCCGCCAACTCGGCGGGCGGCGGGCTGGACATCGTATCGCGCGCGATTGCGCCGAAGCTCGGCGCGGCGTTCGGACAGCAGGTGATCGTGGACAACCGCGCCGGTGCTGCCGGCACAGTGGCATCCGAAATCACCGCCAAGGCGCAACCCGACGGCTACACGCTGTTGTGCAGTTCGCTCGGCGGGCTGGCGGTGAACACCAATCTCTACAAGGGGCTCACGTATCTGCCGTCGCGCGATTTTGCGCCGATCACGCTGGCGACGTCGCAGGGCAATATCATCGTGGTCAATGCGTCCACGCCGTTCAAATCGTTGCAGGAATTGAGCGCGTTCGTGAAGGCGAGCCCCGGCAAGCTGACCTATGGTTCGTCGGGTGCGGGCAATGCCGGACATCTGGCCACCGAACTCTATCTCAATATGGCGGGCGGCAAGATGGTGCATGTACCGTACAAGGGCGGCGCGCCGGCGATGGTGGATTTGATCGCGGGGCAGGTGCAGGTTGTGTTCTCATCGGCGGCCACGGCCGTGCCGCAAGCGAAGGCGGGCAAGATACGCGCGCTGGCGGTGACCACCGCGCGCCGCGCCGCATCGCTGCCGGATTTGCCCACCGTCGCGGAGACCGGCCTGCCCGGCTACGAGGCGGATAACTGGTATGGTTTTGTGACTGTGGCGAATACCCCGGCCGCCATCGTCAGTCGCTATCACGCGGAGATTACGCGCGCACTGAATTCGCCGGATGTGCGGCAGGTGCTGACCACTCAGGGGCTTGATGTGCGCACCAGCAGCTCGCAGGAATTCGGCGTGTATATGAAATCCGAATTCGACAAGTGGGCGAAGGTGATCAAGGCGGCGGGCATACAGGCGAATTAGACCTGAATCCGGAGGGGGGCGATGCGATATTGCGGCACAGGTAGCTGGCGTCAGGTGATGGTTCTGATGGTTGTGCTGGCGATTTCGCCGGTGGCGTCAGTGGCAAATGGCCAACCCGCCTGGCGTCCCGACAAGCCCGTTGAATTGACGCTGGCCACCGTAGGCGGCGGCAACAGTGACAAAATCACGCGACTGGCGCAAAAAATATTGCAGGATCGCAAGTGGGTGACGACGCCTATCGTGGTGTCCAATCGCACAGGCGGCAATCAAACGCTGGCTTTCAATTATGTGTTTCAGCATCCGGGTGACGCGCATCACCTGCTGCTGTCGAATCCAGTGCTGTTTACCAATGAACTCAGCGGCGTGAGTCCCCGGCGTTATACCGATCTCACGCCCCTTGCGTTGTTGGTGATCGAGAACACGGTGCTGACGGTGCGCGCGGGTTCACCTATACGCAATATGACCGATCTGGTACGCCTCCTCAAGGCCGATCCGGAATCCGTGTCGTTCGCCACGCCGTCGCGCGGCGGTCAGCCGCACCTGAGCGCGGCCACGGCGATGAAGGCCGCTGGCGCCGATCCGCGCAAAATGAAATTGGTGGTGTTCAAGGGCAGTGGCGAATCCACCACCGCGCTGCTCGGTGGCCATGTGGATGTGATGGTGGCGTCATCGGGCTCGATTCTGAATTATGTGCAGGCGGGGCAGATGCGCGTCATCGGTGTCGCAGCCGCGCAGCGCGTGGGTGGCGTGCTGGCCACCGCGCCGACCTTTCGCGAGCAGGGCATTAACGCCACGGGTGTGGCCGCGTGGCGCGGGTTTCACGGGCCGAAGGGGTTGACGCCGGCGCAGATCGCGTTTTGGGATGAGGCGCTGGCCAAGGTGACCGACACCGCCGAATGGAAAAAGAATCTGGAAGAAGGCGATCTGACGCAGCAGTACCTGCGCAGCCGCGAGTTCGCCCAATTTATCGAGGGTGAATACGCGACCACGCGGGCGGCGATGGTTGATGCGGGATTGATCAAATAAGGCGTACGGCGGCGCGCGGTTCCTGCATGAATTTCAGCGTGGCTTGCGCACACACTTCGGCGTCACTCGCCGCCGCGTGATACGAGTCCCCCGGCAGCACCAGCAGCCGTGAATTCGGAATCATCGTCTGCCACTGCCGCATCACCTCCACTGAGCCGAGTCCGCTGCCCTCGGTGGTAATCACCAGCGTCGGACATTGGATGCGCGGCAGATCGGGCGTGATGTCTTCCTTGGGAATATTTTTCACGAAACAAAGCTGGGTCGATACCGGCGTGCGCGCCATCATTTGTATCCACCACTCCGCGCCCTCCTTGGGGAAATTTTTGCCCAGGCGTCCGCTCATGGTGCTGCGAGCCCAGGGCTCAATGCCGTTCTCTGAAATTTCTTTGGTCAAGGATTCAACTCGCGCAGCCGTATCGTAAACCGGCGGCGGCGTGCCGATCACCGTCAGGCTCAACACCCGATCCGGGAAACGCGCGGCAAAGCGGCGCGCGATGAATCCGCCGATCTTGGCGGCGATCAGGTGGAATTTCTGGATGCCGAGCTGATCCATCAGCTTGATGAAATCGTCGATGGGCAAGTCGATGGTCCAGGGGTAATCGGCGGGCACCGGGGGTGTGGATTGCCCGTAACCACGCATGTCAGGCCGTATCACTTTGAAGTGCCGCGCCAGCACCGGCACCCACGCATACCACGACGCGCTGCATTCCAGGTTGCCGTGCATCATTAGTACGGCCTCGGGTTGGGTCCAGGGATCGGTGAAGGCATCGATTTCGTAGTGAATTTCGACACCGGGTTCTGTGCGCGCTTTGGGCATGGTGGATTCCTGTGGGGGCAATCCCTTATGATATCCTCAACTTTATCAATTGACATGGATACACGGAGAACGCAATGGACATGGGACTCAAAGGCAAAACCGTTTTAATCACCGGCGCAAGCCGTAACATCGGTGCGGTCGCCGTACTCGCCTTTGCGCGCGAGGGTGCCAATCTGGCTATATGCACCAGCTCAAAAATGGATCGCCTGAACGCGGTTGCAAAAGAAGCGCGCGCGCTTGGCGTCAAGGTGGTGGCCGAGCAATGCGACGTGGCGGATGGCGCATCGGTGAACCGCTTTGTGCAGAAGAC
Source organism: Betaproteobacteria bacterium (assembly GCA_947467315.1). GTDB lineage: Bacteria > Pseudomonadota > Gammaproteobacteria > Burkholderiales > SG8-41 > UBA5216. The sequence goes on along the minus strand of CANIID010000104.1, from coordinate 6,418 downwards.
GATGGCGGAGTTGGGCACGGTGCATGTGGTTGTCAACAACGCGGTGGATCGCGGCGCGGAAGGCGGGTTCCTCGCTGTCAGCGATGAGGTATGGGAAAACAGTTTCCGCGTGAATCTCGGCGGCCCGCGCAATGTCTGCAAAGCGGTGTTGCCGGCGATGATGAAGCAGAAGTGGGGACGCATTATCAATATTTCCGGCGTTGACCCGTTTCTGGGCGGTAGCGTGACCAAGGGCATGGCGAAGCTCGGCATCATCGGCTTTTCGCGTGGCATGGCACGCGAATTCGCGGAACATGCGATCACCGTCAATTGCATCGGCCCCGGCACTATTGATGTCGAGCGCGATTCGTTTCAGAAGCCCAAGGGACTCAAGGATCAGCAACCGATCCGGCGTCTGGGCACGCCCGAAGAAGTGGCGTCACTGATGGTGTATCTGGCGAGCGATAACGCCGGTTATGTCACGGGGCAGGCGTATTTGATGAACGGCGGGTTGTACTTCCATTAAACGAGGCGATCATGAGTGCGGCTACTCCCGCGATAATAGCCTCAATCGCGGGCAGCCTGCCCGATGCGGTGCGTGCTTGTTGAACCGAGAACTATCCGGTTCGTGACGATCACGCCGCTTGATTCATGCGGCGCAAGCGGTACTCGCAGTCTGGCGCGTGATTCTCTAATCGGCCATTGATGTCCGTGGTGACTATCTTGCAGAACTTGCAGCGATACTTGTACATCTCGCCTTCCAGGTTTTCCTGCGGATATTCAATATCAAAAGCGTCCTTGTAGGGCGAGCTGTTGTAAAAAATTTCCGCGTCGTGTTTTGCCTTGGGCATCGTCTTTGATCTCCGTTCGTGTATCCGCGCATTATAGAAGATTGCGAGCTGCCTTCGTTGATCTGATAATCTACGCCACCTCTATTTGATCAGGATGCCGTATGAATCAAAGTGAAAGGCAGGGCCGCGTGTTACGCATAGGCGCGGGCGCGAGTTACGCCGGGGACCGCGTGGAGCCCGCTACCGAGCTGGCGAAGCACGCGCAACTCGATTATCTGGTGTACGAAACGCTGGCGGAGCGCACGATTGCGCTGGCGCAGTTGGAGCGCCTGAAAAATCCGGATGCAGGTTACAACGAATTACTGGCGGATCGCTTTTACGGCGCGTTGCCGTATTGTCGCGCGCAGGGCACGCGTATCGTCAGCAATATGGGCGCGGCCAATCCGCGCGGCGCGGCGCAGCGTACGGTGGAAATCATCCGTGAACTGAAGCTGGGGCCGATGAAAGTGGCTGCCGTGCTGGGGGATGATGTGCTGGAATATTGCCTCGCGCATCGGGACACGCTCAAGCTGATGGAAAACGGCAAGCCCTTGTCGTCGCTCGAAGGAAAAATCGTTTCGGCGAACGCCTATCTCGGCGCGGATGTGATGGTTGATGCGCTGGCGCGCGGTGCGGACATCGTGTTGACGGGGCGCGTAGGCGATTGTTCTTTGTTTCTCGCGCCGATGATTCACGAATTCGGTTGGGCCATGGACGACTGGGACATTCTCGGCAAGGGGCAGGTGGGCGCCGATATGGTGGAGTGCGGTGCCAATGTGTCGGGCGGATTTTTCGCCGATCCCGGCTACAAGGAGGTGCCCGATCTGGGCAACCTCGGCTACCCGTTTCTCGAAGTGGCAGCCGACGGCACCATCGTGGTGACCAAAGTGTCCGGCACCGGCGGGCTGATTAACCGCGCCACCTGCACCGAGCAGATGATTTACGAAATTCACGATCCCGCTAACTACATCACGCCGGATGTGGTGGTTGATTTTACGGAAGTGACACTGGATGAAGTCGGCCCCGATCGAGTGATGATTAAGGGGGGGCGCGGCAAACCGCGACCCGAGCAACTCAAGGTGTCGGTGGGCATCCTCGAAGGCTGGATCGGCGAAGCGATGATTACCTATGCGGGGCTGGGCTGTCTGAATCGCGCGAAGCTGGCGGAGGAAGTGGTGCGCAAGCGCCTGCAGATCGGCGGCGTGAATTTGCAAGAGCTGCGCGTGGATTACCTCGGCGTGAATGCGCTGCACGGGGATGCGTCTTTGCCCCTGCAAGGTGAGCCGTATGAAGTCTGCCTGCGTTTCGCGGGACGCGCGCGCGAGCGGCGGGATGCGGTCAAGCTCGCGAATGAAGTTGAAACCCTGGTGGGCAAAGGGCCGGCCAGTTCATCGATACCCACCAAGACCGTTCGCGAAGTGCTGGCGATTTATTCCGTGCTGATTCCGCGCAGCGCGATTCGGCACGAAGTGGTCATGGAGGTTGCATGAAAACGCTGAAGACTTTTTATCTGCGCGAACTCGCGCATGCGCGTTCAGGCGACAAAGGCGATACCAACAATGTCGGCCTGATTGCGTACGAGCCGCATTACTATCCGCTGCTGGTGCAGCAAGTGACTGTTGAACGGGTCAAAGCGCACTTCGGCACCATCGTCAAAGGAGCGGCCACGCGCTATGAAATGCCGCGCGTGCATGCGCTCAACTTTGTGCTTGAAGGCGCGCTCGGCGGCGGCGTCACACGCTCGCTGTCGATAGACCCGCACGGCAAATCGTATTCAGCGTTGATATTGACGCTGCCGATGGCGGTGCCGGAAGACATCGCGGCGGAACTGATGCAACGTGGGCGCAAGCCCATTCCATGGTAAGTATATGTTTATATTGATAATTTTATGATCTGTGCAATGCATTCGAGATTCGCTTTGATCGCCATCGTGGCGGCGTTGGCGCCGGCCGCGAAAGTCGCGGTCGCACAAAGCACTACGCAATACCCGAGCAAGCCGATACGCATCATCGTGCCGTTCGCGCCGGGCGGCGGCACCGATCTCACCGCGCGTTTGGTGGGGCAGCGGCTCGCAGAACGTTTTTCGCAGCCGGTCATCATCGATAATCGCCCAGGCGCCGGCACCATGCTCGGCACGGAGCTCACGCAGAAATCCGCGCCCGATGGTTACACGCTGATGATCGCCTCGGCATCGCATGCGATCAATCCAACGCTGTATCGCAAGGTCAATTACGATCCGATACGCGATTTCGCGCCGGTGAGTTTGGCGATTGCGTTTCCGTTTGTGCTGGCGGTCAATCCGGCTATGCCGGTGCGGGGCGTGAAAGAACTCATCGCTTACGCGAAGGCCAATGCTAAACGCATCAACTATGCCTCCAGCGGTACCGGGGCGACCAATCATCTCGCGGCGGAACTTTTCAAATCCATGGCGGGGCTCGACTTGCAGCATATACCCTACAAAGGCGGCGGGCCGGCGATGAATGACGTGATCGGCGGGCAGGTGTCGATGATGTTTGGCACCGTGCTTGAAACCATGCCGCAGGTGCGCTCAGGCAAGCTGCGGGGCCTGGCGGTGTCGAGCGCCAAGCGCATGAGCGCCGCACCAGAACTGCCGACGATAGCGGAAGGCGGATTGCCCGGTTACGATGTCACCGGCTGGTATGCGTTTCTCGCGCCAGTCGGCGTTGAGCGCGCGGTGATGACGAAACTCAATCTGGAGGTGACTGGCGCACTGGCATTTCCCGCGCTGAAAGAAAAGCTACTGGCGCTGGGCGCCGAGCCGTGGCCCACCTCGCAATCAACGGCACAGACTTTTATCGCCAGCGAAGTGCAGCGCTGGGGCAAGCTGATTCAGGCGGCGCGTATTTCTGCTGATTAGCGGCGGTGACGCGCGGTTGCTACTTGCCGCTGAAAAATCCCAGCACGGTATTCGCGAACAACTGCGGCGTCTCCACGTTCATGAAGTGTCCGGTGTCGGCGAGCTGGTATTTTGCGCCGGCGATAGCGTTGGCGACCTCTTGCGCTTTCGCGGGCGGGCGTTGCGTATCATGCTTCGCGCCGATCACCAGCGTGGGTGCCTTGATCCTCGGATATTCGGGCGTGAGATCCACGCCATGCACCATGCGCGCCTGCGCTGAAAACGAGGCGGGGGTATTGCACACCCAGCGCGATTGGTAACGCGCAAACCGTTCGCGATCGGGTGTGCGCAGCACTTCCGGGTAAGAGCGGTCATGACTGGACTTCATCACGGAACGTATGCCTTCGCGCTCGACCTGCGCGGCGCGGTCCAGCGTGCCGGTACCGCGCGCCGCGTTGCTGCCGATGTACGGGCTCGCGAGCAGCAGCTTTACCACGCGCGCGGGATGACGCGCGGCAAATCCCACCGCAAAGTCCGCGCCCATCGCACAGCCCGCCAGATACACCGGCGAGGTGATTTTCAGCGCGTCCAGCAGCCCGGCTAAATCCGCCACCACGCCCTCAAAGGTGAGTTCGCGCACCTTCTCGGAAAAGCCGAAACCGCGCTGGTCGTAACGCAGCACGCGAAATGCTTTTTCCAGCGCGGGTAACGCATCGTCGTAACTCTCGATGCAGCCGCCGGCTTCGTGCATCAGCACCAGCGTGTCCCGCGCGTTATTTTCGGGACCGCTTAACGCGTAACGCAGGCTGACGCCGTTTGCTTCGATCCAGGGCATGGAGTTCTCCTATATGGCGATAAACCAACCCCGTCGTTCCCGCGTAGGCGGGAACCCATAACACCGTGCCATTTGAAAGGGCTTATGAATTCCCGCCTACGCGGGAATGACAGGGTAGGTTGGTACGTTGGGTTTAATGTAACGGTAGTGCGGACAGCGCTACCTCAAACCATCAACTGCCCAGGCCGCTTCATATAAACATCCTTGATGCCATCCGCGGTCCAGCAGGCCAGCATGCCGATGGTTTCGGTGGGGCCCACTGCTGCGTTCTGCGGATACGCGCTGCCGCCGACCACGAACAGATTCGGCACATCCCACGATTGCAGATGTTTGTTGACCACGCTGGTCGCCGGATCAGCGCCCATCACCGCGCCGCCGATGTTGTGCGTGCTTTGATACGGGACAATGCTGTATTTGGTCGGCACGGCGCGCGCGGCGTAACTGGTCGGCGACATCGATTTCGCGATTTCGACGCATTTTTCGTTCATGAACTTGAGCATCTTCTGCTCGTTCTGATGCCAGTCGAAAGTCATGCGCAGGAGCGGCAGGCCGTTCGCATCGCGATAGGTGGGGTCGAGATCGAGATAATGCTGGCGATAGCTCTGGCACGAGCCGTGGATGCTGATGCTGAACGAACGGCGGTAATTGTGCGCCACCGCTTTTTTCCACTCGGCGCCCCAGCGCGGCGTGCCGTGCGGCACCGGCTTGCCCTTGATCGGTGTTGCGCCCGCGTTCGACACCGCGATATAGGCGCTGCCGACGAAGCCGAGTTCGGAGCGGTCGAGTTCTTCGCCGTTGAAATCGTCAAACTGCACGCTGGTCATGCCGCCGCCGATGAACGGATTGAACTCGCGATCATCAAAGAACACCTCGACCTTGCCGCCGGTTTGATACGAGTAGTTGCGGCCCACCACGCCAGTGCCGGCGACAGGATCGTACGGTTTGCCGATGCCCGACAGCAGCAGCAAGCGCGTGTTGTTAAAGCAGTAGGTCGCCAGCACCACGATATTTGCGGGCTGCTCGACGGTGTTGCCGCGCGCGTCGATGTAGGTCACGCCGGTGGCCTGCTTGCCGGTGGAATCCTTGTTGACCTTAATCACGTTGCACAGCGGGCGCATCTCGAAATTGTCTTTTTTCAGCAGCGCCGGCAGCACCGCGGTCAGCGGGTTGGCCTTCGCGCCCGCCGCGCACGCATGGCTGCTGCAAAAGCCACCGCGCTGGCATTCGCCCATCATCACTTTGTAGAGGTTCATGTAATCGCGCGTCATCGCGGCAGCCGGGCCGGGGAAGGGGTGATAACCCAGGTCCCTGGCGGCCTTGGCGAACATCGCACCCTGCGGCGTGCTGCGCGTCGGCGGATTCGGATATTCGCGCGAACGCGGGCCTTCAAACGGATTGCCGCCCGGATGGATTTCACCATTCAGGTTGCCCGCCTTGCCGCCTACGCCGTAGATGTGCTCGAACTGGTCGTAATAGGGTTCGAGTTCGTCGTAGGTCACGCCCCAATCCTGACTGGTGCAATCTTTGGGGAAAAAGTTTTTGCCGTGGCGTGCTTCCATGCGGCTGCGGATTTCAAAATCGTACGGCAAAAAGCGCCGCGCGTTGCAGCCCCAGTGCGCCGCCGTGCCGCCGACGATTTCGCCAGGCTTGAACGAACCGAGTTCGCGCATCGGCAGTGCGGTCTCGCCCATATTGTTGCGCAAGGTAATGGTTTCACGCGACAGGTTCTGAAAAATATCACTGTGACGGTCGAACTTCAGTTCGTCGTTCGTATAAGGCATGACGAAATCGTTCTGCGGCTCGATCATGCGGCCGCGCTCGATACACACCACGTTCAGGCCGGCGTTGGCCAGCTCCATGCAGATGATCGAACCAGCAACGCCGCTGCCCACGACCACGGCATCGACGGGTTTTAAT
>CANIID010000103.1 GCA_947467315.1 Betaproteobacteria bacterium | reverse complement strand
CTTACGCGAAGGGGATCAAAATCTCTGACGAGGAACACGCCGCTCTTGCCATCGAGCGCGATGCGTTTCACGGCGAATGGAATTACCGCTTGCCGCCGCGAATGATTGCGGCCGAATGAATCCGTTCATGTTATTATTGCTTGATTCCTAAGCTAAAGCCAGCGGATTGGCAAGAATGTGTGAGCCCTACTGCGAAAGGCCGCGCGCAAACGCGTTGCAGCCGCCGCTGTTTTAGCGTGGACGAGTGGCACGAGGCGCCTTGGCGGGCAACGGCAACGCGGTCTTGTATTTGACTTGCTTTAGCGCAAAGCTGGAGCGGATATTGGAAACGCCCGGAATCTTGGCCAGGTAATCCACAATAAAACGTTCCAGCGACTGCATATCGGACACCACCACGCGCAGCAGGTAATCCGCGTCGCCGGTCATCAGGTAACACTCCATCACTTCGTCGCGCGCCAGCACCGCGTTTTCAAAGGTATCGAGCGCGCCACGCATTTGCTTCTCAAGGCTGACCTGGATGAACACGCTTACCGTCAGTCCCAGCTTGAGCGGATCGAGCAAGGTGACATAGCGACGTATCAGCCCCGCCTGCTCCAGATCGCGCACGCGACGCAGGCACGGCGAGGGTGACAGAAACACCTTTTCCGCGAGATCGGCGTTGGTCAGGCGAGCATCGTCCTGCAATGCTGCAAGAATGCGCCAGTCGGTTTCGTCCGGCGAAAAAAAAGGCAGCGGATGCGCACCATCAGCAATTTTCTGCTTTGATTTTTCCATTTCTGACAATATTATTGCTTATCATCAGGATATTCAAGCAAAAATCGCAAGCCTGTAACGAGGCCAACCCTCTACCATCGCGGGCATATCTGACTATTACGACGAGCTACCCATGGACTACATCCCCGACCCCGATCCCCAAGAAACCCGCGAGTGGGTGGAATCGCTGCAATCGCTGATCGCCGTTGAGGGCGAAGCGCGCGCGGAGTTTATTCTGCAGCAGTTGTTCGACACCGCGCGGCGCAGTTGCCGTGGCCTCAAGTTCAACGCCACCACGGCTTACTGCAACACCATTCCGCTGTCGGAGCAGCCGCCGTACCCCGGCGATCTGGCGCTGGAAGAACGCATCACCGCGCTGGTGCGCTGGAATGCGCTGGTGATGGTGGTGCGTGCTAATCGCGAGCATCCCGAACTCGGCGGGCACATTGCCACCTACGCGTCGGCCGCTGATTTGTATGAAGTGGGGCTCAACCATTTTTTCCGCGCGGGGCAAGATGGCGACCTGATTTATTATCAGCCGCATTGTTCGACCGGCATTTACGCGCGCGCGTTTCTCGAAGGGCGGCTCACCGAAGATCAGTTGCTGAAATACCGGCAGGAGACGCGCGGCGGCGGCTTGTCGTCGTATCCGCATCCGTGGCTGATGCCGGATTTCTGGCAGTTTCCGAATGCCTCGATGGGCCTGGGGCCGATCAACGCCATCTATCAAGCGCGCTTTATGCGCTACCTCGAAGACCGCGAGATACTCCCAAAGTCCGACCGCAAAGTGTGGGCGTTCGTCGGCGACGGCGAGATGGACGAACCCGAATCACTCGCCGGCTTATCACTGGCCGCGCGCGAAAAACTCGACAACCTGATTTTTGTCGTCAATTGCAATCTGCAACGTTTGGACGGCCCGGTGCGCGGCAACGGCTCCATCATTCAGGAACTCGAAGGCCTCTTCACCGGCGCGGGCTGGAATGTCATCAAGCTGCTGTGGAGCAGCGATTGGGACACGCTGTTCGCGCGCGACAAAGAAGGCGTGTTGCTGCAACGCCTGCACGAAACCGTCGATGGCGAGCTGCAAAAATATGCCGCCACCGACGGGCGTTTTAATCGCGAACATTTCTTCAACAAATATCCCGAGTTGCAGGCGCTGGTCGCGGATTTGTCCGACGCCGACATCGACCGGCTGCGGCGCGGGGGGCACGATCCGCTGAAAATTTATTCCGCCTATCACGCGGCGACACGCAGCCGCGGACGCCCGACGGTCATACTGGCGCAAACCAAAAAAGGTTACGGCATGGGCCAGTGGGGCGAAGGCAAGATGACCGCCCATCAAGCGAAGAAACTGGAGACTGATGCACTGCTGGCATTTCGCGATCGCTTCGCGCTGCCGATTGCCGATGCGGATGTGGCCGCTTTGCGCTTTTACAAGCCCGCTGAAAATTCTCATGAAATCAAATACTTACATGCGAGACGCAAAACGCTGGGCGGTGCGATGCCGGCGCGTGTGCGCACCGCACCCGTGTTGCCTGCGCCGAAATTGGCGGCCTACGCGCGCCTGCTCGAAGGCTCACACGACCGCGAAGAATCCACCACCATGAGCTTCGTCGGCGTGCTGTCGCAACTCTTAAAAAGCCCGGAGATCGGCAAACACATCGTGCCCATCGTCGCCGATGAAGCACGCACCTTCGGCATGCAAACGCTGTTCCGGCAATTCGCGATTTATTCATCCACCGGGCAGATGTACGAGCCCGAAGACCGCGACGAATTGCTGTATTACAAAGAAGCCAAGAACGGCCAGATCATCGAAGAAGGCATCACCGAGGCCGGCGCCATGTCATCGTGGATCGCCGCCGCCACCGCCTACAGCGCACATGGCGTGACCATGGTGCCGTTTTATATTTTCTATTCCATCTTCGGCTTTCAGCGCGTCGCCGATTTGATCTGGGGCGCGGGCGACGCGCGCGCGCGCGGCTTTTTGATCGGCGCCACCAGCGGCCGCACGACACTCTCGGGTGAAGGCCTGCAACATCAGGACGGCTCCAGTCACGTTACTGCGGCCACGTTTCCCAACTGCGTGTCGTACGACCCCACCTACGGCTACGAACTCGCCATCATCATTCAGGACGGCCTGCGCCGCATGCTCGATGATCAGGAAGACGTGTTCTATTACCTCACCGTCACCAATGAGAATTATCGTATGCCGGCGATGCCCACCGGCGCCGAGCAAGGCATCCTGCGAGGGATGTATTTACTGAAGTCCGGCGGCAAACAAAAACACCGCGTGCAGTTAATGGGCTGCGGCACCATCCTGCGCGAAGTGCTAGCCGCAGCCGAAATCCTCGAAAGCGAATACCAAATCGCCGCCGACGTATGGAGCATCACCAGCTTCACCGAACTCGCGCGCGACGGTACCGCCTGCGAACGCTGGAACCGCCTGCACCCCGAAGCCACGCCGCGTGTAAGTTGGGTCGAACAATCGCTGCGCGACCACGCCGGCCCGGTAGTCGCCGCCACCGACTACGTGCGCAACTTCGCCGAACCCATACGCGCGTGGGCGAATCGCCCTTACACCGTGCTTGGCACCGACGGCTTTGGCCGCAGCGACACGCGTGAATTGCTACGCCGCTTTTTTGAAGTGGATCGTGCGCACATTACCGTTGCTGCATTAAAGGCATTGGCGGATCAGGAGGTACTGCCTGCGGCGGTAGTGAGTGCGGCTATTCGAAAATTTCGCGTTGATGCAGAAAGTATGGAACCGTGGCGAGCGTAGTCAGCATCTCACAGCCCCAACGCACTCAATCCCGGATGTGCATCCGGCCGCCGCCCCAGCGGCCAGTGAAATTTTCGCTCCGCCTCCTTGATCGGCAGATCGTTGATGCTGGCATGGCGGTGCATCATGAAACCCTGATCGTTGAACGCCCAGTTTTCGTTGCCGTAGGAGCGGAACCATTGCCCGGAGTCGTCGTGATGTTCATAGGCAAACCGCACCGCGATGCGATTGCCGGCGCATGCCCATAGTTCCTTGATTAAGCGGTAATCCAGTTCCCGGGCCCACTTGCGCGCGAGGAACTGGCGCACGGCTTCGCGCCCCACCGGAAATTCCGCGCGGTTACGCCAGCGCGTGTCTTCGGTGTAGACCAACACCACGCGATCCGGGTCACGCGTGTTCCAGGCGTCCTCGGCCATGCGCACTTTTTGCACGGCGGTTTCCGGCGTGAAGGGCGGTACGGGCAACTTGATTTCCACAACGTTCTCCTATGAAGGGCTGTTGATCGGCCTGTCTACCTACCCCGCCTCCCATACCCACATTGGGCAGTTACTGCGCCCGCAACCCCGTCTCCTTCACCAGCCGCACATAGCGCTCGTACTCGACCTGCATCAACTTGGCGAACGCCGCTGTCGAGGTATCGTTCGGCACGTCGGCGCCGCCTTTCGCCAGCGACTCGCGAATTTTAGGATCACGCAACAGCACGCTCACATCCGCCTGCAACTTGGAAACCACCTGATTCGGCACACCCACCGGGCCCATCAAACCGAACCAGCCGTCGGAGGTGGCTTCGGGCAAACCGGCTTCCGCCACCGTCGGCAAATTGGGCCACGCTGACGAGCGTTTGGAGCCGCTCACCGCCAGCGCGCGCAGCCGCCCTTCACGCACAATGGGCGAGGCGGACGGCACTGTGAACAAAAAGTAATGCACGCGATCTGCCATGGTTTCGGTGAACGCGTCGCCGAGAAACTTGAATGGCACGTGCACCTGTTTCGTATTGGCTGCGCGGTTAAAAATTTCGCCGCCGATATGCGCCAGCGAGCCGACGCCCACCGACGCGTAGTTGTATTTGCCGGGGTTGTTGCGCAGCAGCGCGGCGAGTTCAAGTACGGTCTTGGCCGGCAGGTTCGGCGACACCACCAGCAGGTTGGGCACCAGCGCGATGCCGGCCACCGGGGTGAAATCCTTCACCGGATGGTACGGTGGGTTCGGATTCAGCAGCGTCGCCATGGTGTGCGGCGGCGCAACCATCACCAGCGTGTAACCGTCAGGCGTAGCTTTCGCCGCCATTTCGCTGCCGATCAAACCGCCGGCGCCTGGCCGGTTATCCACCACCACCTGATGTTTGTAGCGCTCCGAGAGCGGGATGCTCAAGGTGCGCGCGATGAAATCCGTCGCGGTGCCGGGCGGCAACGGCACGATCACGCGTATCGGACGCTGCGGATAGTCGGCTGCGCCGGCAAGCGTCGTTTGCAGCAGCAAGCCGGCCACGAGGACCTTAAGTAAGTATATGTTTTTAAACATGTTTTCCTATGCGCTACGTAGCTTAAATTAAACAGGCCTGTCACCCTTGAGGGTGATGCGATACATCAATCGCCGCATCCCATAATCCGCCACGGCGTAGTGCTGCGTGATGCGATTGTCCCACACCACCAGATCGCCCTTGCGCCAATGATGGCGTATCTGAAATTCCGGCGTACGCAGGTGATCGAACAGGTAGCTCAACACGGCATCACTTTCTTTGCGCGCCAGGCCGAGCAAACGCGTGGTGTAGCCTTCATTCACGAACAACGCTTTGCGCCCGCTGACCGGATGGGTGCGCACCACCGGATGATCGACCGGTGCCAGCGCCTTGATCTGCTCGAAACGTTTTTGTCCGGCTTCGTCTTGCCACAGCTTGCTGCGGATGTCGTCGCCAAACGCCTTGATGGTGCGATGCTCGGCGCGCAGGCCCGCGAGATACGTTTTCATGCGCTCTGAAAGCGCGTCGTACGCCGCCGCGAGGCTGACCCAAATGGTGTCGCCGCCCGCTTCCGGAACCTCAAGCGCATACAGCACCGAGCCCATCGTCGGCTGTTCGCGCCCGGTGAAATCGGTGTGCCACATTTCCTGGGTCACATACGGCGGACGCGTGGCGTCGTAATCCAGCACATCGATTTCGGCAAAGCCGTCGAGCTTGCCGAACGATGACTCCGTTGCCGCCTGCGGCTCACCCCAGCGTCGCGCGAATGCGACGAGGTTTTCCTTACTGAGTTGCCAGCCACGAAAAAATAGCACGTGATGCGCCATCAGGGCATCGTGTATCGGTGCAAAATGCGCATCGCTCATGCACGCCAGATCAACACCTTCAATCGCCGCGCCGATGGCCGGAACGATCTCGGTCACCTGCATAGGGATTTCAGGCGCATGGAAATTCACAGAGGCCTCCACCATGGCATCCTCAATACGTTAAAATAAATTACTTTAAAAACAATTACTTACGGAATCAGTATCGTAGTGCCCGCCGATTTTCACAAGTATTGCATGGTGCGCGCCGCGCCGCTACAGTGGCGCCAACCTGGAGGAATCATCGTGGCTATCACCATTAACGAAAGCAACGTCGCCGCCGTATCCATTGCGGCAAAAGTCAAACGTCAGGCGCTGCTCACTGCGGCACACACGCAAGACGGCAAGGTGCTGCTGGATCGCCTTATCGTCGAAGCGGGTGGCACGCACGCGCTCCATATCGGCACGGGCGATCTGGCGTGGGTGCAAATCATCGAGGGCACGGCGGTGCTAAGCCATGGCAGCCACGGCGACACGAAGGACGCTCTCACGCACGCGCACATTGTTTTTCTGCCACCGGGGTTCAGCGGCACGCTCGCCACACCGAATGGCGTTATTTTGATTTATGCCACCGTGCCCAATGCCGCGCGCTTTGACGCCGCGTTCACCCAATCACCGCCGCTGTTTAAAATTGTCGACTGGACGCGCGAGCCCATGCTCGATTCCGAACACGACGCGCGCAAACGCATTTACGTGGTGACGCCCAAATTGTTCGGCACCAAGGCGATCAAGGGCGAAATGATTATTTATCCGCCCGGCACCCAGGCATCGAACCATCACCATGAAGGCGCGGAACATTTCATGTACGTGCTAAAGGGCAAAGGCACTGCCTGGGCCAACGAGTTGCCGATCCCGGTGCGCAAGGGCGATGTGATCTACTACGACGACCGCGAGCGCCACTACCTGCGCGCCGGAAATGAAGAAGAAATGGCCTTCGTCGAGTTTTTTGTGCCCGGCGAATACAAAACCATCTGGGCGCCGGGCGCAGACATCTGCACCTGGACACCCACCGGACGCAGCATCAGCGGCACCAAGCCGGTGCGTGACATTGCCAAACACAGCTCCGCCGGCGTGGCGAGTCCGCAGGACGTGTAGGTGCACGGCGCGCCACCATCCGCTGCCCGCGGCCCTGACGGCTCGCGCCGCCAACCCATACATCACGCCGGCAAGGTATGATGTCACCATGACAGCAGTCCCTGCCACGACTACCGCCACCCATCGCGCACCCGGCGTCGATGCGCTGGTCTTCGCCGAACGCGTTTACACCGCCCTCCATTTTGATCTCACCAGCCCGGTCGCGGCACTGGTCGGGGCAGCCGTTGTCGCCGCGCTGGGGTGGTCCCAACCCGGCCCGGCGTGGGCAGGGGGCTGGTTTGCAGTGATGCTGGTGGCAGCAGCCCTGTGGACTGCCCTGTTGACCGCATTTCGACGCGCCGAACCCGATGCCGATCCAGTCACTATCGGCCGTTGGCATCAGAGGCTGCTGGTGGTTGCGACACTCAGCGGCACAGCCTGGAGCGGCGCGGGCCTGCTGTGCCTGCTCTCGAGCACCCTGGAACTGCGTATCGCCGTGGCCCTGATATTGGCGGGTATCAGCGGAGCCGCATTACCGGTGCTGGCCGCCGTGTGGCCTGCGTATGCCGCTTTTTGCGTACTGACGCTGGCCCCCGCTGCGTTGATGATACTGATCGCCGGTGGTGCTGCGGCGCCGCTGATCACCCTCGCATTACTCGCCATCATGGTGCTTCAGTTGTTGGTCTCGCGCCGCTACAGTACGTTACTGGGCAACGCATTCGAACTCGCGTTCCGCAATGATCTGGGCATGCAACAGGCGCAACAGGAAATCACGCGTATCAGGCACGCCCATACGACGCTCACTACCGAAGCTGCCGGCTATCACAAGACCCGTGAAGAACTGACGCAAACGAAAGAGGCGGCAGAGGCAGCCACGCGCGCCAAGAGCGCCTTCCTCGCCAACATCAGCCACGAAGTGCGCACGCCGCTGCACAGCATCGTCGGCCTCGCCAACATCGCCATCCGCGATCAGCCGCCAGAGTCGACGCAAAACTACCTGGTCAAGATTTTGGCGGCGGCCCACTCGTTGATGGGAACGGTAAGCACGGTACTCGACTTTTCCAAGATCGAGTCGGGGCATTTGGTGCTCGACAAAACGCCGTTTCGCATGCTCGACATTACCGAAAACGTGCAGGGCATTTTCAGTACTATGGCGCTGGAAAAAGGCTTGACCTTTCAAGTGCTGGTCGATCCGGGCTTTCCGTCAAGAGTCATTGGAGACCCGGTACGCATCGCACAGATCATGAACAATTTTGTCAGTAACGCGATCAAATACACCGCCCGCGGCACGGTAACGCTGGACGTACGCGCTATCACACGCACGCCAAACCGCGTCACCGCAAAGATCACCGTGATCGATACCGGCAGCGGCCTGTCGGAGACCCAACTCGCTGCACTGCTGGGCCCGGTCACCCGCGGCCCCACGGCCGCACCGACGGCCAGCACCGCCGGCCTGGGCATCGCCATCTGCCAGCATCTCGCCGCTGGCATGGGCGGACATATCGGGGCGGACAGCGAGCCAGGCAAAGGCAGCCGTTTCTGGATTGAAGTGCCGTTTACGCTGCCTGCCGAGAAAGACGTCGCGGGCCATCAAAACGCCGATGACGACAGTGCAGATATCCGTGGTCTTAACGTATTGCTGGTCGAAGATAACAAGCTGAATCAGGTGGTTGCGCGAACGCTGCTCGAAAAACAGGGCGTAACGGTCATGATCGCCAACAATGGCCAGGAAGCCGTGGACGCCATACTGGGCGACGGCAAGACATTCGATGCTGTACTGATGGATCTCGATATGCCGGTGATGGACGGCAAGCAAGCCACGCGCATCATCCGCGAAAAAATATCGGCAGAGAACCTGCCGATCATCGCGCTCACGGCAAACGCGATGGCGACAGACATGCAGCGATGCCTGGAAATCGGTATGAACGCCTACCTCACCAAACCCATCGTGCCCAAGGATCTGTTTGCTGCCGTCCATCGCGCTACCCGTGCTACGAACGGCAAATCGGTCGCACCACCCAGCGCGTAGCCGTTACAGGGCGTTGTGGTGTGCGCCGGATAAAATCAGAACAGATGCACAGCCGTCGGCGCCAGCAGCCCGATGAGCGAAAACACGATCCCCAGTAATCCCAGGCCCAGCGCGCCCCACATCAGGAACACCGCGCCGGTAATCACGTTGGCGGACGCCAGCACAATCGCGATCTGCAGCGCGCCCGACGCCACTTCATATTGATGGTAAGCCGCCAGTGCGCGGTCGCGTTTTATCTCCGCCGCCTTGGCGCGCGCCGCGAGTTCTTTGCGGCCCTCTTGCGTGTCCGGCTCGCTGTCGTAACGATCCGCGGTTTTCTTCCAGCTCGCGATGCGTTTATCGATAATGGCCTTGGCTTCCGGGGTCGTCGCCAATGCCGCATCGACTTCCAGTGACTCAGCGGCGGTGCGTAGCGTGGTCAGCCGTATGGTTTTCGCCTGAAAAAACGCCCACAGGTTTGATGCCTCGATATTGCGCGACAGCGCCTCGGTCTGCGCGCTGCTGCCGAGCGTTTCCGAGAACGCCAGAAACGCGGCCAGTACCGCGATCAGTAACGCGACTTTACGGTTCGATGGGTCAATGTGGCCTGCTCCGGACATGGTTCCCCCCCTTCTCTTTTAACCGCTATTGTTTTACCTGCAAAAAATCAACCGCGCGATTGCGCGGCCGTGGAGGATTGCTCCAACAACCGCAATAACGCGCGCGCTTTGTCGAAGCTCTCCTGATACTCGGACTCCACCTCCGAGTCGGCGATGATACCGCCACCAGCCCAAAAACGTATCATGCCATGCGACAAGGTCAGTGTGCGTATCGCGATGTTGGTGTCCATGCCGCCGTCGAAGCCGATGTAGCCGATGGCGCCGCAGTATACGCCGCGACGGAAACGCTCCACCTCATCGATGATTTCCATCGCCCGCAGCTTGGGCGCGCCGGTAATCGAGCCGCCGGGAAACGTGCCGCGCAGCAAATCCACTGCATCGCGGTCGGCCCGCAGTTGGCCCGTGACGGTGCTCACCAGATGATGCACCGTGGCATAACTTTCCACGTCGAAGAGGCGTGGCACCTTCACTGAACCGAGTTCACAATGCTTGGATAAATCGTTACGCAGCAAGTCAACAATCATCACGTTCTCGGCGCGGTCTTTTTCGCTCACGCGAAGCCGCTCGGCCAACTCGGCGTCGAGCCGCGGATGACCCGCGCGCGGCCGCGTACCCTTGATCGGTTTGGTTTCCACGCGCCCGTGCTCGACTTGCAAAAAGCGCTCCGGCGACGACGACAGTATTTGCGCGTAAGGCGTTGACAGGTACGCGGAATACGGCGCGGGATTCAGCACGCGCAACGACTGATATGCCAGCCACGCATCGCCGGTGGCCTGTGCCGAGAACCGCTGCGCCAGGTTGACCTGATAACAATCGCCGTCGTGGATGTACTGGTGTATGCGGCGGAACACGCGGCCGTACGACTCGCGTGTCAGGCTGCACGCCACGTTGGAGGTCACGCGAAACGGCACGCGCTGGCGCTCGGGTTGCGGATCACTAAACCGTGCCACCAGCGCATTCCACTTGATATCCGTCTCCGGATCGCGGCCCTGTCCCACCAGCCAGCTGCGCTGCTCCAGATGATCTACAACGACAGCCCAGTCGTAAATGCCGATGGCCATGTCCGGTATGCGCTCACCCGCCGTGGCGCGCGAGGGCAAGTGCTCGATGCGGCGCGCGAGGTCGTAGCCGAAGTAGCCGATGGCGCCGCCGCAAAAAGGCAGCGCACCCGCCAGCGCGGGATCGATGTCCAGGTAGCGCCGCAGCAACGCAAACGGATCGTCGCGCAACAGCGCGCCGCCGTCGGCATGCACCTCCGTCATTTGCCCGCGTGTGACCAGCCGGATGTACGGTTGCGCCGAGAGGATGTCGTAGCGCGATTGGCCGGGATGATGCCGTCCGCTGTCGAGAAACACCGCCCACGGCCAGTCGGCAATCGTCTCGAACAGCGCGGTGCTGTCGGGACGGTAGGGCAATTCGGTCAGCAGCGGCGCGGGCATGGTGCGTTGATTTTCAATGGTAAGCGTGTGGTCTGAGCAAAAGGACAGGTTTTGGATCGTGCCTGATCCTTCCACCTCTAACATCTCTAACGCCCCACCCCAACACCGGAGCGACATGGGCATAGAAGATGTCATCGCAGTGTAACATTCCGCTTGCACACTCATGGGTCTACGAGGATCAATAGTGTTTAAAAACAAATACTTAACTTTTTTCAGTGGATTGGCCGTCAGCGTGCTGCTGCTGATACCACCCGCCGCCGCACAACGGTTCAGCTTCGCCGCCATGGGCGACACGCCCTACAATCTGCCCGGCGATTTTGAGCGCTTCGGCCGCCTGATCGAGCGCATCAACAGCGCGCGACCGGCATTCACCCTCCACATCGGCGACATCAAGCCCGGCAATACGCCGTGCAGCGACGAACATTTCGCCAAAATTTCCGAGATGTTCTCGACCTTCAATGCACCGCTGATTTTTACCCCGGGCGACAACGAATGGACGGATTGCCACCGCGCCGATAATGGCGGCTTTGATCCGATTGAACGCCTGGCCAAACTGCGCGAGGTGTTTTTTGCCAACCCCGCGCAAAGCCTCGGCCGCGAGAAACTCGCGCTCCATCATCAAGGCACCGACAGCGCGCACAAAGCCTACATCGAAAACCGCCGCTGGGAACGCGCCGGCGTGGTGTTCGCCACGCTGCACGTCGTCGGCAGCAATAATAATTTGCAGCGCGATCAAACCGCAGTGAGCGAATACATCGCGCGCAACGCGGCCAACCTGGCGTGGATGGCATCCACCTTTGCGCAGGCGACGAAGCAGAGTGCCAAGGGCGTGGTGCTGGCGTTTCAGGCCGATCCGGGCTGGGAGCACGATGGCCGCGAAGACCGCCGTGCCGGCTTTACCGAAACCCTCGACGCGTTACGCAAACACGCGCGCGCGTTCGGCAAACCGGTACTGGTGATCCACGGCGACAAACATCTGCTCGTGATCGACAAGCCGCTCTACCAGGCCCGGCAGTTAATCTACAACGTGACGCGGCTGATGGTGTTCGGCGCCACCGAGGTGCAGGGCGTGATCGTCAACGTGGATCCCGACGACGCTGACCTGTTCAGCTTCAAAACGCTCACCGTGCCGGAAAATATTCCCGCGCCCAAACCGCCGTCCAAGCCCTAAAAACGGGATCCCGGCTGCTTCAGAAACGCAAGTTCCTCGGGAGTGGATGCACGTCCCAGCACCGCATTGCGATGCGGGAAGCGCCCGAAGCACTCGACAATGACGTAGTGCTTGCGCGCCCACTCCAGCAAATTGTCGTTGCCCAGCGTTGCAAACAAGCGCATCGACTCGTGCTGCGCCTCGATAGTTTCGGCGTGCTCATACGGCAGGTAGGCGAATTGGCGCTCGATACTATTCAAGCGTTCATCCCAATGCATCGCCGTCATGCGTCGCGCGCAATCCAGCGCCATCGCGTCAGCGGCGAATGCTCTTGGTGACTCACGAAACAGATTGCGCGGAAACTGATCGAGCACGATGATCAGCGCCAGCAGCGTCAGCGGACTATCACGCCAGTGCGCCAATTGCCCGGCTGCCGCCTGCTCAAGCAGCGGCAAAAAGCGGCTGCGGATCAGCGCATCAAAATCCGCCGACTTTTTGAACCACTCGGCACGTGATTTACCGTGATGCACCGAACCCGGCGCACCAAACCAGAAGTCGAGAATATCGTGTGCGGTGTCCCTGCTCATAAACTCAGTACACCACCACGCTGCGTATCGACGTGCCCGCATGCATTAGATCAAAACCCTTGTTGATGTCCGCCAGTGCCAATTTGTGCGTGATGAGATCGTCGATGTTGATCTTGCCATCCATATACCAATCGACAATTTTCGGCACGTCGCGCCGCCCCTTGGCGCCGCCGAACGCGGTGCCTTTCCACACGCGCCCGGTGACCAACTGAAACGGCCGCGTTTTGATTTCCTGCCCCGCGCCCGCGACGCCGATAATCACCGACACGCCCCAGCCCTTGTGGCAGCATTCCAGCGCCTGACGCATCACGTCGACGTTGCCGATGCACTCGAAACTGTAATCCGCGCCGCCCTTGGTCAGGCTCACCAGATACGCCACCAGATCGCCTTCCACTTCTTTCGGATTCACAAAATGCGTCATGCCGAACTTACGCGCCAGCGTTTCGCGCGCAGGATTTAAATCGACGCCGATAATCATGTTCGCGCCCGCCAGCCGCGCGCCCTGAATCACATTCAACCCAATGCCGCCGAGTCCGAACACCACCACGTTCGCGCCGGGTTCAACTTTTGCCGTATTGATCACCGCGCCGATACCGGTGGTGACGCCGCAGCCGATGTAGCACACCTTGTCGAAGGGCGCGTCTTCGCGGATTTTCGCCAGCGAAATTTCCGGCACCACGGTGTAATTCGAAAACGTTGAAGTCCCCATGTAATGAAACAGTTTTTCGCCGTCGAGCGTAAAGCGGCTGCTGCCATCGGGCATCACGCCCGCGCCCTGCGTCAAGCGGATCGATTGGCACAAGTTTGTCTTTTCGGAAATGCAGTACTCGCACTGGCGGCATTCCGGCACATACAGCGGAATCACGTGATCGCCTTTCTTCAGCGTGGTCACGCCCGGCCCCACATCAACCACGATGCCCGCGCCCTCGTGTCCGAGAATCGCCGGGAACAAGCCCTCCGGATCGGCCCCCGACAGGGTGAATTCATCGGTGTGGCAGATGCCGGTGGCCTTGATTTCCACCAGCACTTCGCCCGCGCGCGGCCCGGCCAGATCGACATCCGCAATCACCAGAGGCGCACCGGCCTTGTGTGCCACCGCAGCTTTGACTTTCATGCGTACCCTTCCTGCTGAATGTTGGAAACCGATACTATAAACTGTCCCGTCATGAATCTGCACTCTCATTATCGGGGCCGCTTTGCGCCCTCGCCCACCGGGCCGCTGCATTTTGGCTCGCTGGTGGCCGCGGTCGGCAGCTATCTTGACGCCCGCGCGCAAGGCGGCCAATGGCTGGTGCGCATCGAAGACATTGACACGCCGCGCGTTATTCCCGGCGCGGCGGACGATATCCTGCGCACACTGGAACGGCTGGGCATGCACTGGGACGGCGCCGTAATGTTACAAAGCCAGCGCCAGGAAGCCTACCGCGCCGCGCTCGAGCAACTGCGTCACGGTGACTGGCTATACCCGTGCGCCTGCACGCGGCGCGAAATCGCGGACTCTGCACTGCACGGCGTGGATGGGTTTGTCTATCCCGGCCGGTGCCGTGAGGGTTTACCCGATGGGCGGACGCCGCGCGCCACGCGCGTGCGTGTCGCCAGCACGGCGATTGCGTTTGACGATGCGATTCAAGGAACGATCAGTCAGAACCTGGCACACGATGTCGGCGACTTCGTGGTGTGGCGCGCCGATGGTTTGTTCGCTTACCAACTGGCGGTGGTGGTGGACGACGCCGCACAAGGCATCACCGACATCGTGCGCGGCGCTGATTTACTGGACTCCACGCCACGACAAATTTACCTGCAACAACGCCTCGGCCTGCCGACACCGCGTTACGCGCACCTGCCGGTCGCCGTTAGCGCGCGCGGCGAAAAACTGTCCAAACAAACACTCGCCCGCGCGATCGATACACAACACCCTGCGCATGAAATCATCAAAGCACTGGCGTTTTTAGGACAAACGCTACCCGATGGCCTGGCAAGTTCCACGGAAACAAGCAACGCCAGCGTCGAAGAAGCCTGGCGATGGGCACACACGCATTGGGACCGGAGCCGGATTCCCCGCCGCAGAACGATACAAGCTATCGATGAGACAACGCTACGTTAGCGCTGGCAATATTACGAAAACTCACGAAGGCGCACGGAGGCGCGAAAGCACGCGGCAACGCGCGCCACACACGCAGGGACAGGCAGATCAGAGCGTGCCGCCGCGGTTGCGCATCACGGCAGCCACCGCATTGGCCAGCTTTTCGCTGCTCACAGGTTTAATCAGTATTTCATCGAACCCGCTGGCAATGAAATTGCGCCGGTCTTCCTGTTGCGCATGGGCGGTATAGGCGATGACGGGCAAACTCGCCAGGGCCGGATTGGCGCGGATGTTCTGGCAAACTTCTATGCCGCTCATACCCGGCATACTGATATCGAGCAAAACTAAATCGCACTGCGTCGTGGCGAGCGTATCCAGCGCTTCACGGCCATCCGACGCCGTCAGCACCGTCCACCCCTGTAACTCCAGCATGGTCCGCGCGACCATGCGATTGGAAGGGATATCGTCAACCACCAAAACGCGCCCGCTGACCGCCATCACACCCGCCTCAATTGTTAAACGCCCTAGTGAGACAATTCTACGTGAATTGCCCCATTGCTCCAAGCGCGCGTATGCGTTTCAGTTTATGTGTACCAAAAGGGCCGAAAACCACCGCACGCGTTAACGCACCGTTAGGATGCGGCTGCCGAGCAGACGGCAACTGTCGAAAGTGCGCTGCACAATGATGGGGCAAGGCACGCCGCGCACCAAGCGTAGCGTATTGCGTGCCGTTAGTCTGTTATCGGCGTTCCGGTGTATCGACGCGCGCTGTGAGCAGCTTCTGCGCGGCGACCGCCGCCAAGCGACGGCGGATTTGCTCGATAGCCGCGCGCGCAGCCGCCTCCCCCGCAGCGATGTTGGCCTGACGGTGCTGAAAGTCGTTGATGCGCGAGCGCACGGTTTGCGGACGAATCACCACATCAGCCGCTTCGGCGTCCTCGGCAGGCCGGCGTGAAATATCCACCGCAATCACCACGTCCGCACCCATCTCGCGCGCCAGCGCCGCCGGCACCCGGCTGGCTACGCCGCCATCTACATACGACTGGCCATTGATAATGACCGGCCAGAACATCTTGGGTACACTCGCCGAAGCGCGCACCGCGATGCCGGTGTTACCGCGATTAAACACCGCCATGCGCCCGCTACCTTGCTCCGTGGCGACGGCGGCAAACGGCTTGCCGAGCGCCTCGATCGGGCGCCCACTCAACCTGCGATTGACGTAATCCTGCAAACGCGCCCCCTCCACCACACCGGGGCCGAACAGGGTGAAGTCGAAAATTTCGTTGTCGTCCAGTTCCAGCGCCAGCGCCTCCAGCGTCTGCGCTTTCATACCGCTGGCGTAAAACGACGCCACCAGCGCGCCGGAGCTCGTGCCGACCACCACATCCGCATCCAGCCCGGCCTCTTCCAGCACTTTGACCACGCCCACATGCGCAAAGCCGCGCGCGCCCCCGGCGCCGAGCACCAGTCCGATGATCGGACGCTGCGCTTTCACCGGGACGATAGCGACAGTGCGCGGCGCATCACCGCCGTCGTGATTGGCAGGCGCAAGCGCGCAGCCGGCGAGCGCGACTGCGAGTAAAATAATCGGTGAAAGTTTTAGCGCAGGTTTCATGATGTTCATGGTGTCCAGACAACAATGGGCGCGCGCAAGTTCCGGATGACGCTCCAGCAGACGCTATACGTAAAAATAAATTATACTTTAAAAACATATACTTAACACCAGCCTTCGCGCGCGCGGATAGACACTGTCCAGCGCGCGCTGCTCACTCACAAGATCACTCTAACAAGGAAACCACCATGGCAAGCGAACTGTTCAACAAAGGCATCTCCCTGCGTCGCGAAGTACTCGGCGCCGAATACGTCGACAAATCGATGGAAAACATCGACGACTTCAGCATGGCGATGCAGGAGTACGCCACCGAAACCGCATGGGGCATGATCTGGAGCCGCCCCGGCCTGCCGCGCAAAACGCGCAGCCTGCTCAACATCGGCCTGCTGGCCGCGTTCAACCGCCAGCACGAATTCAAACTGCACGTGAAGCGCTCCTTCGGCAACGGCGTCACCAAAGATGAAATCAAGGAAGTGCTGCTGCAAATCGCCTGCTACGCGG
>CANIID010000102.1 GCA_947467315.1 Betaproteobacteria bacterium | reverse complement strand
CGGTCGGAGCAAACGGTGGACGACTGCATGGCGTTGATGACGGCGAAGCGTATTCGCCATTTGCCGGTGGTGGATGCGGGCAAACTTGCCGGCGTATTATCGATAGGCGATCTGGTGAAAGAGTTGATCGCCGACCGCGAAGAGACCATCAAGCAGTTGGAAAGTTATATTCGGAGTTAGGCGTTAGGCGTGAGGGGTGAGGCGTAACATCGCTTTGCCCGTGATTTTCGCGCCTCACGTTTATCGCCGCGCACCTCACGCCTCACACCTCACACCTCACGGAATCATCAATGAAATTTGGAGCCATCATCATCGGTGACGAAATCCTGTCGGGCAAGCGGCAGGACAAGCACATGTCGAAAGTCATCGAGTCGCTGTCGTCGCGCGGACTCGAACTCGGGTGGGCGCACTATCTCGGCGACGACACGCCGTTGATTACCGCTACCCTCAAACGCACGCTGACCCTGCCCGACGTGGTGTTCAGTTTTGGCGGCATCGGCGCCACGCCGGACGATCACACGCGCCAGTGCGCGGCAGCCGCAGCCGGGGTGGAACTCCAGTTGCATCCTGACGCGGAAAGCGAAATTCGCGCGCGTTTCATCGACGATCCCAAGGGCGTTACGCCGCAGCGCCTGGAGATGGGCACGTTTCCCGTGGGCTCGAAGATCATTCCGAACCCGTTCAACCGCATTCCGGGTTTTAACTTCGGCAACATTTATTTTCTGCCCGGATTTCCGCAGATGGCGTGGCCGATGATGCAATGGGTGCTGGATACCTACTACAGCCACTTATTCGATGCGGGCCGCATCGGCGAAGCGGCGATCATCGTCCGCGAAGCGGGCGAAAGCCTGTTGATTGATCTGATGAAAGCAGTGCAGGGAAAATACCCGGCGCTGAAGATATTCAGTTTGCCGCGCGTGCAGCCGGAACGCTTTATCGAACTCGGCGCGCGTGGCGATCCGGGTCAGGTCGCGGCAGCGATGGTGGCGTTGAAGCAAGGCGTCACGGAAATGAATTTTCCGTGGACGGATGCGCCAGTGTTTGGAAAATAAGCATGGAAAATGAGATTGACCAATAATCTGGTCAATAAAAAAGCCCCGAAGCTCGCGCCTCGGGGCTTTTTACCGTACTACCTGAAAATTACTTCCTCGCTTTTTTCGCAACCGGCGCAGCGCGCTTGGCAGCGGCTTCGAGGTTGGTTTTGGCGGTGTCGTTGAATTGCTTCGCGGCTTTGGCGATATTTTCGTAGGCGGCGTTACCCGTCACCAGCGCTGATTTCAACGCGGTGATGCCCATTTCCGAACCCGCCGGCGCGGTTTCCGCGAACTTGTCGATGGCGACCACTACCTGTTTGTTGAAGGCGGCGAATTGCTGTTCGATCAGCTTGCCGAATTCGGCTTGCGTTTCGCTGGCGATGTCATACACGCTCTTCATGTAATCCGTCGCTTTTTCAAAGGCCGGTTGCGCGACGGTGTCTTTCACGTCGGCGAACTGTTGCAGGTCTTTAACCGCAGCCAGCGTCTTGGCATTGTCCATGCCGTCTGCCATCGCTGCTTTGGTGGCTTTCAACTGGGTTTCAAACAGGCGCTCTGCGCCGCCAAACGCGATGCTGGCGAAGCGCGCAGCGGTTTCGAGGTTGGCTTTGTTCAGTGCCGCAAACTGCTCAGGGGCTTGATACATAAAAATCTCCTTTAAAAACAATTAATTAAATAAATAATCCTGTTCTTATCGCAGATTTAAATCTAATTTGCTGCGATGCACAATCAGAATTATAGGGGTACAAAAGCGGAAGTCAAGGGTTTGGGAGACTATTTTTGTGCAATGCCGCAAAATAACTGAAACGCGCTTTTTTGACTTCCACAGGGCTTGCCGATAGCATCCAATAAATCCCTTTTCAATCATATGGCTAGGCGATTTTGCCGGCTGATTCCCCTCTCAAGGCCCCGTGGCGTCTTCCGCAGCAGAAAATCAGGATTTTCCGTCTCTGAGCGTCGAGCGCAACGCGGATGGGCAAGCTGTCGTCAAGGTCGCGGGCGCTTGGAATTTGCGTGCCATCCAGCCGTTGGCGCGCGCCCTGCGCGAGCAATTGACCGGTCACACGAGCGGCGCGCACTGGGATTTGAGCGATGTGTCGCGTATGGATCACGCCGGCGCCATGATGCTGTGGCGCGCCTGGGGCAAACAGCGCGCCGGGCATCTCAATCTGCGGCCCGAACACGAAGGCTTTTTCGCGCATCTCGAGGCTGGGCCTGCGTTGGCGGACTTGCGCGTGAAACCCGTAGAGCGGCGGCGGCGGCTGTGGGTGGCGGGGCGCTCGGTGGTCACGCTCGGGCAGCACATGATCGACGTGGTGTTATTGCTCGGCAAAGTCAGTCTCGCGTTTGTGGATGCGGTGCGGCATCCATCGCGCATGCCGTGGAAGGAAATTTCCGCCAATATCTACCGCACCGGCGCGCAGGCGCTCGGCATCACCGCGCTGGTGGGGTTTCTGATCGGCGTGGTGTTGTCCTATTTGTCGGCGCAGCAGTTGAAGGCCTACGGCGCAGGCATTTTTATTGTTAACCTGCTGGGTATTTCCGTGGTGCGCGAACTGGGGCCGGTACTGGCCGCGATCTTGGTGGCGGGGCGCTCGGGTTCGGCGATGACGGCGCAGTTGGGCGTGATGCGCGTCACCGAGGAAATCGACGCCATGTCGGTGATGGGCATACCCTACACGCTGCGCCTGGTGCTGCCGCGCGTGATTGCGCTGGCGATATCGATGCCGTTGATCGTGCTGTGGACCAACGCCATTGCACTGATCGGCGGCATGGTGGCCGCGCAGTATGAGCTCGACATCAGCGTGTCGTACTTTCTCGCGGAGCTGCCCAATGCCGTGCCGGTGGCCAATCTTTGGCTGGGGCTGGGCAAAGGGCTGGTGTTCGGCGGGCTGATTGCATTGCTGGCCTGCCACTTCGGTTTGCGCATTCAGCCCAATACCGAAAGCCTCGGCATCGGCACCACCAATTCGGTGGTGGCAGCGATCACCATCGTGATCATCGTAGACGCGATTTTCGCGATCCTGTTTTCGAGCGTCGGAGTGTGACGATGACCGGCGCGACCGACTGCATCATCGAAATCCGCAATCTGTGGACGCAATTCGGCTTGCAGGTGGTGCATCGCGATCTGAATCTGTGCGTGCATCGCGGCGAGGTGCTGTCGCTGGTGGGTGGCTCTGGCAGCGGCAAAAGCACGCTGCTGCGCGAGATGCTGGGGCTCGAACATCCGACACAGGGCGAGGTGAAGGTGTTCGGCATCTCGCTGCGCGACGGCGATCCCGCGGAGTTGAACCGCATCCGCAATCGCTGGGGCATGCTGTTTCAGGAGGGCGCGCTGTTTTCCGCGCTGTCGGTGTATGAAAATATTGCCTTGCCGCTGCGCGAATTAAAAACCCTGGACGACGAGTTGATTCACGATCTGGTGATGTTAAAGCTCGACATGGTGGGCATCGAACGCGGCCACGCCGCCAAGATGCCGTCATCGCTGTCGGGTGGTATGGTCAAGCGCATCGGGCTGGCGCGCGCGCTGTCGCTCGAGCCGGAGTTGCTGTTTCTGGATGAACCCACGGCGGGCCTCGACCCGGATCGCAGCGAAAGTTTTTGCACGCTGATCGCGCATCTTAAACGCGAGCTGGGGTTGACGGTGGTGATGGTGACGCACGATCTGGATACCATCGTGTCGATTTCCGACCGCGTGGCGGTGCTGGCCGATCAGAAAATCGCCGCGCTGGGCACGGTGGCCGAAGTGGCGGCTGTGCCGCATCCGTTTATAGTGAATTTTTTCCAGGGCGAGCGCGGCAAGCGCGCACTGGAAGGACTGAAATTGCCGCAGCCGGCGCCCGACGCGCCATTGCGACAAGCGCACTGAGGAGAGCTGAACCATGGAAAGTCGCGCGCACGCCATCATCGCCGGTTTGTTTACCGTGCTGCTGGGTATCGGAGTGATACTCGCCGCGCTGTGGTTCAGCCGCGAGGACTACGACCGGGTGACCTATGTGCTGGAATCCAAACACTCCGTCTCCGGTCTTAACCCGCAGGCGGCGGTGCGGCTGCGCGGCGTGCAGATCGGCAAGGTGCAGAGCATCGATTTTGACGATGAAGACCCAAAGCTGATCCTCATCACCATACTGGTCAAGGGCGGCTCGCGCATCACGCGCGGCACGTCTGCGCAACTGGGCGCACAGGGCATTACCGGCACCTCGTACGTGATGCTCGAGGATGACGGCAAGAAGCCGGAATTTTTGCCGCCCGCCACCGACAAGGCGAGCCGCATCGCGGTGAAGCGTTCCTTGTTTGATGAGATCGCCAACTCCGGACAGGATGTGCTTGCGCAGGTGCATAAAGTCGCCAAGCAGGTTGAAATGCTGCTGAGCGAACCGAATCAGGCGCAACTCGTCGGCGCGCTGGCATCGGTGCGCGGCATGTCCGAGCGCATCGAAGTGTTGGCCAAAGCCATGGAACCCGGCGCGAGAAACCTGCCGGCGCTCGCGGGTGACGCGCGCAAGACCCTGGCCAGCGCCGATGCCGCGATGCGTGATCTGGGGCCGGCGTTGCAGGAAGCCAAGACCGCGCTTGCCAGCATCGACAAACTCGCACGCGAATACACGCAACGCGCCGACACCTGGGATCGCATCGCCAAAAGCGCCGAGCAGATGGGCAGCGCCAGCCAGAACGCAGCGGGCGCGGTGGCCAGCGACGTCGCACCGCGCGCCAACATGCTGCTCGAAGAAATCGCGCGCAACTCACGCAATCTCGATCGCCTGCTTTCCGAACTCAACGAGCAGCCCGCCGGCCTCGTGTTCGGGCGCTCGCCGGCACGGCCCGGCCCCGGCGAGCCGGGCTACACCGAACCCGCAAGGAGTAAGTAATGCTTAAGTATAGTAAGTGTATGTTTTTATTGATAATTTTATCAGTAATGGCAGGATGCGGCCTCGGCCCGGAGAAACGCGATCCGCCAGCGGTGTTCGATCTCGGCCCGCAACGTTCCCATGCCGCGGCGGCGCCAGCGATCAATGCGACCTTGCTGATTTCGCCGGTGAGCGCGAGCCCGTGGCTCGACAGCCCCAACATGATGTATCGCCTGACGTATCGCGACGCCGGCCGCCCCGAGGCTTATGCGCAACACCGTTGGGCGATGTCGCCTGCGCTGCTGCTCACCGAGCGTCTGCGCAGCCGCTTCGCATCCGCGACGCGCGGCGTCGTCGGCACGCAGGACGGCGCGCAAGCCGATTATTCGCTGCGCATCGAACTCGAGGATTTCAGCCAGTCGTTCGATACGGCAGAGACAAGCAAGGCGAACGTGCGACTTCGCGCGTCGTTGATTAACCTAACGACGCGCGCGCTGCACGCACAAAAGAGTTTCAGCGTCGAACGGCCCGCCGCGCCCAACGCGCCCGGCGCGGCGCAGTCGCTCGCGGCAGCCAGTGACGCGGTGGTGGATGAACTGGTGGCGTGGGCCGCGCAGAGTTTGAAAAAGTAGTGTCAGCGAAAAGTTGTCATGTATCGCGGAAGGTCAGAGAAACCCCTTCCCCCTTGAGGGGGGAAGGCGGGGATGGGGGTGAAATCGTTGTGCGTCATGGTAATTTTCACCCCCACCCTAACCCTCCCCCCTCAAGGGGGAGGGAATCTGTTTTTCTGACATCGCGTAAATTGCAAAGAGAGGATGCTATGTCAACGATATTCACCAAAATCATCAACCGTGAAATCCCCGCGAAAATCGTCTACGAAGACGAGCTGTGCCTCGCGTTTCACGACGTCAACCCGCAAGCGCCCACACACGTGCTGCTGATACCGAAAAAAGAAATTCCGCGTCTGGTGGATGCGACTGCCGAGGATGCCGCGTTGTTAGGGCACCTGATGCTGACAGCCAACAAAATCGCGCAACAACTCGGCGTGGGTGATGCGTTTCGGCTGGTGGTGAACAACGGCGCCGATGCAGGGCAGAGCGTGTTTCATTTGCATCTGCATATACTGGCCGGGCGGGCGTTCAAGTGGCCGCCGGGGTGATTTGGGGTGTAGGGTGCTGTAGAGTGCGCATCGCGCACCGTTCACCTTTGTCCCGCGTGCGCGATGCGCACCCTACGTCTGCTTCGCTGCGATTGCGCCCTACGGGTTGCGGCTTGTGTGTTATTGAAAAAATGCACTGTAAATAGCCATCCCGACATGTGCAATAAGCGCTGCTGCGAATAACATCCACGCTATCGATTCAAGCTTTCGAGAGAAAGTGGCATAGCTTTGGCTGTTGTCGCGTTGATCGTAGTGCGCAACCACCGTCGATATCAGAATTGCCGCCACGCAAATCATGGAGGTATACATCAGCCAAGCGGCGACGCCTTTCAAATGAAGTTGCCCAATATCTCCAAGATAAAGCAGGTCATCTTTAACGATGCCGAAGGCGCCCCAAGCAACTAACAATATTGCAAGAGCCACGTTGAAAATTCGTTTCGCGAGCGATACTTTCTTTCTATGCGTTCGCATGACCGATCCGAATTTCAAAAGTAACCCCTCGCCCATCTCCCCAATTCCGCGCTGTCGCCCGCCCACCATGAAACTCGGCAATCAGCCGCACGATATAAAGCCCCAGCCCCAGATGCGGGTTGTCGCCGCTGGCTTCCTTGCGCACGGAGATCATCGAATCGAATAAACGATCGGCGATCTCCGGCGGCAGCGGCGGGCCGCTGTTGCTGAATTGCAGCACGGCTTCATTGCCGACGCGTTGCAGGCTGACGCAAACCGGCGTGCCCGGCGTGGCGAAGTCGGCGGCGTTGGCGGCTAACTTGTCGAGCATTTGCGCGAACAGGTCGGGCGCGCCGGTGAGGGTGACGGGTTCTTCGGTCATGTTGAGTTCGAACGTGCAGTTCGCGGATTTCGAATAGGCGCTGGTGTAGCCGCTGACGCAGCCGGCGAGCACGGCTTTGGCGTCGAAGGGTTCGCGTTCTTCGTTGCGCACGGCTTGTTCGAGGCGATTGGCTTCGGCCATGCGCGTGAGGATGGTTTCCAGCCGGTCGAGCCCGCCCTCGGCGCGCGTGACGTAGACGCCGGTGTCCTGCGGCATCGCCTGCAACTTCAAATTGTCGAGCGAGGAAC
The DNA here is from genome assembly GCA_947467315.1 of Betaproteobacteria bacterium. Classification (GTDB taxonomy): domain Bacteria; phylum Pseudomonadota; class Gammaproteobacteria; order Burkholderiales; family SG8-41; genus UBA5216. The sequence goes on along the minus strand of CANIID010000102.1, from coordinate 10,031 downwards.
GCACCACGGCAATCGGCGTGCGCAGCTCGTGGCTCAAGCGCTGCGCGAGTTTTTCGAGATGGGCGTTGTACTGCGCCAGCTTTTCCAGCATGGTGGAGAACGCGCGCGAGAGGTCGCCGATTTCGTCGTTGGCGTGTTCGGCGGTGGCCAGCCCGCGGATGCGGCCCTTGGAGTCGATGGCGTTTTCGGCTTCGTCGCGCAGCCGCCGCAGCCGCCAGCTTAACCGCGAGGCGAACAGCAGCAGCACCAGCGCCACCGCGCCGAAGGCGATCAGCGTCACCGCCGCGAGTTGCTGAAACGCGCGGTTGCCGAGCGAGACGATGGCGTCGGTGTTTTCTTCGACGATCACCGCGGCGACGACTTTTTCGCCCACCCAGATCGGGTGCGCCGCCGACAAAATGGCGGTGCGGCCCTGCGTGCCCGCGCGCCGCTTTAGGCTGGGGGTGCCGTCCAGTGCGCGTTCGAGTTCGCGTCCGCCGAAGATCACATCGTTGGGGATGAATTCTTCATTGGGATTTGCAGGCGGCGGGAACATGCGGCGGAACACGGGTTGCAACGCAAAGTTCACCAGTTTTTCCAGCGGGCCGAAGCTGGCGGTATCGCCGTCGTACTTGTGTTTGACCGTGAGATCGCCGGTGGCGGCCACCAGTTGCAGTTGGGCATCGACCACCCAGATGCGCAGGCCCGCGCGCGCTAGGCCGGTGACGATGATGCGCACTTCTTCCGAGGCGCTGGTGACGGGAGGTGCCGGCGGCGGTGGCAGCGGCTTGGGTGCATTGGGGTCGGTGGCGGGTGGCGCTTCCGGCTCCGCCTTGATTTCGGTGATTTTTTGCGACGGGCCGCGCAGTTCCAGCAGCTTGGGGCGATCCTGCAAGGCCGTGGCAATGCCGCGCGCGGCGGCGATCACCTGCTGTTCCTGATTCTCGCGCAGCAGTTTTTCCATGGCTTTGACGTAGGTATAACCCACCCACGGAATCACCAGCAGCACCAGCGCGACCAGCGCGACCTGCCCGTGCAGACCGAACAAGCGCGTCAAACGGGGTGACGATAGGGCCATCAAGCTTCGGCCCGCCACCGGTACCCCAACCCATAAACCGTATCAATGCAATCAAACGTCGGATCCACGGCGGCGAACTTGCGGCGGATGCGTTTCACGTGCGAGGTGATGGTGCTGTCGTCTACCACGATATGCACCTCGCTCATCAATTGATCGCGGTTTTTCACATGCCCCGGATATTTGGCCAGCGCATGCACCATCCAGAATTCGGTGAGCGTGAGTTCGACTTCGCGGCCATTCCAGCTCACGCTGAAGCGTTGTAAATCCAGTTGCAGCGGCCCACGCGTGAGCAGGTCTTCGGCGGGCGCGGGTTCGCGCGCGAGGTCGGCGCGGCGGAACAGCGCCGACACGCGCGCCAGCAGATGCGGCAGACTCATGTTCTTGGTGACGTAATCATCCGCGCCCATACGCAGGCCCGACACCGTGTCGAAATCGCTGTCACGCGCGGTCAAAAAAATAATCGGCAGCGTGCCCGACAGCGCGCGCAGGTCGCGGCACAGCGCAAAGCCGCCGTCGATCTCATCGCCGAGACCGATGTCGAGCAGCACCAGATCGGGCAGCCGCGTGCGCATGGCCGCCAACGCGTCGGGGCGGTTGGCGTGCTGAATGACTTCATAGCCGTGCTTTTTCAGCACGTCGGCGGTATTGGCGCGAATAACCGGGTCATCTTCAACAATGGCAATACGGCGGGGCATGTTTTTTCCTGTGATAAACGTGTGATGAATATACCGCAATCCGCGCGCGGATCAGCCCCTGGGCGGCGACTGCCTTTTTGTTGCCACAATTGATCAGGGCTTTGCCATGACCCTGCCTGCACTGTGCCCTGCTTGCGCCGTTTAATACCTCACATACCCGGCGCGTTGCCGGGAAAACACCAGGAGCGGACGATGAAGATACGTACAAAACCGGCGGTATTCGAGGCGCAAAAAGTCACCAGCGACATGCTGATACTGGCAGTGCAGGCGCCGATCGTGGGCGCGGCGGCAGCGATGCTGTCGGGGATATTGATCGCGGCGGCTGTCAGCCTGATGTCCTGATGATGGCTGCGTCTATCAAGCACGGGATGCTGCGGGCCGGTGGCTGGGGCAATGAGAGAAAAGAGGTTGGACACCTGGCCTACGTGGCGCCGAACGAAGGCAGCGCCGGTCCCCAGTCACTGGCCCGGAGCATCTCGCGCAACATGAAATTCAGACAGGGAGTAACCCATGATTAAAAGATTGTTCGCCATCGGCTTCATATTTTGTTGCGTGTCCGTGGCGTGGTTCGTTTTGGCCGGCGCCACATCCACGCGCACCAACAGCGCGGATTCCAGTCTCAAGTCGCGCGTGGCGCAGTTGTGGGGCGCGCCGCAGACGCAGTTGCCGCCGTCGATCGTGGCGTGGGAAATGGCCACCAAAAAAGTTGAAAGCGTCGAAGACGGTAAAAAAATCATCAAGACGGTGGAAGAAAAGCTCACCGATAAACTGACCCTCGACAGCAGCGATATTAAAGTGGCGCTCAAGCTGGACCACCGGCAAAAAGGCTTGCTGTGGTATTCCACCTACGGCGTGGATTTTGCCGCGACCTATGTGGTGACGAATCCTTCCAAGGTCGTGCGCAATATCGAAATCGCGCTGCCGTTCCCCGCCAAGCGTGCCGTGTTTGATGACCTGCGTTTTGAACTTGATGGTGCGCAGTGGATCACCAAGCCATCGCCCGGTGAAGATAGATTCGTCGGCCAAACGCGGCTGGGCGCGGGCGAAAGCGCGATCCTGCGTTTGGGCTACCGCAGCCAGGGGCTGGATCGCTGGAGTTACAACTTCGGCAGCGGTGTGTCGGAAGTGCGCAACTTCAAACTGGCCATGAGCACCAACTTTGAGGCGATTGATTTTCCCGATGATGCGATTTCGCCGGTGTCGAAAGAACGCACCGCCGATGGCTGGGCGCTGAAGTGGGAATACCGTCACCTGGTGTCGGGCGTGAACATCGCGATGGCGATGCCCGAAAAATTGCAGCCGGGGCCGCTGGCCAGCCAGATTTCCGCGTTTGCGCCGGTGTCGCTGTTCTTTTTCATCGTGGTGCTGCTGACCATTGGCATTGTGCGAAACGTGGATATTCATCCGATGCACTTCTTTTTTCTGGCGGCGTCGTTCTTTTCGTTTCACTTGCTGTTTGCGTACCTGGCCGATCAGGCGTCGATACACGCAGCGTTCGTCATCGCGGCGGTAGTGTCGATGCTGCTCACCATCAGCTACCTGCGCATCGTGTTCGGCGCGGCGTTCGCCATCTTCGCCGCCGGTACCGCGCAGTTGGTGTATCTGGTATTGTTCTCGTACGCATTTTTCTTCAAGGGACTCACCGGATTGGCGATCACCATCGGCGCGATTGCGACCTTGTTCGTGCTGATGCAGATCACCGCCCGTGTGAACTGGAATGCGATATTTGGTGAGCGTAAGGCGGCCTCGGTAGCGTTGCCCGCCGCAGCCTCGTCATAAAAATAATTTATAAAAACAATTAGTTACGAAGGAATTGCCATGAGCGATCTCTCCCCCGAATCGAACCCGCCCGCCGGATGCATGCGCCGCGTACTGCGGCCCCTCATCGGCGACGTGCGATGGCAGGCGCCGGGGTGGATGCGCGGCATCGGCAACGCGGTGGGATTCTGCGGCGTCGCTTTCGCGAGTTGGGTGCGCGCAGACCTGCGGCGCGCGGCGATTGCTGGCGCGGTGGGTGTGGCGGTGATCGCCGGAGGCGCTGCGGGAAAAGTCTGGTACGACAAACAGCCCAAGCCGCTGGAAGTGACGTATGAAGTCACCGTGCCGGAACCGACGGCAGTGGATCAAGCCAACGCCAAGCCTGAGCCGTTGGTGATCAAATTCAGCGATTCGGTGGCCACGCTTGCCGGGGTGGGGAAGGAAGTCACGGCGGGCATTGCCGTCGAACCCAAAATAGAGGGCGCATGGAAATGGGAGGACGACCGCACGCTGAGTCTGAATCCCAAAGCCGACTGGCCGGTGGGCACCGAGGTGGTGGTGACGCTGGCGAAGAAGGGCTTGGTTGCCGAGCAAGTGCGCTTGAAGGACTACCGCGTGAAATTCAGCACCGCGCCATTTGTGGCGAAAATTACTGAAGCGCAGTTTTATCAGGATCCCGCCGACCCGGCGTCGAAGAAAATCGTAGCAACGGTGAATTTTTCGCACCCGGTGGATACGGCGGATTTCGAGAAGCGCGTCGTGCTGCGCGAGGAAGGCAAGGATGGCGTGATCCTGGGCCTCGGCGCGGACAATAAGACATTCAAGGTGACCTACGACAAGTTCAAGGTCAACGCCTATATTCATTCGGAAGCGATGCCGATTCCGTCGCAGCCGGTCAAGATCGCCGTCACCATCGATGCGGGCGCGCGTTCGTCACGCGGCGGCAACGGCACTACGGCGGCAATCAAGCAATCGGTCGTGGTGCCGGGGCTGTACAGCCTGGCGCTGCAAGGCGTGGAGCTCACGCTGGCGGAGAATGAGCGCCTGGAGCCGGATCGCATCCTGATGGTGAATATATCTGCTGACACGCACGAAAAAGAAGTCGCCGGCAAAGTGCGCGCGTGGGTGCTGCCGATACATCATCCGAATACCAAGCCCGAAGATCGCAAGCAGCCGCACAATTGGTCGAATCAGTCGCCACAGATCGGGCCGGAGATACTGTCGCAGTCCGAGCCGCTGAAACTCGAAGCCGTGCCCGCCGAGCGCGAGCACGTGCAGCAGCACGGCTTCAAGTTCAATACTGAAGCCGGACGCTATGTCTATGTGAAAGTCGAGAAGGGGCTGAAATCCTTCGGCGGCTACGTGATGGAAAAAGAGCGCGATGGCGTGCTGCGCGTGCAGCGCTATCCGCGCCAGTTGCGCATAGCCTCGCAGGGCGCGCTGCTGGCACTGTCGGGCGAGAAAAAACTCGCGGTGCTGGTGCGGGATGTGGAGGGCGTGCGCTACGAAATCGGCCGCTTGTTGCCGCAGCAGTTGCAACACCTGGTCACCATGTCGGAAGGTGGATTTGCCAAGCCGAATTTCAGTAACGGCTTCGACGAGGACAATCTGGTGGATCGCGCCACGCAGATCGAGGACGCGCCGCCGTCGGAACCGGGCAAGCCGAACTACCTCGGACTGGATTTAGGAAAATATCTGGATAGCGACGGCGGCAAGCGCGGCATCTTCTTCGTCAAGGTGGAAAGCTACGACCCCAAAACCAAACGCACTACTGGCGCGGTCGACAAGCGGTTGATCGTCATCACCGATTTGGGGCTGGTGGTGAAGCGCGCCATCGACGGTTCGCAGGATGTGTTTGTGCAATCGATCGCCACGGGCCAGCCGGTGGTGGGCGCGGCGATAGAGGTCATGGGTCGCAACGGCCAGGTGATCGCATCGCAAACCACCGATGCGGCGGGGCGCGCGCGCTTGCCGGATTTCGCCGGTTTCACGCGCGAGAAAGCCCCTGCGGTGTATGTGGCGCGCAAGGCCAACGACACTTCGTTCCTGCCTTATGACCGCAGCGACCGCGTGATTGATTTCTCGCGCTTTGATACGGGCGGCGTGAGCAGCAGTGCGGACGCGGGCAAGCTGTCGGCGTATCTGTTCTCGGATCGCGGCATCTACCGGCCGGGTGAAGAAATTCGCGTGGGCATGATCGTGAAGGCGGCGGACTGGTCGGGCCGTATTGCGGGCGCGCCGCTCGAATATGAAGTGACGGACGCGCGCGGCCTGGTGCTGCGCAAGGACAAAATAAAGCTCTCGCCCAGCGGCTTTGAAGAATTGCGCCACGCCACGCAGGACACCTCGCCCACGGGGGATTACACCGTGTCGCTGTACATCGTGAAAGACGGCCAGCGCGACAGCCAATTAGGTTCGGTGACGGTGAAGGTGCAGGAGTTTATGCCTGACCGCTTGAAAATGAGCGCGCGCTTCACACGGGAATCGGTCGAGGGCTGGGTCACGCCGCAGGATTTGAAGGCCAATGTGTCGTTGCAAAACCTGTTCGGCACACCGGCCGAAGCGCGTCGTGTCACCGCGACGATGACACTGCAACCCGCGTTGCCATCGTTCCCGAAATACCGTGACTATCAATTTCACGATCCGCAATACGCGAAGGAGGGTTTTACCGAGCCGCTGCCCGAAAGCAAAACCAACGACAAGGGCGAGGTCGAGCTCGATCTGAATCTGGCGCGCTTTGCCAAGGCGACGTATCGTTTGCATCTGATCACGCAGGGTTTTGAAGCCGATGGCGGGCGCGGGGTTTCCGCGGAAGCCGCGACGCTGGTGTCGAATATGCCGTTTCTCGTGGGTTACAAAACCGACGGCGATTTGAATTATGTGTCGCGCGGCGCCAAACGCAGTGTGGAGTTGATCGCCATCGATCCCGCAGCGAAAAAAACCGATGCCAAGGATTTGAAGTTGATTCACTTTGAGCGCAAGTTTGTGTCGGTGCTGACCAAGCAGCCGAACAACACCTATAAATACGAATCGCGTGAAAAGCGCGTGCAACTGGAAGAAAAACCGTTCACCATTGCCGCAGCAGGTTCGCGCGTGGCGCTGGCGACCGACACACCGGGCAGCTACGCCTACGTGGTGCGCGACGCGGCGGGGCAGGACCTGGCGCGCGTGTCGTACGAAGTGGCGGGTGCTGCCAACCTCACGCGTTCGCTGGAGAAAAACGCCGAGTTGCAGGTGAAACTCAGCAAAAAGGATTTCAGCGCGGGCGAGGAAATCGAGTTGTCGATCCAGGCGCCGTATGTGGGTTCGGGGCTGATTACCATCGAGCGTGAGCGCGTCTACACGCACACCTGGTTCACCACCAAGACCACGGCTTCGACGCAGAAGATCACCCTGCCCAAGGATTTCGAGGGCAACGGCTATGTGACAGTGACGTTCATCCGCGATGCGGGGTCGGACGAGATTTACGCGAGCCCGCTCGCCTACGGTGTGCAGCCGTTTTCGGTCAACCTCGATCGCCGCAAACTGAAAACCACGGTGAAAGCCCCCGATCTGGTGAAACCGGGCGACACCATCAAGTTCAAGCACTCGACCGACCGGCCGTCGCGTATCGTGGTGTTCGCGGTGGATGAGGGCATCCTGCAGGTGGCGCGTTACAAGACGGCGGATCCGCTGGGCTTCTTTTTCCAGAAGCGCGCGCTGGAAGTCAAAACCTTCCAGATACTCGATCTGATCTTGCCGGAGTTCAAGCGCTTCATGGCGGCGGCCGCGCCCGGTGGTGACGGCGACGGTGCGCTGGGCAAACATCTCAACCCGTTCAAACGCAAGGCCGACAAGCCGGTGGCGTACTGGTCGGGCATTATCGAAAGTGGCCCGCAGGAACGTGAAATTACCTGGCAGGTGCCGGAAACCTTCAACGGCACGCTGCGCATCATGGCGGTGGCGGTGAACGAAGATTCCATCGGCGTGTTCGAGAAAAAAACACTTTCCCGTGGCGATTTCGTGCTTTCGCCGAATGCGCCGCTGACGGTAACGCCGGGCGATGAGTTCGATGTCAGCGTCGGTGTGGCGAACAACGTCGCCGGTTCCGGTGCGGAGGCGCAAATCGCGGTGACGATGGCAACGTCGCCGCATCTGGAAATCGTCGGCACCGCGAGCAACACCATCAAAGTCGGCGAACTGCGCGAAGGCGTGACCAGCTTCAAGGTGCGCGTGAAAGATGAACTCGGCGCCGGCACGTTGAACTTCAGCGCCGCCGGCATGAACAAGAGCGCGAAACTCGGCACGAGTATCAGCGTGCGTCCGGCACAGCCGTATATCACGCTGCTCACGGCGGGCACCATTCGCAATGGCAGTGCCGATGCACCGGTAACGCGCGATCTGTATCCGCACTATCGCAAACTGGAGACGAGCATTTCGCATGTGCCGCTCGGCTTGGCGCACGGGCTCACGGCCTACCTGCGCGGGTTCGAATATTCCTGCACCGAGCAACTGGTGAGCATGGGCATGCCCGCGCTGATCCTCGGCAATCGCCCGGAGTTCGGCTACGTGAAGTCGAAGGATTACAAAACGCTGGATGATTTGATCCAGGTGCTGCGCGGCCGGCAAAACGGCGAAGGCGCATTCGGCTTGTGGGCGGCGAACGCGCATGTGGTTGATACCGTGTCGGTGTATGCGATGCACTTTTTGGTCGAAGCGCGCGAGCGCGGCCGCTCTGTGCCGCAGGATATAATTGTTAATGGAAACAATTACTTACGATCTGTCGCCAGTGGTGACGGCGGGACACTATCTGATGAGCGCACACGTGCCTATGCGATTTATTTGCTGACGCGGCAAGGGATAGTCACCACCAACTTTGCAGCGGCGTTGCAAAAGCGGCTGGAAACCAATCACGCGAAGACGTATGTGCAGGACATCGCCACCACTTATCTCGCAGCGAGTTATCAGTTGATGAAACAGCAAAGGCTGGCGGATCAGTTAATCGCGGGCGCGGGATTCGGAACGGTGGCGTCCATGGCCGATGTGTACTCGGATGCATTGTCGCGTGACGCACAGTTGCTGTATTTGTTGGCGCGGCATTTCCCGGAACGCTTGCCGAACCTCAAACCGGAGGCGCTCAACGGCATGGTGAAACATATCGCCGGCGGTAGCTACAACACCTATTCGTCGGGCCGCACGATACTGGCGTTCGATGCCTTTGCCAGCGCGGCGGAAAAACTGCCGGCGGGCACGTTGGCGGTAAGCGAAGTACTGCGCAACAACACCGCGCGTCCGGTGGCAATGCCGCCGGGGCTGATCCCGCGCGCGAGCTTCTCGGTGGACGCGGCCAAACTGCAATTCTCCAACAAGGCGGATTTTCCAGCGTACTACGTGACCGAGCAAACCGGCTTCGACCGCAACCTGCCTGAAAAAGAAATCAAGAACGGTTTTGAAATCCTGCGTGAGTACGTCGATGCCAAAGGCAACCCGGTGAAATCCGTGAAAGTCGGCGACGAAATCGAAGTGCGGCTCAAGTTCCGCGCCATTGGCCGCGAGGCCGTGGACAATGTCGCGCTGGTAGATTTGCTGCCCGGCGGATTTGACCTGGTGCTGAATCCGGTGGCGGCACAACGTCCGGAAGGCGAGGGCGAGGCGCGTGAGCAGAACGAAAGCCGCAAGTGGCGCGCCCCCATCGGCGTCCAGCGCTCAACCTGGCAGCCCGACTACGCCGATCTGCGCGAAGACCGCGTGGTGCTCTACGGCGTGGTGAGCAAGGACATCAAGGAATTTGCCTATCGCATCAAAGCCACCAACACCGGTACGTTCGTGGTGCCGCCCGCGTACGGCGAATCGATGTATGACCGCAGTGTGCAGGCGCGGTCGTTGGGCGGGAAGATCGTGGTGGAAAAGCGGTGAACGAGTGAACGGGTTAACAGTGCTGCGTAAGCGCCTTTTCTTTCAGAGCAAGGGTATCTGCCATTCCCAAAATACTGTCCCCTCGCCCCGCGCGCGGGGAGAGGGTTAGGGTGAGGGGCCGTGCCCGGGCCCGTACACGCCCCTTACCCTAACCCTCTCCCCGTAAAAACGGGGCGAGGGAGCTGGTATTTCGCGGCGCGCGGATACCTTCGCCTTCCGTGGCAAAGGCGCAGGGTTAGCGGCGCGGAAGGTTGCGAAGGGGGTGGGGTTGGCCGCCGTCGGGGCTGGCAATTTGCCATACTGATTTTCGCCGTGTTGATAGTGGCGCTCGCAACGATCCGCCTCTACCCCAAACCGCCACTCTCCACCCGCTACACCTCCTCCGTCGCCGTCTACGACGCCCGCGGTCAACTGCTGCGTCTCACGTTGGCGAAGGACGACCGCTATCGCCTGTGGCTGCCGCTTCAATCGATTTCACCGGAAATCATTGAGGCGTTTCTGTTGCAGGAAGACCGCTGGTTTTACCGTCATCCTGGCGTGAATCCGTTGGCGCTGGCGCGCGGCGGCTGGCGCACGTACATCACGGGTGAACCGCGGCAGGGTGGATCAACCATCACCATGCAACT
>CANIID010000101.1 GCA_947467315.1 Betaproteobacteria bacterium | reverse complement strand
GCCGCAGCATACTTGCGGATGATGTCGGCGTTTTCCGCGTAGGTGCCGCGGCACTTGCCCATGGTCTGAGTCTGGTCCGAGGCCCACATCAGGCGTTCGGCGCCATAGGCGGCGTGTACGCGCTTGATCAGCGGATGCAGGTCTTCATACTCGGGCGCGGCGCTTCCCGACACCAGCGGCAGTGACGACACTTTGACGGTGACATTTTTAAAGCGCGCGAGATTGATCATGGCCTGCATTTTGGCTTCGCGCTTGTCGCCGGGCACGGCCCAGGCGAAGTGGTCAACGATGAACTGAAGGTTCGGGTATTTCTGCAGCACCGGTTCCATGAACGCTGGGCCGTCGCGGGTCCACACGGCCACCGGCATATCCTGATCGACGCATGCCTGCCAAACTGGCTCGAAGGCGCCGTCGGCGAAAAGTTTTTTGTGTTCGGGCTCGTTCATCGACAGGCGCAGGCTGTTCACACGGGGCTGATCGAGCCACTTGGGCAGAATTTTCCATTGCGATGGCACATGGGGCACGAACCACGCCATCACGCTAAAGCGCTTGGGGTACTTGGCCGCCGCGGCCTGCGCGCACGAGGGGTCGCGGTCGGGCGCAACGCCCGCCGGGGAAATAAGGGCGCGGGCTATGCCGGCTTCGTCCATGAACTTCAGCATGCGCTCGGCGGGCATGGGGTCGGGCAAGTGCGATTGCGCTTTCGGGTCCCACGGTTCTTGTGGCGTGGCGGCGTTCCAGATGTGTACTTGTGCGTCGGTGATCATGTGATGCTCCTCAGGGTTCAAAATGAAGGCTGGCTATTCAATGCTAGAGAATACCAAAATCTTCACGCATGTAGCGTCCTTGTATACTTAGGCGATTCTCAATCAGTAACGGGTTCCCGTAATTTAACCATGACCTCACCTGACATTCCGGTGACGGCGCCGCACGATCCGCACCCGCGCCGTCCGTCGATCACGTTTCCGCCGCTGGCGTGCGACTGCCACGCGCATATCTGCGGCCCCATTGCGCGCTACCCGTACTATGAGCGGCGCATCTACACGCCGTCGGATGCCTTGCTGCCCGATTACGAGCACATGCTGAACACGCTGGGCGTCTCGCGCGCGGTGCTGGTGCAGGGCAGTATTTACGGCACCGATAACACCGTGCTGCTTGAGGCGCTAAAAAGCGGCAACGGACGTTTTCGTGGCGTGGCAGTGGTGGCGCCGGACATCAGCGAGCGTGAGTTGCGCGCGCTGCACGAGGCGGGTGTGCGCGGCGTGCGCGTCAACATCGTCGACACGCGCGACAACAAGGGCATGCTGCCGATGGATACGCTGTTGCCGCTGGCGCGGCGATTAAAGCCCTTCGGCTGGCATGTGGAGTTTTTGTTGCACGCCGATGAGTTTCCGCACCTCGACCGTGAGCTGGAAGATTTTCCGGTGGCTGTGTCGTTCGGGCATCTCGGCTATATGCGCACCGACAAGCCGATGACGACGCCGGGTTTTCAGGCGCTGCTGCGCCTGATGCAATCGGGCAAGGCGTGGGTCAAGCTCACCGCGCCGTATCGCATCTCACCGAACACGATGCCGCATGCCGACACCCACGTGTTTGCACACGCCTTGATCGCCGCGAATGCGGATCGCGTGGTGTGGGGCAGCGACTGGCCGCACGTGATGCTCAACTGGAAAATCCCCATGCCGAACGACGGTGATATTGCCGATCTGCTCGGCGCGTGGGCGCCCGATGCGGCGCTGCGCGAAAAGATTCTGGTGACGAATCCGGCGGCGCTATATGGATTTGCGTAAGCAATCCCGCGTACGGTGCTGTCGTGCGCGTTATCACATAAGTACATGTTTTTATTGAACTATTTATTCTATCTTAAAGCCGCTGGTTTTGACCACCTTGGCCCAGCGGTTCTGCTCGGCGACCAGCCACTTGCCCATCTCCTGCGGCGACATCGGCAGCGGCACGGTGCCGTACGACGCCAGCCTCTCCTTGATGTCCGGCAGGCCAATGATGCGGTTCACTTCGGCGTTGAATTTGGCGATGATCTCGGCGGATATTTTCGCCGGGCCCATGATGCCCTGATACGAGCCGGTGACAAATCCTTCCAGTCCTGCGGTCTCACTGACGGTGGGCACGTTGGGCAAATTGGGATCGCGTTTTTCGCTCGACACCGCGATCAGTTTCAAGCGCCCGGCTTTAACGTGCGGCAGCGTTTGCAGCATGCCCATGAACAGCAGATCGCCTTCGCCGGTGGCCAGCGTCATGATCGACGCCTGACCGCCCTTGGTCGGCACATACACCCACTTCGCGCCGGTGCGCTGTTCGAGCGACAAGCCGGCCAGATGCACGGCGCTGCCGAGCCCGGCCGGATAATTGAGTTTGCCGGGACTGGCCTTGGCCAAGGTAATCAACTCTTTGACTGTCTTGACCGGCACACTCGGATGCACCGTGAGCAAATGCGCGGAGTACGACACCATCGCAATCGGCGTCAGATCGCGTTGAATGTCGAACGGCAGCTTGGTATACATGCTGGGACTGATCACCAGATTGCCCAGATCGGTGAGCACTGAGCTGTAGCCGTCGGCGGGGGAGCGGGCCGTCAAGTCCATGGCGATATTGCCGTTGGCGCCGACACGGTTATCGACCACGATCTGCGGCCCCCACGCTTCGGTCAACTTGGGGCCGATCATGCGCGCGAGGATGTCCGAGGTGCCGCCCGCCGGATACGGAATCAGCATGCGGATGGGTTTGGCGGGCCAGTTCTGCGCGTGGGCGGCCAACGGCAGCGCCGCTGCGATGGTGAGAGTGATAACAGTAGTGACGGCATGCATGGCGTTTTCCTCGAGGTTTGTTATGCGCACAAGTGTAGCCGCGTCGCGCGTGGCTGTCGAACGCGCGACGCAGGGTTGTGATCGTACGTAGTATCCTTGGCGCCTGACATGAAACCACTTGCTTATCATCTGCTGCGCCTGCTGGCCGATGGCGAATTTCGCTCGGGCACAACGCTCGCGCAAGCCACCGGCGTGTCGCGCGCGAGCGTGTGGAACGCCGTGCAGGAGATCGAAGCCTCGGGCCTCGATGTGTTCAGTGTGCGCCGGCGCGGTTATCGCCTGTCGCAGCCGCTGTCGATGCTCGATGCGGAACGGATCAATCAGTGGCTGGGCGAAGGGGCGCCGTTTAATCTGGAAGTGGCTGATGAAGTGGATTCCACCAACACCCTGCTGCTGCAGCGCGCGCAGGCGGGTGCGTCGCACGCCAGCGTGATGGCCGCCGAATGGCAGCGCGCGGGACGCGGGCGCATGAACCGACCGTGGCATACCGCTGTCGGCGGTGCGTTGACGTTCTCGGTGCTGTGGCGATTTTCGCAGGGTGCGGCGACGCTGGCCGGATTGAGTCTGGCCGCCGGGCTGGCGGTGGTGCGTGCGCTGGAAGCATTGGGTGTCACCGAAGCCGGTTTGAAATGGCCCAACGATGTGTTGTGGCGCGGACGCAAAATCGCCGGCATTCTGATCGAGATGCAAGGCGAAGCGCTGGGGCCGAGCGCGGTGGTGATCGGTGTGGGAATCAATGTGCGTTTGTCACCTGAGACCAACGCGAAAATTGATCAGCCGGCGGCGGATATCGAATCGATACTGGGCCGGGTTGTGGATCGCAATCAGTTGCTGGCGGCACTGTTGAGTGAATGCAACCGCACACTGCTCGAATTCGAGCGCGCGGGGTTTCAGCCGTTTCGCGAGGACTGGCAGTGCCGCCACGTGCATCAGGGGCGCGCGGTGCGGCTTACGCTGCCCAATGGCGCGCGTGAATCGGGCGTGGCGCGTGGCGTCGGCGCGGACGGATCGCTGCTGCTCGAAACCGCGCGCGGTGTGCTGCCGTTTCACAGCGGTGATGTGAGTTTGCGCGCGGCGCGGTCCGCGGCATGAATGCCGGGGTGAACATTCTCGCTATTGATGCCGGTAACAGCCGCATCAAGTGGGGCATCGCCGACGGCAGTGGCTGGCTGCGGCGCGGGTGGCTTGCTACCCGCGAGGCCCACACGCTGGGTGCGGCGCTGAAAGACCTGCCCGTGCCGGTGCGCATCGTGGTGTCGAACGTTGCGGGCGAGCGGGTGCGCGAGGCCCTCGTGCAGGCGCTCGCCGGGTATGGCGTGGCGCCGGTATGGGTAACCGGGCGCGACGCGCAATGCGGCGTGCGCAGCGGTTATGCCGATCCGTCGCAACTCGGCCCGGATCGTTGGGCGGGGCTGATCGCGGCGTGGAAGTTGTACGGCAACGCACACGAGGAGGGGCGCGCCTGCGTGGTGGTCAACGCCGGCACCACCATGACCGTCGATGCGCTGTCGGCCGAAGGCGTGTTTCTCGGCGGCATCATCGTGCCCGGGTTGGATTTGATGCGCGCGTCGCTCGACAGCGGTACCGCGCAGTTGCGCATGCAGCAGGGGGCGTTTTATTATTTTCCCGATAACACGGCGGACGCGATCATGAGTGGCGCGATCAACGCGCTGACCGGCGCCATCGACCGCATGTGCGGCTACATGGCAGAAACCGGGCAGGGCACCGCGCTCGTGGTACTGTCGGGCGGCGTAGCGGCGCTGATTCAGCCGCGGCTTAACGTGGCGGTGGCGCTGGTGGATAATCTGGTGCTGGAGGGTTTGCTCGAAATTGCCAAACAAAAATAATATGCGCACGGTTTTTTTACTTTTCGTGCTGGCCAACTGTGCGTTTTTTGCGTGGGACCGCTACCTGCGCGCGCCGGCCGATGTCGAAGCTGAGGCTTACAGTCGGCAGGTGCAGATCACGCCGGAGAAAATTCGTCTGGTGCGCGACGCCGCGGCGCCCGGCAAATCGAACGCGGCCGCTGCGACGCCCGGGCACCCGTAGCGGCGGCCTGCATGGAGTGGGGCGCGTTCTCCGGCGCGGCGGTCGCACGCGCCGATGCTGCGATGGAGGCGCTGGGGCTGCCGGCGTCGCAGTTTAAACGCGTGACCGTGGATGCCAGCTACTGGGTGTATATCCCGCCGCTCAAGTCGCGCAACGAAGCGGAGAAAGCCGCCAGAGCGTTAAAGGAATTGGGCGTCACCGAATACTTAGTGGTGCAGGAAAAGACAGAATGGCGCAACGCGATTTCGCTGGGCATCTTTCGCAGCGATGAGGCCGCGCAGGCGTTTCTCAAATCACTGCAAAAAAGCGGCGTGACCGACGCCATTGCCGAGAAGCGCGAAAATTTTCTGCGGCAGGTGTTGTTCTACGTGCTCGAACCGAGCGAGGCGACGGTGGCAAAACTGGCGGCGATCCGCGCGACGTTGCCGGCGAGTGAAGTGCGAGCCGTGCCGTGCCCTGCGTAACTCATCGTAAGTAATTGTTTATATTACTTTTTTCTAATAGATTCGAGTAGGGCTGTGGTCGATTTCTGATGCAGAAACGGGATCGAATGCACGGCGCCGCCCCAGCCGCGCACGTCGTCCGCGCCGACAATGGCCTCAGCGCTCCAGTCGCCGCCTTTGACCAGCACGTCGGGCCGCAGCGCGCGGATTAGTGCGAGCGGCGTGTCGTCGTCAAACCAGGTGATCGCGCTGACGGCTTCAAGCGCGGCGATAACTGCGGCGCGATCTTCCAGCCGGTTGATCGGACGATCATCGCCTTTGCCGAGGCGGCGCGTGGAGGCATCGCTGTTGAGCGCGACGATCAGGCTTGCGCCTTGCGCGCGCGCTTGCGCGAGGTAGGTCACGTGGCCGCGATGCAGTACATCGAACACGCCATTGGTGAACACCAGCGGGCGCGGCAGCGTTTGCACGTGCGCCGCGAGCGCATCAGCGGGTGCCGGCGCGCAGATTTTTTTTTCGTGGGCGGGCGGCGGGAAATCCACGCGGTGCATGCGTGTATTCAGACGCGGGGCGACAAGACGCGGCGGAGAGGCTTAGTCGAGATATTCAAACAGCCGCACCACTTTTTGCACGCCGGCGGTGGTGCGCGCCACTTCCGACGCGGCATCGCCCTCGGCGCGCTTGACCAGCCCCAGCAAGAACACGGTGCTGTTTTCCGTGACGACTTTCACATGCACCGGATTGAATTTTTGCCCGTCCACGAAACGCGTTTTCACCTTGGAGGTGATGAAGGAGTCATTCGAGCGCACGGTGAGCGAACTGTTACCGGAGACTTGAAGTTCGTTGTAAACGCCGCGCACGTTTTCGACGCCCCGCGCAATGCGTTCGGCGTCTTCGCGCGCCGCGGCGTTGGGTACCTCGCCCGTCAACAGCAGCAGCCGATTGTAGCTGGTGGTGTTGATGTGCGCCGAACGCAGCTTGTCATCGATGCGACTGGACGCCTTGAGTTCGATGCCCTGATCTTCGGCAATGGTGCCGACGGTGCGGCGGTCTTCCGCCATCAGCATGCCGCCGGCTGCCGCGCCGCCCACCGCCGCAACCACACAGCCGCCCAGAAACGGTAGCGCCGCCAGTATCAGCAATCCGATGATTTTTTGCATTAGTCCACCCCCAGTAAAAGACAGTCGATGGCGTCGCACAAACAGTGCAACGTCAGCAGATGCACTTCTTGTATGCGTGCCGTGCTTTGTGCCGGAACACAGATATGGACGTCTTTCGCGGTCATGAGTTCCCCAATCGCGCCGCCGTCGCGGCCCGTGAGTGCGACCACCGTCAAGGAACACTCGTGCGCCGCGTGGATTGCAGCGATGACATTTTTGGAATTGCCGCTGGTGGAAATCGCCAGCAACACGTCGCCGGCACGCCCCAGCGCGCGCACCTGCTTGGAGAAAATCTGTTCGAAATCGTAATCGTTGGCGATGGAGGTGAGCGTGGAGCTGTCGGTGGTCAGCGCCAGTCCCGCGAGTCCCGGCCGTTCTTTTTCAAAACGATTGAGCAACTCCGCCGAAAAATGCTGCGCATCGGCCGCCGAACCGCCATTGCCGCAGGCGAGAATTTTGCCGTCCGCCTTGAGACAATCGACCATCAACAGCGCGCCGTCGGCAATCGGCCCGGCGAGCGCATCCATGCACTCGAGTTTCAAGTGCGCGCTCTCGGAAAACAATTCGCTGATCCGGCTTACGAGGTCCATCCCGCTATTTTGCCCCCGTACGCGGCATTTGTACAGCTTGAGCTTGACCCGGCGCTGCGCGCGCGCAGAGCCCTCTGGTCTATGCGCGGCTCCTGACCTGCATGGATCAGGCCGTTAGCCGCGTGCCGCCCCGCCATTGGTTGAGTACCCGCGTCAGGTCATTCAGGTCGATGGGTTTCTCAAGAAAATCATCTATCCCGGCCGCGACGCAACGTTGGCGATCGGCAGCATACACGCTGGCCGTCAATGCAATCATCGGCACGCCAGGCTGCTGCGTTTCCTTCTCCCACTGGCGAATACGCTCCGTCGCCTCGATGCCGCCCATCACCGGCATCTGCAGATCCATCAAAACCAGGGAATACCGTTTGCCACCCCTAATGGCATCGACCGCATCCTGACCGTTTTCCAAGCATTGCGCCTCGATACCCATCGCATTCAGAAAATCCATGAACACCATCTGGTTCATACGATTGTCCTCGACCAACAGAACAGGCCTTGTTGACGCCTGGGTCTGGGATAGCGCGGCTTTGCTGTTCGCGTTCCCGGGCATATCTTCGAGCGGGTTTGTTGCGCGTTTGGCTGCAATTTCGGCGCGAATCCGAAACCAGAATCGCGCCCCCTTGCCGCCGGCGCTCTCCAAACCGGCCTCTCCCCCCATCTTTTCGGCGAGACCTCTGACGATGGAAAGCCCCAATCCCGCGCCCCCGTAGGAACGGGTTGTCGAAGTCTCCACCTGGGAGAAGCGCTTGAACAGCAGTGATTGCTTGTCTGCCGCTATGCCGATGCCGCTGTCCGTGACCGAAAACTCCAACAGGGTATCGCCAGTTGTGCCTTCAATTTGGCAAGCTTCCACGCGTATGAATCCGTGTGTGGTGAATTTGATGGCGTTGCTTACGAGATTGGATAACATTTGCCGCAGGCGAAAAGGATCGGACCAATAGCGCTGATCGTGCGGGCCATGCCAGACGAACGTAATTTTCAGGCCTTTGGTGCGAGCCACTTCGGCGAACAGTGCGACAATTTCCTCGCCCAGCACCTTCGGATCAAACTCCTCATGCAGAAACTCGATCCTGTCGGCTTCCACTTTGGACAAATCCAGGATGTCATTGAGGAGTGCCAGCAGGATTTTCCCTGACTTCAGAATCGTATCGACATGAGTGCGCCGTTTCTCTTCGGTAAGCCCGGGCAGCATCAGCAATTGTGCCGTGCCCAGCACGCCGTTGAGCGGGGTACGCAACTCATGCGACATGGTCGCCAGAAATTGGGATTTAGCGAGGTTATCCGCTTCTGCAGCAACGCGGGCGGCCTCGTCTTGCGCGTGGAGGGTGCGCGCGGCCTCGGCTTCCTGTTGGTAATGCGCCAGCGCCGCCTCGGCGCGCTCCCTGGCCTCGCGCAATTCCTCGTTTTGCATTTCCAGTTCAACCTGATACACGCTCATTTCATGCTGCAACCGGAAAGCGGGAATGATCGTTGAGGCATGCGGCGCGCCGGCATCTTTAATGCGCTGTTCGGCGCGGCGGCGCAATGCGTTCGCTGGCTGATTTTTATCGTCTGTGCTCATGACGGCGCCTTATCGGTGTCAAGATGGATGTGCTGCGATTTGGGCAGTTCGGCTTCAAGTTGCTTCGAGAGGGAAATATCGGCAACTGTCATCACCACGTCGTCGATCACATTGCTCAATGTGCGGTAGGGCATGATCCCTGCCGAGAACCCGCCACGCACGGGGTCCTGACGCCGACCGCTGTGGCGCCCGCGGGCGTGAGCGCTTGGGTGACGCAGAGTTTTTTTGTGCGCCGACGGGCGTCGCTGCTGATCTTGTACCCGGAACAACGCTGCTCGCCTTTGTCATAAGCCCCTTTCTACAGCATCCGCAGCACTCGCGATCGCGCAAGATTCCGATAGTGCTGCCAGACTTCGCTTTGATGACGATTTGTTACTTTGGTTCGGTGCGGAAAACCCATAGTAATCTTATTTGCGCCGTCTCGATACCTGCTGTGGATCACGGTGTCGTGCGGATGCCAAGGCCGCGGTTACCCGCACACGGCGCAGGCGAGATCCTTTTTCAGCATGATGGTGCGGATGTCCATCGTCAGCGCATCGAGCAACATCAGGCGGCCGGCCAGCGTCTTGCCAGCACCGGTGAGTATTTTCAACGCCTCTGCCGCCTGCATGCAGCCGACGATGCCGGTGAGCGGCGCGAACACGCCCATCACCGCGCAACGCACTTCTTCGCTCTCATGGTTTTGCGCGTCTTCGGGGAACAGGCACGCATAGCACGGCGCCGCGGCGTCGCGCATATCGAACACGGAAATCTGGCCGTCGAAACGCACGCCCGCGCCCGACACCAGCGGCTTCTTGTACGTGACGCACGCGCGATTGACGGCGTGACGGGTAGTGAAGTTGTCGCAACCGTCGAGCACCACATCGGCGTTGGCGACCAGCGCGTCGAGTGCCGCGCCGGCGACGCGTTGTTGAACCAGATGGAGGTTGATGTTCGGATTGATCGCCATCAGGGTATCGCGCGCGGATTCCACTTTGGGCCGCCCTATCGCCGCCGTGCGATGCACGATTTGCCGTTGCAGGTTGGTGAGATCCACCACGTCGTCGTCGCACAGCGTGATCGTGCCGACGCCCGCGGACGCCAGATACAGCGCGATGGGTGACCCAAGCCCGCCCGCGCCGATTACCAGCGCGTGCGCCGCGCGCAGCCGCTCCTGGCCTTCAATGCCGATTTCCGGCAGCAGGATGTGGCGGCTATAGCGCAGTAACTGTTGGTCGTCCATGGGGCGATGCGCACGCGGAGGTGGAAAAAACAACGCCCGGCCGTGTGATGCCCGGCCGGGCGTGTAGGGTTGTTAGGTTATATAAGATATTGTTTATAAACAACTTTTATTTTGATGCTACGGTGCCGCGCGACTTCAGAAACGCCACCGCCTGGTGCAGTTCGTAGTCGTTTTTCGATACCACTTCACCGGGGTTGGGCCGCAGTTCTTTGGCATCGATGATGGGGCGCGCTTCGGGTGTGAAATTGAACTTCGCACGCATCGCGGCGAGCGCCTTTTCCTTGTCCGCTTCTTTCGGATCGGCTTTGGCTTCGCTCAGGTGCTTGGAAAGATCGGCTTCGCGCAGACGCAACGCGGCGGCCTTGTCCACCGGGCCTTCCAGCAGAATGTCCGGGGTGATGCCTTTGGCTTGAATCGAGCGGCCTTGCGGCGTGAAGTAGCGCGCGGTGGTGAGCTTGATCGCGGTGTTGCTGCCCAGCGGCAGTATGGTTTGCACCGAACCCTTGCCGAAGGTTTGCTGGCCCATGATGACGGCGCGGTTGTGATCCTGCAACGCACCGGCGACGATTTCCGACGCCGAGGCCGAGCCGCCGTTGACCAGCACCACCATCGGCAAGGTCTTGATGGCCGCCGGCAGTTTGCTGACGAAGTCTTCGCGGTTGCGACCGCGCAGATAATGTTCCGGGCTCGCGTTCAGGCGCATCTTGGAATCTTCGGCACGGCCTTCGGTGTACACCACCAGCTTGCCGGCTTCGATGAACATGGCGGTTACCGCCACCGCGCTGTTGAGCAGGCCGCCCGGATCATTGCGCAGATCGAGAATCACGCCTTTCATCGGACCTTTGACGTGTGTTTCGATGGCGCGCGCGAGCAATTCGCCGGTGCCGTCCTGAAACTGCGTGACGCGGAAATACGCGAAGCCCGGTTCCAGCAGCGTGGCTTTCACGCTCTGAATCTTGATGATGGCGCGGGTCAGCGTGAGTTCAATCGGATTGGGTTCGCCCTTGCGCACGATGGTGAGGCGGATCGGCGTATCCGGTTTGCCGCGCATTTGCTTCACCGCGTCGTTCAGCGTCATGCCTTTGACCGAGGCGTCGTCGAGCTTGACGATCAAGTCGCCCGCCAGCACGCCGGCGCGCGACGCGGGTGTGTCGTCGATCGGGGAAATCACCTTGACGAAACCGTCTTCCATGCCGACTTCAATGCCGAGGCCGCCGAACTGGCCTTGCGTGCCGACCTGCATTTCCTTGAACGCTTCCTGATCGAGATACGCCGAGTGCGGATCGAGCCCCGTCAACATGCCGTTGATGGCTTCGGTGATGAGCTTTTTGTCTTCCACCGGCTCGACGTAATCGCGTTTGACACGGTCGAACACCTCGGTGAAGGCGCGCAGCTCTTCAATCGGCAGCGGCAGCACGGCGCGGGTGGCGCCATCGCGCTGCGCCACCGCCGAAAAATTAAGGCTGATGGCGATGCCGATCACGACGCCGGCGACGATGAGACCGAATTGACTCAGTTTGTTACGCATCTACTGCTCCAGTTTCTGTAAAGTGCTGTGAATTGCTTAGCGTGCTTTGATCCAGGCCATCGGGTCGAACGGCTTACCCTGATGACGAAGCTCAAAGTATAAACCTGATTCTGTGCCGCCGCCGCTGTTGCCGACGGTCGATACGGCGTCTCCGCCGTTGATCTCGTCGCCTACCCGTTTTAATAAGGTTTCGTTATAGCCATAGAGGCTCATATAGCCTGCACCGTGGTCGATAATCAGTAAATTGCCGAATCCGCGCAGCCAGTCGGCGTAAACCACCCGGCCAGCGGCGACAGCCCGCACTGATTCCCCCGCCTTCGCCGCCAGCAACAACCCTTTCCAGGTCAATCCGCCATCGTTACGTGGACTGCCAAAGCGGCCTGCAAGTTCCCCGCGCACCGGTAATGCCAGTTGACCGCGCAGGGCGGAGAAAGCGCCTGTCAGCGTTTGCGGCTCCGGCACGCGGTCACTGCGCTCATTACGTGTGTTTCGCTCCCCCGGCGGTCGCGTGCTCTTGGCGACGGGTCTGGCCGGTGGCGGGCGCGTCACGATACGCGCCAGTTGTTCGATAAGCTGAGTGAGACGCGTCTCGTTGCGTTGCAATGTGCCGACTTCCTGGCGCTGGCGGGCAATGTCGCGCGACAGCCGCGTCAACACCTCGGCATGCTTGCGCTTTTCACCTTCGAGGCGTTTGCGCTGATTCAGTTGCTCGGCGGCGATGGCCGCCAGTTCGGCGGCCTTGGCGGCGGCTTCGTCGCCCAGCGATTTGAGTTTCGCCAGGCTGTCACGCAAGCCGTGAATGGCATCGGCGCGCGCCCGTGACACATAACCCAGGTAATGCAACTCGCGGGCGATGGCGTTAGGATTTTCACCGCTGAGCAGCAGCCGCAGCGCTTCGGGTTGCGCGCCGCCGTGCTGCACATGTTGCTGATATAACAGACGCGACAACATGGCTTGTTGCTCTGCCAGCGTGCCTGAGGCTTTGTTCGATTCGCCGCGCAGCGCCTCGGCGCGTTGCGACACCGTACGCGAGGATTGCTCCAGATCGGCGAGCTCGCGGTTGGCGTCCGACATCGCACGCTCCGATTCGCGCAGCGCGTCCGCGGCTTCACTGCGGGACGCTTCCGCGCCGGCGATTTTCTTTTGCAGCGCTTCAATGCGGCTGCGCAGTTGCTGGAGTTCTTCTTTGGCGGCGCTGGCGTTGGCGGCCCAGACGACGCCCGGTGCGCACAGGGAAAATGATAATAAAAACAAATACTTAAGATATTTCACGCGATCCTGTGCCGTGTCACGCGATATCCAGCAGCGGCTTTCCCGTCATCTCCGCAGGCTGCGGCAACCCCATCATGCGCAGCAGCGTGGGCGCCACATCCTGCAGCGCGCCGCCGTTCGCTACTTTCGCTTTGCGGCCGATGTAGAGCAGCGGCACGAGGTTCAGCGTGTGCGCGGTGTGCGGCTGGTGCGACTGGGTATCGAGCATGGTCTCGGCATTGCCGTGATCGGCGGTAATCAGCACCTCGCCGCCGATGGCCTGCATGGCTTCCACCGCGCGACCGATGCATTCGTCGAGCGCTTCAATCGCGCGCGTGGCGGCGGCGAGATCGCCGGTATGACCCACCATGTCGCCGTTGGCGTAGTTGCACACGATGGCATCGTATTTTTTGCTGTGAATCGCCGCCACCAGTTTGTCGGTGACTTCGCGTGCGCTCATTTCCGGTTGCAGATCGTAGGTGGCGACCTTGGGCGAAGGCACCATCACGCGGTCTTCGCCGGCATAGGGCGTTTCCACGCCGCCGTTGAAAAAGTACGTCACGTGCGCGTACTTTTCGGTTTCGGCGATGCGCAGTTGTTTCAAGCCGCGAGACGCCAGATATTCGCCAAAGCCGTTGGCGACACTTTGCGGCGGAAACGCTGCGGGTATCGCGGCGAAATCGCTGCCGTAGGTGGTGAGCGTGCAGTAATACCCCAGTTTCGGCAGGTGCTCGCGCACGAAGCCTTGGAAGCCGGCATCGGTCAGCGCCGAGGTCATTTGGCGCGCGCGATCCGAGCGGAAGTTCATGAACACCACCGCGTCGCCGTCGTTCATGCGGATCGGCTTGTTGCCGGGCGGCACGATGGCGGTGGCCTGCACGAACTCATCGTTCTCGCCGCGCAGATCGGCGAGCGTATAGGCATCCATCGCGGAGGCCGCCCAGTATTCGGCTTTGCCCTGCGTGATCACGTCATAGGCGGGTTTGACGCGCTCCCAGCGTTTGTCGCGATCCATCGCGAAGTAACGTCCGGTGATGGAGGCGATACGCCCCGTGTTGATCGCATCGAATTTTTTTTGCAGCGCCACCAGCGACGGTTCGGCGCTTTTCGGTGGCGTGTCGCGGCCATCGAGAAACGCATGCACGTAAATGTTTTTCACGCCGGCCTTCGCCGCCATGTCCACCAGTTCGAGTATCTGCGATTCGTGGCTGTGCACGCCGCCGGTCGACAGCAGACCAAGGATGTGCAATGCCTTGCTTTTGCCGACTTCGATGGCCTTCAACAACGTCGGATTACATCGAAACGCGCCGGTTTCAATCGCGTGTTCGATCTTGGTGTAATCCTGATACACCACGCGACCGGCGCCGATGTTCATGTGGCCGACTTCGGAATTGCCCATCTGGCCGGTGGGCAGCCCCACCATTTTTTCCGAGGCGTCGATAATGGTGTGCGGGTGCGTTTTCCACAGGAAATTCCAGTGCGGCTTGCGCGCCTGGCAGATGGCGTTGTTGTCGCAGTCCTCGCGGTGGCCGAAGCCATCCAGGATGAGCAGGAGAACCGGTGTTATGTGCATGTTTTTCTTGGAAAATATTTAGCTGGTCGCATACGGTATAATTCTAGCCCATTTTAGGAGTTTGCCTTGGAGCAGTTTTTCGTTTTCTTGCAGAAAAGCCCGATGAATCTGGTGTTGTTCGGGCTCGCCGTAACCTCGGGCGGTATGCTGTTGTTTCCGCTGCTGACACGCGGCATGCGCACTGCCGCCGAAGTCGGTGCAACCGATGCGGTAATGTTGATCAACCGCAAAGACGCGGTGGTACTGGATGTGCGCGATGACGCCGAATACGCCAGCGGCCACATCACCAACGCGCGGCACATCCCCGAAAAGCAACTTGAAGGCCGCATCAAAGAACTGGAAAAATTCAAGTCGAAGCCGGTGATTGTCAGTTGCGCCAGCGGACGCCGTTCATCGGCGGTGGCGGACAGCCTGCGCAAACAAGGCTTTGCGGATGTGGTGGCGCTGCGCGGCGGCATCGGCGGCTGGTTGCAGGCCGGCATGCCGCTGGAAAAATAATTTTATTCATTTCACACGGAAGCAACATGGCTAAAGTATTGATGTATAGCACCGCTGTTTGACCGTACTGCGTAACCGCGGAGCGGTTACTGGCAAGCAAAGGCGTGACGGACATCGAAAAGGTGTATATCGATCGTGATCCCGCGCGCCGCACTGAAATGATGGAAAAAACCGGACGGCGCACCGTGCCGCAAATCTACATCGGCGATACGCACGTCGGCGGCTACGATGATTTGTCCGCGCTCGATCGCGCGGGTGGCCTCGATCCCCTGCTGGCAAAATAACCCGCCACCACAATAAACAAACCCGAAACCGAAAGCACAAGCACAAACCATGAGCGAGCAATCCGCGGCAACCCCCGATGCATCCGAGTCCCAGCAGGCGATTTTCAGCATCGAAAAAATTTACGTGAAAGACATGTCGCTCGAAGTGCCCGGCGCGCCGGCGGTGTTTATGTCGGCCGAGCAGCCGCAAATCGAAGTCAATATTCACAATGGCGCCTCGGTGGTGGAACAGGGCGCGCTGTACGAAGTGGTGCTCACCGCGACCGTCACCGCAAAGGTCGCGGATCGCTCGGTGTTCCTGGTTGAAGTGGCGCAGGCGGGTTTGTTTCACATCCGCAATCTGCCACCGCAGGATCTGGACGCTGTGCTCGGCGTGCTGTGCCCGACCACGTTGCTGCCGTATGCGCGCGAAGCGGTATCGAGCGCGGTGTCGCGCGCCGGCTTCCCGCCGGTGATATTGCAGCACATGGATTTTAACCAGGTGTATATGCAATCCCAGCAGCAGCGTGCGGCAGAAGCGGTGCCGTCGCCGTCGCAGGTGAACTAACGATGCGCGCGCGCGTTGCGGCGAGGTGGATTGCAACGCTGTGCGCGGCCCATGTGTTCGCGGGCCATGTGTTTGCCGCAGAATTCCGCGCGGTAACCGAAGAAGCCGCGGTGCTCTACGACGCCCCATCGGCGCAATCCAAAAAACTGTTTGTGGTGAACCAGGGCTATCCGCTGGAAGTGATCGTGGTGGTCGAAGGCTGGATCAAGGTGCGCGATGCCAACGGCGGACTGAGCTGGGTGGACGCCAAGCAGGTGTCGGCAAAATTGCGCACGGTGATGGTCAAAACACCGCTGGCGCAGGTGCGACAGGCGGCCGATGACAATGCGTCGATGGTGTTTCAGGCGCAGCAAAACGTGGTGATGGAATTAAGCGAAGTCGTGCCCGGCGGCTGGCTGCGCGTGCGTCATCGCGATGGCGTATCCGGCTTCGTGCGCGTCACCCAGGTGTGGGGCGTATAGTCCTTTCCGAATGAATATCGCGGTACTCGGTGCGGGGGCGTGGGGCACCGCCATATCAATTCACCTGGCCGCGCGGCACGGCGTCACGCTGTGGGCGCGCGATGCGGCGCAGGCCGTGGCGATGCAGTCCAGCCGCCGTAACCCTCGTTACCTACCCGAGAGTATGTTGCCCGCGCCGGTGTCGGTTAGCGCCGATCTTGACGCCGCGCTGCGTGCCGCGGAGTTGATACTGGTGGCGACCACCACGGCGGGACTGCGTGACACGCTGCGCCGTCTGAAATCCGCAGGCTGCAACGCGCCGGTGGTGTGGCTGTGCAAAGGGTTCGAGCGCGAACACGCGCTGTTGCCGCACGAGGTGTGCGCCGAAGAACTGCCGCAAGCGACGTGCGGCGTGCTGTCAGGCCCCAGCTTCGCCGAGGAAGTTGCGCGCGGGCAACCCACCGCGCTGACCCTGGCATCCACCGATAGCGCGTTTGCGAGCGCCACCGCGCGTGAGCTGCACGGCGGATCGCTGCGCGTGTATTCCAGCAGCGATGTGGTGGGCGTTGAAGTCGCGGGTGCTGTCAAAAACGTGATGGCCATCGCCACCGGCATTTGCGATGGACTGAAACTCGGCTTGAACGCACGCGCCGCGCTGATGACACGCGGGCTCGCCGAAATTTCGCGCCTCGGCGTGGCGCTGGGCGGACGCGCGGAAACGGTCATGGGACTCGCCGGCGTGGGCGATCTGATTTTGACCTGCACCGGCGATTTATCGCGCAACCGGCGTGTGGGTTTGATGCTGGCGCAGGGCAAGGCGCTGAACGACATACTCGCCGAACTCGGTCACGTTGCCGAGGGCGTCTACAGCGCGCGCGAAGTTGCACGCATTGCAAAGCAGCGCGGCATCGATATGCCGATCACCGAAGCGGTGTGCCGCGTGCTGGATGCGCCGCAGTCGGCAGCGCAGGTGGCGCGTGAGTTGTTGGCGCGCGATTCGAAGTCCGAATAAATTACTCAATAAAAACAAATACTTAATTAAAGGCCGCACCTTGAGCTTCAGTTCGCAAGATACCGATTTCATTCGCCGCCATGTGCTGCGGTCCATTTCCAGCAACCGCGCGCCGGGGATGCATTTCGCCGGTTATTTTCTTGGCTTCACGCCTCGGCGCTACGAGAAGGACGGTGT
>CANIID010000100.1 GCA_947467315.1 Betaproteobacteria bacterium | reverse complement strand
TCCCGTCAGGCTAAACACCAGTCCGCCGCCGCACAATACGAGGATCAACAGGGTGCGCAACGACTCGCGCTGTGCCAGCCACGGAAAATCCAGGGTATGCAGCGCCTGAAATGCCCAGCGATAAGCACGGCGCGACGCATCGAGTTTTTCGATCACACGGCCGTCGGCGCCGTCGATGTGAAACCACGTTTCCCCGCACCTCACGCGATACACCGGCGCGTTGGGAGCAACCGCGCGCGCCGGGTAGGCATCGCCCGCTTCCACGCCCGCATAGGTACAGGCGTTTCCGAGCGTGCGCGCAGCGACGGCGACCTGCGCCTCGGTAAGCCACAGACTGCGTTGCGCGTCGACACGCAGCTCGCGGGTGCCGTCGTGATCAACGATCCGCATCACGATTTTTCCGGCAAACGGAAACCATTCGACTTCGCGCACGGGGCCGGTGATATCACCCAATTGCGGCAAATCGGGTACCGACAAGGCGCGTCCCTCGATCCGCATACGCTCGTCACCGGCGATTGCGCCGCGTGAGAACAGCCGACCATGATCCATAGACAACCACCCGCTGAAAATCCACGTCAGCACAAACAGCGCACAGCCTAAACCCATAACATGGTGCCATTTCATCCAGCTGCGGAACGGAGAATGCCATGCTTTGATTCGCACCACCCCCAGCGCCGTGCCGGTAAGCGCGCCGATCATCGCGGCCAGTGACAGCCACCATACCGTGCTGTCCCACGCGGACCAGTGTTTGCGCAGCGCGGTCGGGTAAATCCAGTGCAGAACACTGCCGACCCAATTCCATGCGCGCTCGGCGCGGGTGGTGTCTAGCACCATCTGTCCGGTAACCGACGATACATAAAAGTCAGTGCCTGCAGCATCGCCCAGCGCCACGCGGTAGAGCGGACGATGCGCATCGAAACCATTGGGCACCGTCCATTGATCGTGACTCTCAAGCGCGGCAATGGCTGCGCGCGCAGGATCGAGCCCACGCGCCCGTGCATGCGCCCGCGCGCTCGCCAGCGCCAGCGCCTCGTTCACAACACGGGCTTTGCCGCTTTTCGCATCGAGCGCGGCCAGCGTGCCATCGTTGCGTAGGGCGATGTAGGTTGGCTTGTCGCCAACCACGGCCAGCCGCATGCGCCGTATCTTGTGTACTTCCAGCGCGGTCAATGCCTCGCGCGGGGCGACCGTAATCTCTTGCGGACTAAACGGCGCCAGCCCCGCGACCCGCTCGCTTTCGTCCAGCGACGGAAACGGCACGAAGTGCATCACCATGCCGCTGGCAAACCACATCGCAAACAACAAACAAAATGCGACCCCCAGCCAGCGGTGTATCAGAACCAGCGCGCGCACTCGCCAGCACTAAAACTTGAACAACGCCGTCAGCTCATAGCTGCGCGGTGCGCCGAGGAGAATCTGGTCGGGATAAAACGGATCGCTCCAGATCGCATATTTTTCATTGGTGATGTTGCGCACGCGGAACGACAGCCGGGTCTTACCGATATCCACCGAGGCAAACGCATCGCCCACGGTGTACGCCAGCAGCTTGACGGTATTGGCGTCACTGTGGAAACGGTCTCCCACGTGCCGGATCGACGCGCCGATCTCCACCGGCATCGGCGTATTGAAGCGATACGACACGCCCGCGTTCGCGACCACTTGCGGAACGTTGGGTGGTTTGTTGCCCGAGAACGAGCCGCCGGCAAAGGTGTAGTCAGCATACTTGGCACCGGTATACGCCACGTTGCCCCACAGGTTCCACGCGCGCACGGGTTTCACGGCCAGCGACAATTCCGCGCCCTTGGACTGCTGCTTGCCGGCAATATTCAGCGATTGGCCGCCCGCCGCCGCATAAACATTGCGCCGCTCGATGTCGAACAGCGCGAAATTCCACTCCGCTTTTTTCTCCCAGAACAAATGCTTGATACCCGCTTCGTAGGTGCGCGCGCGCGTGAGTTGCAGCGGTTGATTCGCCGCCAGCAGGAACAGGTTGTTGGCGGCCACATCGGCGCCGGTGGCATATTGCCCGTAAAGCGTGAATCCCGGCATCACGTCATACGTCACGCCGACCCGCCCCGTGGTCGGGTGAAAGCTGGTTGAAAATGGAAATCCCGCACGGTTGGCGCCCGTAACGTCGGTCGAGCCGCGATCAATGTCTATCGTCTCGTGGCGCAAGCCCGCGATCAACGCCAACGCGGGCGTGAGCTTGAGCCGGTCTTCGACGGATAACGCGAGGTTGCGGATGTCGGCGGTCTGCTTCTGCGTGGTCAGCAAGCCGTACAGCCCGCGGTTAAAACCGACGATCGGCACGGCGTCCCCTGGAAAATTCGCCGCGCCGGGCCGGTCAAAATTGAGGGCGCTGTAATCCAGCACCGCCACCATGCGATTGTCCATGCCGCCAAGCGAGGCATCCCACTGCAACTCGGCTTTGTTGCCGATCAGACTTTGATCATGCGCGACATAGAAACGCTCGCGATCCACCAATCCGCCGCCCGTGTTGAATGCGCTGATTTCATTATTGAACCATTCGCGCTTCGCTGTGTAGTAGTAAACCTGATCACGCAGCTTCAGTCCGCCGCCAAGCGTCCACTCGAAGCCGCCGCGTAGAAAATATTCTTCCGCCGTGTTGCGATTGTCGAGCACGTTGTAGTTGGTTTTCAGCGTGCGTCCGTCGATAGTGATCGGACCGAGATTGGTGCCGTTGTAGTTCGACACATACGTGCCCGACACGATACCGCCCGCCGCGTTGGTGCCGGAGAATGCCACCGGCACCAATGGCGTGCCCCAATACGCACTGGAACTGTCTTTCTTGTATTCCACCGCGCCCCACAGCTTGAAGTTGCTGTTAACTTGATAGTCGAGTCCGCCCGACACATGCCAGTTGCGGCTGCTAGTGTCGTCAATGAAACCATTGCTGGAAGCGCGGCTCACGTCAAAGCGGTAGTCGAGTCCCTGCACCGGGGTGCTGCCGCCCGAGCCAAAACCCGCGCGCAACGTGCTGAACGAGCCAAACGAGAGATAGGCTTCGTTCTCGATGGCCCCGCTGTGCGGCTTGCGCGTGACAAAGTTAATCGACCCGCCCGCCGCGCCTTCACCCGACATCAGCGACGCCGGCCCTTTGAGAATTTCAATGCGCTCCAGATTGCCGGTATCCATAACCCGCGACGTCATGTTCTGCGGGCCGATCTTGAGGCCGTTGTAGAGGGTGTTGATCTGGCTGTGGGTAAAACCGCGCATGGAAAATCCTGCCGGCTCACCGGCCGGGTCGCCGGCGGTCACACCCACTGCGCCCTGCGCGGCTTCGGTGACACTGCGCAACCCGCGTGATTCCAGGGTCGCGCGGTCGATGATTTCCACCGTCGCGGGTGTCTGGCGCGGCGTCAGGCCGAGCAAACTGCCGCTGTCGGCACGGGCATCGTTGTTGAGCGGCGTTTCGCGCTGGGCTTCAACGCGTACCTCGGGCAAGCGTGTTTGCGCCGATACCGGCAGCGAAAATGCAGCAAGCAACGCCGCGGTTATCGGCGTGTACGATAAAAACCACATATGCATGAAGTTTCCTTTCCGGTGGATCAAGGGATGGTGCTGTGTCTATAACCCTGCGCGCTGATCTTCCGGCACGCCGTACTTCTCTTCCAGAAATTGAATTTCCGGCAGCCCGGCGATTTCGGTGAACTGCTTGAAGGTCGCCGCATGCGGGCGCAGTCCCGCGATGGAGCCGGTTTTTTTCAATTCGCGCAGGGCGTTCTGCATCGCCGGTATCGCCGCGAAGATCATCCAGTTCGGATAGATCGAGAGTTTGAAACCGAGTGTGCCCAACTCATCCGCCGGCAAATCCGGCGTCTTGCCGCTGGCCGCCATGTTGTATAGAAGCGGCACGCCCTGGAAGCGTTTCGACACGATTTCCACTTGCTCGCGTCCCACCGGCGCCTCGATGAACAGCATATCCGCGCCCGCCTCACGATAACGCTCGCCGCGTTCCAGCGCCGCTTCCAGCCCCTCGATAGCTATGGCATCGGTGCGCGTGATAATCATAAAGTCTTTATCGCGTCGCGCGTCGCACGCGGCTTTGATCTTGGCGACCATTTCGGCGGTGGGTATCACGCGCTTACCCGCCAGATGCCCGCAACGCTTGGGCCATGACTGGTCTTCGATATGCACGCCCGCCACACCGGCTTTTTCGTAATCACGAATCGTGCGCCGCGTGTTGATCGGGTTGCCGTAGCCGGTGTCAGCGTCGGCGATCACTGGCAGCTCGGAGGCATCGACGATGCGGCTGGCGTTGTCGATCATTTCGGTGGCGGTGAGCAAGCCCACGTCGGGCATGCCCAGCCGTGTGAGGCTGGTGCCGAAGCCCGTCATGTAAACCGCCTGAAAGCCTTCGAGTTTGACCAGCCGCGCGCCGAAGGCATCGGCGACGCCAGGTGCTACGACGCAACCGGGTTGGGCAAGCAAGTTGCGTAACTGCGTGGTGGCGCGATCAGACATTGCGTTCTCGCTGTGAATTTAGGAAGGGGGCAAATTATAGCTTCCCGCCCGCGTGAACTTGACGCGAAAAACACGAAGGTTGAAACTCAAGTGCATCAATCGACCCCGCCACCCGGAGAAAAATTATGGCCCTCGGCCCGCACAAAATCGAATACGAAGTCATCCAAGGCTGGGAGCAGATGCCCGAGGGCTACAGCTTCATGGAAGTGGCCGGTGTGGCGTGCGACTCGCAAGACCGCGTGTATGTGTTTAATCGCGGCAAGTACCCGATTATCGTGTTCGACAAGGAAGGCAAGTTTCTCAATGCGTGGGGCGCGGGAGAGTTTGTCGGGCCGCACGGCATTTTCATCGATCACACCGATCACCTGTGGCTCGCGGATGATAAAAATCACGTGGTGCACAAATACACCACCGACGGCAAAAAGCTGATGACGCTCGGCGAGCCGGGCAAGGCCGCCGACACCGGCTACAAAATGGGCGTAAGCCCTGTGCGCTGGGCGGCCGGGCCGTTTCATCGTGTAACGAACGTGGCGGTGCTGCCGAGCGGCGACATGTACATCGCCGACGGCTACGGCAACTGCCGTGTGCATAAATACTCCAAAGAAGGTAAGTTGTTGTTTTCATGGGGAGAACCCGGCAGCGGCCCAGGGCAATTCATACTGCCGCACGGCATCGCCGTCGACAGCGCGGGGCTGGTGTATGTGGCCGACCGCGAAAATTCGCGCGTGCAGATTTTCAAACCCGACGGCGAATATCTGCGCGAATGGACGCAGTTTAATCGCCCCTACGATTTGTTCATCGACGACCAGGACATGATCCACATCGCCGAAGGCGGCTTTCACAACTACATGATGAAACGCTCCGAAGGCCCGCTGCCGGCGCACGATCAAACCATGATTTATCCGCCGTGCGGCCATTCGCCGATCGCGCGCGTGTCCGTGGTGGACCCCGATCAAAAAATCTACGCGCAAGTCGGCGGCGAAAACCCCGTGCTGCCCGGCAACTTTGTCGCGCCGCACGGCATTTGGGCCGACAAGCAGGGCTCGTTTTATGTGGGTGAAGTGATTGTGAACGCTGGCGCGGTTAAACGCATGGCGCCGTTGAAACCGGCGGGGTTTCAGAAGTTTCGGCGAAGGGCGGGGTAAGACAAAAGAACTTGCCACGGAAGCGGCCAAACATCTGGCCAAATTTCGACACGAAGCAATCCTAACCAATTGTTTTTAAATCAAATTATTAACTTTTTAATCTAGCCAACAAAGTAGCCAACCTAGTGGTCATTATGGTGTTTTTCGACCACGCTTAAATAGTCAAAGAGGAGCTTCCGATGGGCAACAGCGTACAAGACAAAGTAGTCGTCATCACCGGCGCAGGCGGCGGCATTGGCCGTGAAATGGCGTTGGCGATGGCGGCCAACGGCGCAAAGGTCGTCGTCAATGACATCGGCGCGGCACTCGGCGGTGAAGTGAATGCCGACAGCGCGGGTGCGGCGCAAAAAGTGGTGAATGAAATCAAGGCCGCCGGTGGCGTGGCAGCGGCCAGCACCGACTCGGTATCCACCTGGGCCTCGGCGGAGAAAATTATCCAGTGCGCGCTTGATACCTATGGCCGCGTCGATGCCGTGGTCAACAACGCCGGCATACTGCGCGACCGCATTTTTCACAAAATGAGCGAGGACGACTGGCGCTCGGTGCTGTCGGTGCATCTGGATGGCGCGTTCTACATGAGCCGCGCCGCCGCCAACCCCATGCGCGCGCAGAACAGCGGCGCGTTTGTGCATATGACTTCGACGTCCGGCTTGATTGGTAACTTCGGCCAGGCCAATTATTCGGCGGCCAAGCTCGGCATCACTGCGCTATCGAAAAGCATCGCCCTCGATCTGGGCCGCCACAAAGTGCGCTCCAACTGCATCGCCCCGTTCGCCTGGAGCCGCATGACCAGCTCCATCCCCACCAACACCCCCGAAGAAAAAGAACGCGCCGGACAACTGCAAAAAATGGAAGCGCGTAAAGTCGCGCCCATGGCCGTGTTTCTGGTGAGCGACGCAGCCGCCGAAGTCACCGGTCAAGTCTTCGGCGTGCGCGCCAACGAAATCATGCTCTTCAGCCAGCCGCGCCCGATACGCTCTGTGCATTTCACCCCGGAGTGGACGCCGGAGGCGATAGCGAATGTGGCGCTGCCTGCGATGCAGCGGCAGTTTTATCCGCTGGAGCGCTCGCCGGATGTGGTTAGTTGGGATCCGATTTAATAAGGGCATTAATTTTTTGTGAGCTCATGGCCGCTATTTCCGCTCATGTTGGAGATTGGGATCGGGGCCGTCCGGAAAAGTCGCGAGTTCTTGTGAAATATCGGTCGAACTAATCTAACCATATTCAAATGGGTCCAGAAAATGAAAATCTATCGCGAGGCACTGACGATCGCTCTTACATTCGCCCTCGGTGTGATTATAGGGGTGGCGATAGAAGAAAAAATGGCTAGCAAGGCGTATAAGGAGTTTCTTCCACCACTTGCGACATTGTTCGCTGCATTTTTGGGTGCCACTTATGCATTCAGCCTTAACAGGCAGAAGGAAGAAGGGACGGTGCGCGATGAGAATTTAGCGGCAGCGAACCGCGCCATATTTGCTATGGCGCGGCAGACTAATAAATTGGCTTTAGTTCAGAGGCAAGTTATTGATCCACATAGATCGAGTCCGGCGCGCGCTATTGAAATGCCACCCATGGAGGGAGTGGGAACAGAGAAAATTAACATTGATATAGATAGCCTGTCTTTTCTCCTTCAGACAAAGTATGCGGATATGCTGGCAAAAGTGGCTGTTGCAGATTCAAAATTTTCCGCGGCCATTGACTCTTTACAGCATAGGTCAAGGGTGCACTTACACGAAGCTCAGCCACGAATTGAAGCGGCTAGGCTTGATGGGCCAACCCAGACGCTTGGGGCGCTGAAAGATGCATTGGGTGAACGTATATACGTGACATTGGCAAGGAGCACGGATCAAACAATTGACCTTGTGGATGGTAGTCGTGCTTACATCGAGGAAGTCGCGGGGCAGTTTCGCGATACACTCAAATTAATCTTTCCCGGTTCGAAGTTCATCGCGTTCTCGGTACCTAATCAAGACGCCGACTCAAAACCGGCCTAAATCAGATCGCTTTGATACGATAGATGCGGGCGTCGGGCATCCCGGAAAGTAGTTCGCATTTAGGGTGAATATCTTACGTCCTAATCATCGAAAATTTTCTAGCCTATGAAAATCACCCAAATAGAAGCCCAAGTCGAACACATCAAGCCTGCGCGCGAGGCTGACGACTATGCCGGCGCGGAAAGCCTGACCTTTCTGCGTTGCCGCGTGACGACTGCGGACGGGCTTACCGGCGAAGGCGTCACGGGCCGTTTTCTCGCCGATCAGGTGGCGCATTTGCTCAATGGCGGCATTGCCGCTGCGGTGAAGGGTATTAACGTGCTGGATATCGAGGCGATCACCGTGCAGCTTGCAAAGAAATTTAATCCGCGGCAATCCACTGGCGTGTTTGTATCCGCGATGTCCGCGCTGGATTTGGCCTTGTGGGATATCAAGGGCAAGGCGCTGGGTCAGCCGGTGGCGCGGCTGATTGGCGGCGCGCGTAACGCGGTGCCGGCTTATGCGACGGTGGGTTTGCCTGCGTTTTCCGAAGCTGAACTCGTTGCGGCTTGTGTGAAGGCGTTGGCCGACGGATACCTCGGCGCAAAAATTCTGGTGGGCGCGGGGCGCGGTATTGCGGAAGACGCGCAGCGCATCCGCGCGGTGCGTGCGGCGATCGGCAACGCGCCGTTGATGCTCGACGCCAATTGCGCGTTCACGGTGGCGGAGGCGAAGCGGCTCGCTACACTCGTGGCGGACTGCGACATTACTTTTTTCGAGGAGCCGTTGCGCGGTAACGATATTGCGTCGCTCGCCGAATTGCGGCGCGCGATTTCGATTCCGCTGGCGTCGGGGCAGATGATTCAGTCGGTAACGTGGTTTCGCGATGTGCTGACCGCGGGCGCGCTGGATATTTTGCAGCCCAACGCGGCGTTCTGCGGCGGCATTACGGCGATGCTGCGCATCATGGCGCTGGCGGAGGCGCATGGCGTGCCGGTGACGGGTGCGGGTGGATTTGAAGCGGCGAATCTGCCGGTGATGGCGGGGCACGCGCACGGCGGCATGCTGGAGGTGCATGGCGCGCATGTGGCGCTGAAGGCGCGCTTTGCTACGCATGCGGAGTTTGCGGACGGCAAGTTGCGGGTGCCGGATGCGCCGGGGTTGGGGTTTTCGTTGATGGCGTGATAAGCGTAACTAATTGTTTTTATTGCCATATTTCACGTGGGTTTGTGATGGGTTTCACCCATCCTACGGACGCTACCGGTAAACGCCGCAAACTAACACCGTCGTTCCCGCGCAGGCGGGAACCCATAACGCACTGGCACAGGAGACAGTGTTATGGGTTCCCACCTTCGCGGGAATGACGGCTCAACTAATGCGAGCTCCGCGATGGACGTTGCGCCGCATATTGAACAATCGGCGCAATGCACTTCGTTTATTGCGCCCTACGAAAATGAAGGCTATGTTATTTTCCACCTTCCCTAAAAATCATCAGGACCAAACATGACTGACTCACGCCGTTTTCAAATGATCCCCGTCGAAAACCTTACCGCCGATCAGAAGGTGGTGTACGACGGCATACGCGGCGGGCCTCGCGCGAAGGTGGCGAACTCCGGCGCTTCCAAACCGGGGCCGCTGGGTGGGCCGTTTAATGTGATGCTGCGCAGCCCCGGCGTGGGCAATATCGTGCAGGCGCTCGGCGGTGAAATCCGTTTCAAGAGTTCGATTCCGAACAAACTCAACGAGTTGGCGATCATGGTGACGGCGCGTTACTGGACGTCGCAATACGAATGGTACGCGCACTGCCGGCTGGCGCTCGAAGCGGGGCTCGATCCTGAGATCGCCAAGGATGTCGCGGAGAATCGCCGCTCGCCGAAAATGGATGCCGATGAAGCGATGATCTATGACTTCTCGCGCGAGCTGCACGAAACCAAGGGCGTGTCCGATGCCAATTACAAGCGCGTGCTCGATCGCTTTGGCGAGCGCGGCGTGTTTGATCTGATCGCGGTCAACGGCTATTACTCGCTGGTGTCGATGATTCTGAACGTGGATAAAACGCCGCTGCCGGATGGCGTGCCGCTGCCGTTGAAGTAACGCACTTCGGCGCTATGTGCCATGCGCTCCATGGATGGTGGATGGCGCGCCCCTCACCCTAGCCCTCTCCCCGCACGCGGGGCGAGGGAACGTACCGTTGGCGCGCATTAAAGTTACGGGAGAAATCACATGCAAAACAAACTCATCGCGGCGTTGGTGCTTGCCGCTGCAACGCCATTGTGCGCTGCCCAGTCCTTCCCCACCAAACCCATCCGTTTCATCATCCCCACCGCCGCGGGCGGCGGTTCAGATCAGATCGTGCGTTTTCTCGGCAACCGCTACACCGCCGTGTGGGGGCAACAGATCGTCGCCGACAACCGGCCTGGTGCGGGCATGGTGATCGGCATCGACATCGCGGCCAAGGCGACACCCGATGGCCATACCATCGTGCTGGTGAATCCATCGCACGCGATCAACGCCACCTTGATGGCGAAGCTGCCGTACGATCCGATCAACGATCTGATTCCGATTTCGGTGGTGGCCACGCAGGCGTTCGGGCTGGTGGTGCCGAATTCACTGCCGGTGAAAAGCGTGAAGGAGCTGATCGCGCATTTGAAATCGAAGCCGGGTGAGTTGTCGTTCGGCTCGTCGGGGCCGGGTTCTGCGTCGCATCTGGCGGGCGAGATGTTCACCGGCATGACGGGCACGAAGATGACGCACATTGCTTACAAAGGCACCGGGCCGGTGCTCGCGGATTTGATACCGGGCCGCGTGCATATGTATATCAATCCGATGCTGGCGATCATCAATCAGGTGAACGCCAAGCAACTGCGTCTGCTCGGCGTGACCACCGCCAAGCGCGTGGCGTCGCAGCCGGATGTGCCGACGGTGGCCGAGGCCGGCGTGACGGGCTATGAAGCGTCGTCATGGTACATGGTGCTCGCGCCCGCCAAAACACCGGCACCGATCATCAAGCAAATTCATGCTGAAACCGTGAACGCGCTGCAGGCGAAAGACATGCAGGACATGCTGGCCAAGGGCGGCACCGAGGCGCTGGGCAATACGCCGGCGGAAGCGATGGCGTTTCTGAAAACCGAAATCGCGCGCTGGGGCAAAGTGATCAAGGATGCGAATCTCAAGCAGCAGTGACATCCCGATCCAACCTTTTGTAATCATTTGTTTTTAAAGAGAGAATTATCATGCGAATATCCGTGATTCACGACTACTCCGATGTCTTCCGCACCACCAAACATTTCGCCAAACTGGCCGGGCATGAGGTGGTGATACACAACGATGCCTACATCAGCGCCGACAAAGTGGTGGAGCAGATCAAAGGCTTCGATGCGGTGTTGCTCACGCAACAGCGCGTGCCGATGACGCGTGCGATTATCGAAAAATTGCCCGGCCTGAAATTCATTTGCCAGACCGGCCGCAATGTTTATCACCTGGATATTCCCGCGTGTACGGAGCACGGCATCGTGGTGTCAGCCGGGCGCTTGAGCAACGGCCATAGTCCTTATTCCACCACGGCGGAACTGGCGTGGGGTTTGATTATTGCGTCGCTGCGGCACATTCCGTACGAGGTGGAAAGTTTCAAGCGCGGCAACTGGCACACCACCGTCGGCAGCAAACTGTTTGGCCGCACGCTCGGCGTTTACGCCTTCGGCCATATCGGCGCGGCTGTTGCGCGGGTGGGCAAAGCGTTCGGTATGAATGTCGTGTGCTGGGGCCGCGAAGGTTCGCTGGCGCGCGCCCAGGCCGAAGGCTTTGACATCGCCGCGTCACGCGAGGCGTTTTTTGCAAACACCGACATCATCAGCCTGCATCTGCCCGGCAACAAAGCCACGCGCGGGCTCATCACCGGCGCCGATCTGGCGCTGATGAAACCGCATGCGTTGCTGGTGAACACCAGCCGCGCGCCGATCATCGAGCCGGGCGCGCTGGCGGCGGCGCTGGCGAAGGGCCGGCCCGGATTCGCGGCGGTGGATGTGTATGAAGACGAGCCGGTAACCGGCGCCAATCATCCCTTGCTGTCGATGAAAAACGCGCTCTGCACGCCGCATCTGGGCTACGCCGAACGCAGCAGTTACGAAGTGATGTACGCAACCGCAGTGGAGCAACTGCTGGCGTTTGCGGCAGACGCGCCGACGGATGTGTTGAATCCGGAAGCGATGGGGAAAAAGTGACCGCCGGCAAAAACCGTTAGTTGCCGTTCACCGCTTCAGGGGCTTGCCCAGCCGCCGCGCGCCCCACAGTTCCAGCACAGCGTGTAGTTCCTTAACGTTAATCGGCTTGGACGCGTAGTCGTCCATGCCGGCCTGGAAGCAACGCGTGCGGTCTTCAATCGATGCGGCGGCGGTCATCGCGATAAT
This sequence comes from Betaproteobacteria bacterium, assembly GCA_947467315.1. Taxonomy (GTDB): domain Bacteria; phylum Pseudomonadota; class Gammaproteobacteria; order Burkholderiales; family SG8-41; genus UBA5216. Next base: position 5,297 of record CANIID010000100.1, on the reverse strand, counting down.
CACCGGCGAGGATGCGCCGTGCGCCGACTTGATGATGCGCGTGGCTTCGAGGCCGTCGAGCACCGGCATTTGCACGTCCATGAACACAATGTCGAACGGCTCGCCGGCGGCCCTGGTGCGCACCACGCGGTCGGCGGCTTGTTGCCCGTCCTCGGCGAGTTCGATGCGATAGCCGAAGCGTGTAAGTATCGCTTCGGCCACTTTGCGATTGACGGCATTGTCGTCCACTACCAGCAGCTTGAGCGGATATTGCGCGGCCAGTGTAGCGCTGATCGGCCCAGCGGCGGTGTCGGTCGCGCGCGTCACCACCGCGCCGAGCACTGTCATGATGGCATCGTGCAATTGCGACTGGCGCACCGGCTTCATCAGCCGCACGCGGAATAACGCCGCCACCGACTCGGCGGTGGTGTACACCGATGACAGCAAGATCAGCGGCAGCGCGCCGTAGGCGGCATGGCCGCGGATGCTACGTGCAAGCGCTTCGCCATCCATGTTGGGCATATACATATCGAGTATCGCCAGATCGAAGCGCTGCTGCGTGCCATCGCTGCCATGCGTATTCTGTGCATTCAGCGCATCCAGCGCGGCTTGCCCGCTATTCGCCGCGAGCACGCGCATGCCCCACTCTTCCAACTGATGCTGGAGAATGCGCAGGTTGGTGGCGTTATCATCGACGATGAGCACGCGCTTATCCTGCAAGCTAGTGAGCACTGCCGGGACGATTTGTTGCACCGGGTCCGGCGCGCGATGCACGGGCAACGTGAAGCGAAACGTCGATCCCTTGCCCGGCGTGCTGTCCACCGCCATCACCCCGCCCATCAACTCCACCAGCCGTTTGCAGATGGCGAGGCCGAGGCCGGTGCCGCCGTACACGCGCGTGGTCGACGAGTCGGCCTGGGTGAACGGCTCGAACAGCGCGTCCACGCGCTCCGGCGAAATGCCGATGCCGGTGTCGCGCACGCGAAATTCGAGCACGTCGGGCGCGTCGCCGGTTCCGGCGCTGAGCAGCCGCAATTCGGTATACACCTCGCCGTGTTCGGTGAACTTCACCGCGTTGCTGACGAGGTTGATAATGACCTGGCGCACGCGCGTGACGTCACCGTAGATTGCCACCGGCACGTTGGAGGCGATCGAATACACCAGCTCGAGATCTTTTTCGCGCGACTTGCCCGACAGAATGTCATAGGCGTCTTCGAGCAACTGGCGCAGCACCAGCGGCTCGGATTCGAGGTCCATTTTGCCGGATTCGATTTTGGAGAAATCCAGAATATCGTTAATCAGCGTCAGCAGCGCATCGCCGGAAAGGCGGATGGTGTCGACGAAATCGCGCTGATCCGCGTCGAGATTGGTGCCTTGCAACAGGCCGGTCATGCCGATCACGCCGTTCAACGGCGTGCGGATTTCATGGCTCATGGTGGCAAGAAACGCCGCTTTCGCCCGCGCCGCCGCCAGGGCGTCGTTGCGCGAGGCCACCAGATCGGCGCGTGTGCGCGCGAGCTCAATGTGGTTATGCACGCGCGCGCGCACGATCGGCGGACTGATGGGTTTGGTGATGTAATCGGCCGCGCCCATTTCCAAACCCTTCGCCTCGCTTACCGAATCATTCATGCTGGTAACGAAAATCACCGGCAACTCGCGCGTCGCGGCGTTCGCCTTCATGCGCGCGTAAAGCGTGTAACCGTCCATGTCCGGCAGCATCATGTCGAGCAACACCAGCTCGGGCAGGTCGCCGGGCGCTTCGATCATCTGCAACGCCTGCGTGCCATTGGTGGCGAAGCGAATATCGTAGTCGCCGCCCAGCGCCTCGGCCAGCACCTCGATCGACAGCGGATCGTCATCGACGATCAGCACCGTGGCACGCCGCCCGTGCATGGGAGGGGACGCAGTCATGAGGAGACGGCGAGTAGAGGCCCGCGCATGTTACGGCGTCACGCTGGCGGTTTCGGAATAGCGCGCATCCAGCCGCGCCAACGCCTGTTTGAAATCGAGCGCGTCCATGGCGGTGGCCGCAGCCTGCCACGCGGCATCGTCCCCGCCGCCGTCGCCAGTAGTAATGCGCGCACGCAGGGCGGCAAACGCCTTGCGCGCGCTAAAGCTGTTGCTGGCGAGCAGACGCCGCAGTTCGGTGAATTCGGCGGCATACGTGGCGGGCATGGCGCCAGGGATTGATGGGGCCGGCGTGGCAGACGGGGCCGGTGTGGTTTGCGCCGGCGCGTTGGCGGGCGCGCCGTTGATCGCCTTCAGTACCGGCAGCGCCGGCTGCAACGCGATTTCGAGTTCGGCCAGCTCCGACGCAAACACGGCGCTGCCAACGACACCCGCGACGCCCAGCGTGCCGCTCGCCAGCGCGGTTGCCGCCGCCGTCTGATTGTCGGTGGATTCGTGCATCAGGCGCATCGACCGTTCGACGTTGGCGGCAGCGGTCGCGATGTCCGTGCCGCCCAGCGTCGCGGCGGCGCCCTTCAAGGTGTGTGCCACGCGCCGCGCGCCGGCGTAATTTTCGGCATCAATCAGTTGCCGCAGTTCCGGCAGCACACTGCTGCAACTGGCGCCGAAGCGTTCGAGCATCGAGCGCAGCAGGTCGGCTTTGCCGCCCACGCGCCGTAGCGCGGCGTCGAGATCGAAGCCCGGCACGGCGGGCAATCCGTGCGCCGCGCGCGGTTGTACGCGGCGCTCGCCGGGCGCGGCGGCCGGCGCGCCCCTGCCTTCGCCCTCAACACGCAGCGGCGGTTTCAGCCAGCGGTTCAGTATCTCGATCAACTGGTCGGGATCGATCGGCTTGGACAGATGATCGAGCATGCCCGCCTCGTGGCAGCGGCGCTTCTCGTGCTCGGTCGCCTGCGCGGTCAGCGCGACGATCGGCGGCGCGCGCTCAACGAGATCGGCGCGGATCATGCGCGTGGCCGCCAGTCCGTCGAGTACGGGCATCTGCACATCCATCAGGATCAGGCTGTAGCGCGCGTGATGTTCACGCGCCATTTCAACCGCCATGGCGCCATCGTGCGCCTCGTCGACGAACACGCCGGCGTCTGCGAGCAGCGTGCGGCTGACTTCGCGGATGAGATCACTGTCTTCCACCAGCAGCACGCGTGCGCCGCGCAGTTCGTCCTTGAGGATGGTGGGCATGCGCTCGGAACGCATCACGGCGTTCTCGGCGGTGACCACGCCGAACTCGGCGGTAAACCAGAAGGTGCTGCCGCGGCCGGGCACGCTGTCCACGCCGATCTCGCCGCCCATTAATCCGACCAGCGTGCGCGAGATGGCGAGACCAAGCCCGGTGCCGCCGTAGCGCCGCGATATGGAGGTGTCGGCCTGCGAGAACGACTGGAACAGGCGCGCGCATTGCTCCGGCGTCATGCCGATGCCACTGTCGGTAATGGTGAAGCGCAGGCGCGTGGCCTGTTCGCGCGTGGCGGGGGCGGTATCGCGGTTTACCGCGACCGACACCGATCCCAAGTCGGTGAACTTGATCGCATTGTTTACCAGGTTGAGCAGGATTTGCGACAGCCGCAGCGGGTCGCCCATGGCGGTACGCGGTACGTCCGGCGCGCGCGCGAAGGTCAGGCTCAGCATTTTTTCGCGGGCGCGCACCGACACCACGTTGGAAACGCCATCAAGCACGTCGCCCAGATCGAACGGCGAGTTTTCGAGATCGAGTTTGCCGGCTTCGATCTTGGAAAAATCGAGTACGTCGTTCAGCACGCCCAGCAGCGCCGAGCCGGCACGCTGGATCTTTTGCAGGTAGTCGCGCGACTGCGCGCTTTGATCGAGCTTCAATCCGAGGTGGGCATAACCGAGCACCGCTGTCATCGGCGTGCGCAGTTCGTGGCTCATGTTGGCGAGAAAATCGCCCTTCGCCTTGGTGGCCGACAGGGCGTCCTCGCGCGAGTTCACCAGCTCGGCGCGCAGCGCACGATCATCGGTTACGTCGGTGAATACCGACAGTATGCCCAGCGGCTGATTGTCACTGCGCCGCAACACGTTTTTCTAGATAACCACGTTGCGCTGTGCGCCGTCCGCGCGCGTGAATGAGGCTTCCGACTGGCGGAACTCGGTGCCGGTGGCCAGCATTTGCGCGTCGCCCATGTGCGATGCGCTGGCGGTGCCGCGCGACAGAAATCGGCTGGCCTTGCGGCCGATCAGTTCCGCGCGCGGGTAACCCATCCATTTCTCCAGCGCTTGGTTGGCCTTGAGTATGGCCTGATCAGTGCCGCGCAGGAGCATCGGCACCGGGCTGTTTTCAAACAACTGTTCCACCAGCGCCATCTGATCGTTGAGTTCCGCCTTGAGGCGCTTGTCTTCGGTGATGTCAGTGTATGCGGACATGAAGCCCATCACGCCGCCGTCAGGGCGGTGCATCACGCCTTTGTGCACAATCACATTGCGCAGCGCGCCGTCCTTGTGGCGCAGCAGGGACTCGACGCGATACACGTCGCGCGTGCCCGGCGCCGTGTTGCGGTCGTTGGCTTCCATGCGCCCGGCGATGTCGGGCGTGGCCGCGAGCATGCCGACCGTGCGCCCCACCAATTCATCGCGCGTGTAGCCCAGCCATTTTTCCAGCGCCTCATTGACACGCAACAACTTGCTGTCGGTGTCGCGCAGGGTCATCGGCACCGGATGCTGCTCCACCAGTTGCTCGAACAACGACACCTGGTGCTTGAGTTCCTCGTTGCGCTCCGCCATCTGATCCTGCAGCTCGCTGTTGGCGCGGGACAGTGTTTCGTGTTCGAGCCGGAGTTCGGCGTTTGAGGTTTCAGCCGCTTGCGCAGCGCTCGCCACGCCGCGGGCCTGGTAAACAGCCCATGCCAGCATCGCGGCGCCGGCACCGGCAGCTAACCATGCGGACACGGCGGTGTTGCCCCACAGCGCAATGATCAGCACGACGACAAACAGCAACACCGCCGGCGCCACCAGCAGGAACATGGCCTGTGCTGCGCCGGCCTGCGAGGTCAAGTTGCGGCGGCAGCGGACGAATGGCGGCACCAGTGTCGATGGGGCGTGAGGCGAGGGTTGCTGCATGGCGCGGCAGTTGGCGATTTTCCGGCGTGCGGATGGTTTGCGGTGATGATGGCCAAACGGGAGGCCATCCTTGTTTTTCAAGCGCATTTTTTATATCTTGATTTTATCCAGATTCGTTGCGCAACCTAAGCGCAGACCCATAATTTGCAATTGTTTTACAAATCGCCATCCGTTGGACGGAGCCGCCAACACGGCAGGGCTTGGTTAAAAAATAGTGTTTGTTAACATGTAGTTACATTGATCTGGCGGTGTGGCGGCCCGCAGCGCTAAACGAGGCC
>CANIID010000099.1 GCA_947467315.1 Betaproteobacteria bacterium | reverse complement strand
TGAAATTGCCACGCGCGTGGGCGTCGCGGCGCACGGCCTGATGCACATCCGGGGCTATCACACCACCGGCATCGCCGGGCACTTCGGCTGCGCGATGGCGGCCGGCAAACTGTTCAACCTCAATGCGCAAAAGCTCACCCTCGCGCAGGGTCTCGCGGGCAGCACCTCTTCCGCCGTATCGGAACACCGCGCCGACGGCGCCTGGAACAAACGCATGCATCCGGGCTGGGCGGGCGTCGGTGGCATCACGGCGGCATCGCTCGCGCGTGGCGGCTTCGTCGGCACGCGGCGCATTTACGAAGGGCCGGATGGCTTGTTCCAGTCGCACACCGGCGGCAAACTCGCCGAAGTCGATCTGGCGGCGATGACCGGCGCGCTCGGCGACAAATGGTATCTCGATGAAGTCGCGATCAAGCCGTATCCGATTTGCCACTTGCTGCACGCCTGCTCCGATGCCGCGTTGGCAATCCGGCGCAAGCACAACGTGAAGCCGGCGGACATCGTCAAGGTGCGCGCACTGCTGCATCCCGATACCTTTCATTACGTGTGCGAGCCGGCGGAGATGCGCAGGAAGCCGGTATCGGATTACATGGCGAAATTCAGCGTGCAATACGTGGTGGCGGCATGCCTGGTGCGCGGCAAATTTGGCTTCGCCGAACTCGAAGCCGACGCGTTGAACGACAAAGAAATACTCGCGCTGGCGCAAAAGGTCTCGCATGACACCGATGCGGAATCGATGTATCCGAAATATTTCTCCGGTGGCGTCGTGGTCACCACGTGCGATGGCAAGGAATTCGTACACATGGAAAAAATCAATCGCGGTGCCGGTGAGCGCGCGTTAACGGGCGACGAAATCGCAACGAAGTTTATGGAAAACGCCGAGATGGCGATCTCGCGCCCGCGCGCCGAACGCATTCGCGATGCCGTGCTCGACATCGAAAAATTCTCCGCGCGCGAATTGGGGCAACTGCTGGCAGGGCAATAGCCCTGTTATGCCGAAATAAAATAATGAATAAAAACAAATACTTACGATACCTCTCGGCAGCAGTACTCCTGCCGCTGGGCGCGATGACGGCAGCGGCGCAGACCTACCCGACGAAACCCGTACGCCTGATCGTGCCGTTCGCGCCCGGCGGCGGCACCGACACGCTGGCACGCATGGTCGCGCAACGCCTGAGCGAAACGCTCGGTCAGTCGGTGGTAGTCGACAACCGCCCGGCGGTCGATGGCATCGTCGGCAGTGAAACGGTGGCCAAGGCCGCGCCCGATGGCTACACGCTGATTCTGGTTTCCAGCAGCCACGCCATCAACCCGGCGCTGCGCAAAAGCCTGCCTTACGACACGCTGAAAGACTTTGCACCGATCACGCAAACCGCCGTGCAGCAACTGCTGCTGGTGACGCATCAGTCGGTGCCCGCCACCAGCGTCAAGGAACTCATCGCGCTGCTTAAAGCCAATGCCTCCAAGTACAACTATGGCTCCAGTTCCAATGCCACCGCGCTGCCGATGGAATTGTTCAAGTCGATGAGCGGCACCCAGGTGCAGCACATCCCGTACAAGGGCACGGGGCCGATGATGAACGATCTGCTCGGCGGGCAAGTGCAAATGGGCATCGTCGGCGCGGTGGGCGCCATACCCCAGGTAAAAAGCGGCCGCCTGCGCGCGCTGGCCATCGGCGATGCGAAACGCTCCGCCACCCTGCCCGACATACCAACCGTTGCCGAAGCCGGCGTGCCCGGCTATCAGGCGTCGATCTGGACCGGCATGTTCGGCCCGGCGAAACTGCCGCGCGCCATCATCGACAAAGTGAACCAGGATGTGGTGCGCATCGTGCAGCACGCCGATTTCAAAGCGAAGATGAATCAGATGGGTTCCGAATCCGTCGGCAGCACGCCCGAAGCATGGGGTCAGTTTATTGAAACTGAAATCATCAAGTGGGCGAAGATCGCGAAGATCGCCGGATTGAAACCGGAATAGCGTGAGGCGCCTATCTCGGGTTCTGCTTGCAAGCTGCGCCCTCGCAAGCCACGCGGCAACCGCGCAGCCCTACCCCACCAAAACCGTGCGCATCATCGTGCCCTTCGCCGCCGCCGGCGGCTCCGACATATTCGCGCGCATACTGGCACAGCGTTTTACCGACAGTTTCGGCCAGCAGTTTATCGTCGAAAACCGCGCCGGCGGCAACGGCAATATCGGCGCCGAGGCGGTGGTGAAAGCCGCACCCGATGGTCACACGCTGCTGTTGACCACCAATGTGCTCACCACCAACCCGTGGCTGTATCGCAACATGCCGTTTAATGTCGAGCGCGATCTCGCGCCGATTACCTACGCCGGCTCAACGCCCAACCTGCTGGTGATCCATCCGTCACTGCCGGTCAAAAGCGTGAAGGAACTCATCACCCTCGCGCGCGCACGGCCGGGCGAACTCACCATCGCGGGCTCGGGCACCGGCACGCCCTCGCATCTGGCGGGCGAACTGTTCAAACAAACCGCGCGCGTGGATCTGCTGATCATTCAATACAAGGGCACGGGTGCATCGCTTAACGATCTCATCGGCGGACAAGTCGCCATGTCGTTCGGTAGCCTCGCCGGGCTCGTGCCCTATGCCAAGTCAGGCCGGCTGCGCGCGCTGGCCGTCAGCAGCTTAAAACGTGCGGCGTCGTTGCCCGATGTGCCTACGGTTGCGGAAACGTATCCCGGCTTTGAAGTCTCGACCTGGTATGGCTTGCTCGCGCCCGCCCACACGCCGCGCGACATCATTACGCGTGTGCAGCAGGACACCGTGAAAGTGCTTGCACTGCCCGACGTCAGGACCCGTCTCGCCACGCTGGGCTTCGACCTCGGCGGCACCACACCGGCGGAATTTGCCGCCCTGCTACGCAGCGATTTGGCGCGCTGGCAGAAAGTAATACGCGAGGGCGGCATCAAGGCGGAATAGCGCCGTCGGCGCGACGGCGCTTCGTTCCGCCGCCGTCAGTCCGCCCTTGCGCTGGCAGCCTTGATGAGCTTTCCCCACTTCACGATTTCAGTTTCCACGTAAGCGGCCAACTCACGCGGCGACATCGGCATCGCATCGGCGCCCAAGCCTGCCATGCGCTCTTTCACATCCGGCAATTGCAGCAGTGTGTTCACTTCCCCATTGAGTTTATTCACGAGGGACGCGGGTGTGCGCGCCGGCGCAAACAAGGCGAACCATGATGTCGCCTCGTAGCCAGGCAAACCGTTCTCGGCGATGGTCGGCAGTTCGGGTGCGGCCGCAGAGCGCTTGGCACTGGTCACCGCCAGTGCGCGCAGTTTGCCGCCGCGCACATGCGGCATGGCAGAGGCCATGTTACCGAACATCAGGTTGACCTGCCCCGCCAGCAAGTCGGTCAGCGCCGGACTGCTGCCCTTGTACGGCACATGCACCATGCGGGTTCCCGTCATGGCATTGAACAACACGGTGGATAAATGCGTGGCGCTGCCGCTGCCCGCCGAGCCGTAATTGAGTCTGCCGGGCCGCTCCCTGGCGTAGGCGATGAACTCCTTCACCGACTGCGAGGGTATCGACGGGTGCAGCACCAGCACGCTCGGTATAACGCCCACCATCGCCACCGGCGCGAAATCGCGCACCGTGTCGTAGGGCATTTTCGCGAACAGGCTGGGATTGGTGACGTGCGTGGTAAAACAAATCAACAGCGTGTGACCATCCGCGTCGGCGCGCGCCACGATTTCGCTGCCGATCATGCCGCTCGCGCCCGCACGATTGTCGATGATGACTTGCTGGCGCAAGGTATCGGTCAACTTTTGCGCGACGATGCGGCCCAGAATATCCGTGCCGCCGCCTGGCGGCGCGGGCACCACCAGCCGCACCGGTCGTGACGGGTAGGCCGGTCCTGAGCTAGTCGAAGCGGTCTGCGCATGCCCCGGAAATGGCAGCAGCAGTGACATCGTAAGCGCCCAATTTCGCATGGACCGCGCTGGCATAAATATGCCCTCCTTTGTGTCGCTTATTCTAACCGCCGCAAAGCGCGCTCACCACGTTACAATTGGATTTTTATCGCTATACGGATCGGATCGCACTATGTCTATGATGTTACTGGATCGGGAAACCAAGGAAGCGCTGCAACAGTTATACAGCGAAACCATCGAGGCCATGGAGTTGGCGAAAAAAAGCCCCGACCTCGACGATCTCGCCGCGACCTTTGCTGTGGCGTTGCTCAAGCTCGGCCTGGCCACCGGCTTTGTTGAGCAAAAATATCCGGGCTTCGCCAAAGACGTTGAAGAAAAACGCCAGCGCGTGATCGCGGCGCTGACGCAGGCGCAGTCTGCGAAGCACTGAATACGAAACATTGTTGATATGCGCCGTCCGAGGTTCACTGCCGCTTCGTTAGCCCTGCTTGCCGTGCTGGCATCCGCTGCGGCTGCGCAATCGTATCCGTCAAAGCCCGTGCGCATCATCGTCATGTACGGCCCCGGCAGCACCATCGACATCATGGCTCGCCTGATCGCGCCCAAACTCACCGAAGCGCTGGGCCAACCGGTGATCGTGGAGAATCGCGCGGGTGCGGGCGGCGCCATCGGCATGGACATGGCAGCCAAGGCCCCGCCGGACGGCCACACGCTCACCATCGGCGCGACCGGCCCCTCCGTCACCAACCCCTTGCTGTATCCGAAAACGCCCTTCGATCCGCTGCGCGATTTTGCTTACATCTCGCTGATCGCCACCGGCCCGGCGGTGATCGCGGTGCATCCGTCGATCCCGGCGAAAACGTTAAAGGATCTGGTGGCGCTGGCAAAAGCGCGGCCCGGTCAGTTGAATTTCGGCTCGGCCGGCGTGGGCACCAGCCCGCATCTGGCGGGAGAAATCTTTAAACAGGTCACCCACACCAGCATCGTACATGTACCGTACAAGGGCAATGCTGAAGCCATCACCGATCTGCTCGGCGGGCAAATCAGCATCGTGTTTACCGGTGTGCCGCCGGTGATCCCGTTGATGCAGGCGGGCAAGATCAAGCTGCTGGCCACCACGGGCGATAGACGGATTCCCACTATTCCCGAACTACCCACCATCGCAGAAGCCGGCTATCCCGGTGCGGCAATGGGCATCTGGTATGGACTCGTCGCGCCTGTCGCCACGCCGAAAGATATCCTCGCGCGGCTGCACAAAGAAATCACGCGCATACAAACGTTGCCCGATATCCGCGAGCGCTTTGTGCAACTCGGCACCGAGCCCAAGACCAATACATCGGAGCAATTCACCGCGCTGGTGCGTGACGAGTGGGCGAAGTGGGGCAAGGTCATCAAGGCCGCGAACATCAAAGTTGAATAGCACGAATAGCACAACAACCGCCCATGCCCAACCTACCCATTTACCTCGACAACGCCGCCACCACGCCGGTTGATCTGCGCGTGGTGGATGCAATGCTGCCGTATCTCACGGCACAATTCGGCAATCCGGCGAGCGGCACGCACGTCTTTGGACAAGCCGCATCGCGCGCCGTCGAACGCGCGCGCGAGCACGTTGCCGCCCTCATCAATGCGCAACCTGCTGAAATCGCATGGACCTCCGGCGCCACTGAATCGAACAATCTCGCGATCAAGGGGGCTGCATTCGCGAACGCCCGGCGCGGCAAACACATGGTCACGGTGGCCACCGAACACAAAGCGACGCTCGATACGATGCACTGGCTCGAAACCCAGGGCTTTGCGGTCACCGTGCTCGCGCCCGAGTCTAATGGATTGATTTCATTGGATAATTTTTCAAATTCCTTGCGTGCCGACACCGTGCTGGCGTCGGTGATGCTGGTGAACAATGAAATCGGTGTGATTCAGAATGTCGCGGCGCTGGGGCGGATTTGCCGCGAACGCGGCGTGCTGTTTCATGTCGATGCGGCGCAGGCCACCGGCAAACTGCCGATTGATCTCGCCACGTTGCCGATCGATTTAATGTCGCTCACCGCACACAAGACCTACGGCCCCAAGGGCATCGGCGCGCTGTATGTCCGTAACGCACCGCAGGTCCGCATCGAGTGCCAGATGCACGGCGGCGGCCACGAACACGGCCTGCGTTCGGGCACGCTCGCCACGCATCAGATCGTCGGCATCGGCGAATGCTTTCGTATCGCGCGCGAGGAAATGGCTACCGAAGTCCCGCGCATACGCGCGCAGCGCGACCGGCTATGGGACGCGCTGCGCGCGCTGGACGGCGTTCGTCTGAATGGCGACCTGCAACAACGCGTGGCACACAATCTGAATATCAGCATTGCCAATTGCGATTTGCCGCTGGCCGCGCTGACGGAAGTGGCTATATCGTCTGCCTCTGCCTGTATCATCGGCCAGGCGTCACACGTGATTGCGGCGCTGGGCGATGTGGGCAGCAGTGAGACCACCGCGATGGTCATGCGCATAACCGTCGGGCGCTTCAATACCGATGCCGACATTGCTTTCGCAGCACGCTATTTGCACGATAAAATTAAAACCCACCGCGCTGTAAAACAGAAAGCGGCCTGAACAGGAACGTGCCATGGAAGACCTTGATTTCGTCACCGAACCCGAGAAAAAAACGGTCTACGACCCGGATGTGGCGCGGGCGTTTTTCAAGTCGTGCGGCACGGTGCTGGAGGCGGTCAAAGGCACGATCTTGTTTGTCGAGCAATCGCAAGGCGACAAAATTTATTTCATCGCCGCCGGCGAAGTCGCCCTGTCTCTTAACGGAAAAAATATCGATATCAGCCGCACCGGAGCAGTCATCGGTGAAATGGCCACCATCACCGGAACACCGCGTGCAGCCACGGCAGTGGCACGCACCGATTGCACTCTGATCGGCCTGGCGCGCGATCCGTTTTTCGCCGCGCTGCAACGGCAACCCGATTTCGCGCTGATGCTGATGCGCATGATGCTGGCGCGGTTGCGGCTGGGGCTATCGATCCTGCGCATGCGCGGCACTCTTGCGGACAAAGATGCCGGCAATACGGGACGCGTCGCCGATGACGCACTGCTGAAATCCATCGTTGCGGCCCTCGCCCCCAGCGCACGCAGCCGCTTTCCCAAAGATCGCTTGATCCTCGTCGAGGGCGGCACCGGTACCTGCATGTATGTGGTGCAGGAAGGCCGCGTGTCGATCGCCATCAAGGGCGCGGTCATCGAAACCATCGGCGTCGGCGGCATCTTCGGTGAAATGGCGCTGGTGGACGATGCGCCGCGTGCCGCATCCGCCATCGCCACCAGCGACTGCACGCTGCTGGCCATCGACCGTGTGGCGTTTTTAGAGCTGATCAGAAGCAATCCGGCCTTCGGCACGGAATTACTCAAAAACATATCCGAACGCCTGCGGTATCTGAATGCGCAACCCAAGTAAGCCTTTCGCCGGGGTGCTTGCAATGCTGCTGGCGCTGCCGCCGGCGGCCCATGCCGCGCGCCCGATGATCACCGACGACGCGCGCACGGTGGATGCCAAGGCGTGCCAGGTGGAATCCTGGGTACGCACCAATCAGGGCAACAAGGAATACTGGGCGCTACCCGCGTGCAATTTCACCGGCAATCTTGAACTCACGCTCGGCGGCGCACGCACGGCTGATGCCACGGGCACCAGCACCACGGACATCGTGCTGCAAGGTAAAACCCTGTTCAAGCCGATGGACACCAACGGCTGGGGCATCGGGCTCGCGCTGGGCGCGATCAAGCATCCGGGGAATGGCCGCAGCGTGAGTGATCTGTATGGCTATGTGCCCACCAGTTTTTCGTTTCGCGACGACAAATTTTTTCTGCACACCAACGTGGGCGTGCTGCGTAACCAGGTTACCTCGACCACACGCATCACCTGGGGCCTGGGCAGCGAGACCCAACTCGGCGAACGCACCTGGCTGATCGCCGAAGCGTTCCAGCAGCAGGAAGGCCGGCCCTTTTTTCAGGCCGGCGTGCGCTACTGGATCGTGCCCAATCGCGTGCAGATCGATGCCACCCTGGGCAACCGCTTCGGCTCGCGCACCGACGAACGTTGGTTTTCCATCGGCCTGCGCTTGCTGTCGCCGGCGTTTCTGCCATAGACCGGTCACCCGCGCCGCCAGTTGAGAACTCGCTGCACGCAAGTCATAATTCCCGCCTGAAACCCAGTCCGACCCCATGGAAAATTCCACACAGCCGCCAACAACCCGCACCTTCATGTGCGCGGTGGTGTTCATCGATATCATCGAGTATTCCAAAAAGCCGGTCGCACGCCAACTGGTCATCAAGGAGCGCTTCAACACGATTGTCGGCAAGGGCCTCGAAAACGTGGCGACTGCGGATCGCATTATTCTCGATACCGGCGACGGCGCGGCACTGTGTTTTCTCGGCGATCCGGAAGACGCGCTGTTCGTCACCAACAGCATTCGCAACGATTTCGCCACCGAGACCGAAGTACCCGAATTAAAAGTGCGCATCGGCATTAACCTCGGCCCGGTTAAGGTGATGCGCGATCTGAATGGCAATCCGAATATCGTCGGCGACGGCATCAACGTCGCGCAACGCGTGATGTCGTTTGCGCAAACCAACCAGATTCTGGTGTCGCGTTCGTATTTCGAAGTGGTGTCGCGGCTGACGCAGGAATACAGCCAGTTGTTTCGCTTTATCGGGGCGCGTGAAGACAAGCATGTGCGTGAGCACGAATTGTATGAAGTGGCGGTCGGCGGCAGCGGCACGCACGATGCGCCGGCTGAAGTCATCGTTGCCGATGTGCTGACACCGCCGCCGCAGCAGCCCCCCGCGCCGCAGCCCGCACCAGCGCCACAACCCAAACCGCAGGCGGCGCCTGCCAGCAATCCCACGCCATCGCCTGCGTCCACGCCGGCGCCCGAACCCAAACGTAGCAACACGGGATTGATCGTCGGTGCCACAGCAGCCATATGCTTGAGCATCGGCGCAGGCGCGTGGATTATTTCGAACCCGCGCAGCCCAGCGCCTGCGGTAGAGAAAGTTGATAAAAAACAAGAAGTTATAGTCAAAGAGGAATCTTCACCCGCGCCGCCCGCCAAAAAAAGCCCTGGCAAGGCGCGCGAACAAGCGGCAGCGCAGCCACCGCAACAACAGGCCCAACAACAGGAATACGTACCGCCACCTGCCGCAGCGCAATCCGGCGTGTATGTGAACGGCCGTCAACTCTCGATTCAGGAACTGCAGCAGCACCAGGCGATCTATAACGCGCCAGTGCAACCGGGCCGCTATTGGTATGACCCAACCAGCGGCCTGTATGGGCATTGGGGACGCGAAGCCATCGGCTACATCCGCACCGGTCACGGCTATGGGCGCGCGCCGGTCAATGCCTCCAACGGCAACACCGGTATCTATCTCAATGGCCGTCATCTCAACGCAGTTGAATTGACGCGCTGGCAGGCCTTGTTCCGGCAAGCCATTCAGCCCGGTCAGTACTGGCTTGACGGCAATACCGGCAACGTCGGCGTCGAAGGCAATCCGACGCCGACGGGGAATGTGCGCGCGGCGATACAGGCGTCGCGCGGATATCGCTAACGGTTCGTCTGGCGCCTCGGCGCCCTGACGCTCAGACCACTAGCGTCGCAACCTGCCCCTTCGCCGCTACCGCCGCCCCCGCCCCGGCAATGCGCCCGAACACGCACCCCGAAACCAACCCCGTGCCCGCCGGATAGTTGAAGTAAAAAATACCACCGACCATTTCGCCGGCCGTATACAGCCCCGGTATCGGAAACTGGTTCACGTCCACCACCTGCCCCGTCTCCGGCGTGATGCGCAAGCCACCGAACGTGAACGTCACGCCGCAGGTCACGGCGTAGGCCTCATACGGCGGCGTGTCGAGCGCTTGCGCCCAATTGGTTTTCGGCGGCTCCTGGCCTACGGTGCAGCGGCCGTCCTTAATGGCGCGGTCGAACGGCACGTCGGTGCGTATTGATGCATTGAACTCGCGCACGGTTTTCAGAAACCCTTGCGGATTCACGCCTTCGAGTTTGCCGGCGAGTTCTTCCAGGGTGTTTGCTACCACTTTGGTGACTTCTTTTTCCGCGTACGATGGGCGTAGCAGCGGTTTCGCCTTGGCGTCGAACACCTGCCACGCGAACTGGCCGGTTTGTTTTAACACTTCCGCGCCGTACTTGGCGTAGGTGTAGTTGTAGAAGTCCACCCCCTCATCGACGAAGCGTTTGCCTTCGGCGTTGATCATGATCGAGTACGGATAGCTGTGGCGATACGAGCTGTGGCGCGCGTTGATGTTGCCGAACTCCGGCGCGTAGCGCTCCCACGACACCGCGTGACGGCCCGACCAGTTACCGTAAGGACACGCGCCGATATCGAGCGCCATCTTCAAACCGTCGCCGACGTTAAAGCGCGTACCGCGCACCTTGGCGAGTTCCCAGCCCTGCCCCAGATAGCGCGTGCGCCATTCGGGATTGGCCTCGAAGCCGCCGCACGCCAGCACCACGGTGCGCGCGCGATAGGTGACTTGTTTGCCTTTGCATTTGGCGGTAACACCCAGCACCTGCTCGCCGTCGTAGAGCAGCGACACCGCGCGCGTGTCGTAAAAAATTTCCACGCCTTTTTTCACCGCGCCGTCGGTCAGATATTGCACCAGCCCCGGCCCGCCGCCGTTCACCTCGACCGGCATGCGGCCGTAGAATTTTCGTTTGCCGTTGTCCTGCACCGCGGAATTGCGATAGTTCAGCACGAAACGCACGCCCTGCTTGCGCAGCCAGATCAGGGTATCGAGGCTCTGCGTAATCAGCGCCTCGCTTAATTGCGGATCGGTGCGAAAATTCGTTACGCGATACAGATCGTCGTAGAACAAATCGCGGGTGTTCATCTCCCAATCGGTGTCGCGCACTTCCTCGTTGGAGATATCGACGATTTTTTGCAAATCGTCCACCGACTCGAACGCGAAGCGCAGCACGCCGCCGGCGAAGCGGCTGTTGCCGCCGGATTCGTCTATCGAGGCTGCTTCAAGCATCGCCACGCGCGCACCCGCGTCACGTGCGGTCAATGCCGCGCATAATGCCGCATTGCCTTTACCGATCACCAGCACATCCCACTGTTGCATTTGCATACCCTCTAGCTGTCAGGTCGCACTGTCGTAATGAACGCACAGTGCCGCACCTGGGAACTCCTTCCCCCTCAGGGGGAAGGTTGGGATGGGGGTGGAGTATCTTGCGACAGTTTCTGCTTACCCCATCCCCACCCTAACCCTCCCCTTGAAGGGGAGGGAATGAATATGTAGCGCCCAATCAATTAGCGGCTACATCACATCACGCAAGCGCGATTCACGAATCAGCTTGCCCCATTTTTCCATTTCAAACTTGATCTTGTCGGCAAATTCGCGCGGCGTGCTGCCGATCACTTCGACGCCAGCGGTAAACAGGCGATCTGTATACTCACGCGTGTTGAGCACCTGCACGATGTCGCGGTGCAGCCGCGTCACCATCGCCGGCGGCAATTGCGCCGGGGCGAAAAAACCCATCATCGATGCCGATTCAAAACCCGGCAGTTCGGATGCCAGCGTCGGCAATCCCGGCATCAACGCGGAGGGTTTGAGACTGGTCACCGCGAGCCCGCGCAATCGTCCCGACTTGACGTGGCCGGTCACCGACCCTGCGCCCGCGATCATCATGTGCGCCTGTCCCGCCATCAAGCCCGCCAGCGCTGGGCCGGTGCCCTTATAGGGTATGCGCAGGATATTGACGCCGGCCATCGCTTTAAATAATTCGCCCGACAAATGCGGCGACGCGCCCAGCGTGCCGGCGGCGTAATTCAGCGCGCCGGGTTTCGCCTTCGCCAACGCGATCAACTCCACGGTGTTAGTTACCCCCAACGACGGATGCACCAGCAACACATTCGGCGAACTCACCGCCGAGGTGAGCGCCACGAAATCCCGTACCGGATCCCACGGCAGGTTGTCGCGGATGAAGGGCGAGGTCCACACCGCACCGCCGTAGAACAACAGGGTGTAGCCATCCGCCGGTGCGCGCGCGGCGATCTCGATGCCAACGCCGCCACGATTATCGACAATGACCTGCTTGCTCCACGCCGCCGTCAGCCCCTGCCCCACGATGCGCGACACCAGATCGTTGGCGCTACCTGCCTCGGCGGTAATGATGCGCACCGGTTTGACAGGAAAGGTTTGAGACTGCGCGTGCGCGACAACCGCGATCACGCTGCCCACACAAAAGCCAATAACCGTGCGCATCATCATACCTCTACGCAGTGACAGACTGCTCGGCCTGCGTGAGCAGCGCGCGCACCAGTTCGACGCCCTCGCGCGCCACCACGTCGGGCGCACGATTCCACTGCGCCGGGTTCGGCGCTTCGTAGCTCATATAGCCCTGATAGTTCATCGCCATCAGGGTTTTGAAAATCTCCACGAACGGTGCGGCGCCTTTGCCCGGCGGCAGACGATCCACTGGTGTGGGGCCGGGTGACGGCGGCCCCGGCGGCGCGTCACTGAATTGAAAGGTGATGATGCGATCCACCGGCACATCCTTAAAGCTCGTGCCGTGGCCGCCGCTGCAATGCAGATGATAAGTATCGAGCAGCAAGCCGCAGTTTTTCATATCGACGGCGTTCACCAGCGCCATGCCCGCCGCCAGCGTGTTAATCACCGGGTGGCGCGAGTTAAATTCCAGCGCGAGTTTCAATCCGTAGCCGGCGGTAATTTCAGCGCAGGTTTTAAGATTTACCGCCGCCACCGCCATGCCGCCCGGCGCGTTGGTGCCGGGCGACACCATAATCACCTCGCAGCCCAGCGCCACCGCTTTCTCGCACACATAGTGCAGCGAGCCCGTGAGCCGCTGCAAATCGTCCCCCACCGCGAACAGCACGCCGCTTTCAGTGCCGATCACCGCAACTTTGATGTGGGCGTCACGCACCAGCGTCACCATCGCGTCTTCGCTCATGCCGGCTTTGCGGCCGCGCATGAAATCGACGTGACGCAATTCAACCGCGTTGTAGCCGGCTTCGCGCGCGATGCGCAGTGCGTCAGCGAGCGGCGTGGTGTCGAGTGTCCAGGTATGGATGGCAATGTGGTTTTGGAGAATGTTCAATGTTACATCCGTTTATGTAAGTATATGTTTATAAACAATTATTTTATATCAACACTACGGCGGCCCAAAGCCGAAATCGCCACCTCATACTGTGCCGTGATCTCACTGCCGTGCCGCACGGTCGTATGGAGATCATGCAGTATGCCGTCCTGTATGCCGTAGATAAAGCCATGCACCGACAGCGGCTGATTGCGCTCCCATGCGTCGCGCACGATCGAGGTTTCGCACACGTGCGCCACCTGCTCGATCACATTCAGTTCGCACAGGCGCGCGTGTTGCTCGGTATCCACCAGCGCGCGCAAGCGCGCGGTGTGCTTGTCCTCCACGTCGCGCACGTAGCGCAACCAGTTGTCGGCCAGGCCCAGCCGTTGGCGTTTTAACACCGCCTGGATGCCGCTGCATCCGTAATGCCCGCACACGATGATGTGCCGCACGCGCAGCACATCCACCGCGAACTGCAACACCGAGAGGCAGTTCATGTCGCTATGCGCCACCACGTTGGCGACGTTACGATGCACAAAAATATCGCCCGGCAACAGCCCCACCACGGTGTTGGCGGGCACGCGGCTATCGGAACAGCCGATCCATAAATACTCCGGTGCCTGCTGCTGCGACAGCTTGTTGAAAAATTCCGCATCCTGCGCGCGCATACCGCTCGCCCAGGCGCGATTCAACTCAAACAGGCCGGAAATGTCTTCCATTACGATGCAACCGCGGCCGCGCCAGCGGCATTACCCGCCACGCGCCCGAATGTCGCACCCGACATCATGCCCGCACCCGATGCATAGGCGCCGACAAACAAACCGCCGACCATCTCGCCCGCCGCGTACAAGCCCGGAATCGGCCGCCCCGCGACATGCTGCACCTGCCCGGTGGTGGCGTTGATTTTCAATCCGCCGAAAGTAAACGTGATGCCGCAACGCACCGGCCATGCTTCAAACGGCCCTTTATCGATCTCCAGCGCATAATTGCTTTTCGGCGGAACAATCCCCGCCGTGCTCTTACCATCGAGATTGTGCCGGTCGGGATTGTAGTTGCCCGGCTGCACCGCCGCGTTGAATGCGCGCACGGTGTTGACGAAGTTTTCAACCGGCAAGCCGAGTTCCACCGCGAGTTGTTCCAGCGTGTCGGCCTTCGCGGTGGTGGCTTTGCGGTAGTTGGCGGTGTACATGTCGCGCTCGCGTATCTTCGCGTCGAGGATTTGTATCGCGATGCCGCCCGGCTGCGCCATGATTGCGCGCCCCATGCTGGCGTAGGTGCGTCCGCGCGTGTCGTACACTTCGTCGATGAAACGCTCGCCTTTCATGTTGACGAGGATCCCATACGGATACATATAGCGGTTCAAACTGTCGCCATGCACATGCACCGACGGCACGGTGAATTTCGGCAGCGCGATATCCTGCGGCGAGGCGTGGCAGGTGCTCCAGCTACCATGCGGCAGCGCGCCGATGTTCATCGCCATGCGCAGGCCGTCGCCGGTGTTGTACGGCACGCCGCGCACATGCACCGAATCCCAACCCGGCCCGAGATAACGCGCGCGCATTTCGGCGTTGGCCTCGAAGCCGCCGCACGCGAGTATCACCGCCTTGGCGTGGAACATCACATAACCCGAAGGCGTCAACGCGCGCACGCCGGTGACGCGCCCGGTTTTGTCTTCGATCAGCTCGGTGGCCGCGGTTTCGTAATGAAACGTGGCGCCGGTGCGGTCGAGAATTTCAAAGTTGCGTTTTTGCAGCCCCGCGCCGCCGCCATTCATGGTGAGCACGTTGTCGTTGGTCAGGCTGGCGGGCACCCAATCGTGCCCCTTGCTCGCCAGCCACTGCACGGTGTTCAGCGACTCGGTGACATGCACGTGCAGCAACTCTTCATCGGTTTGATTGTTGGTGACGCGCATCAGCTCGTCCCACACCTCGGCCTCGGTGCGATGCGGCAGGCCGCCTTCGAGCAGCTTGCGTAATTCGTCGTCGGACATATTACGCACCAACGGTCGCAGGTCTTCAATGCCGTTGAACACAAAGCGGATGTGCCCGGTCATCGCGCTGTTGCCGCCGCGATCCCGCTTCGGCGCTTTTTCGATAATGCCCACGCTTTTGGTTTTTTCCAGCGCGGCGTGCGCGGCCGAACACGCGGCATTGCCGCCACCCACGATCAATACGTCGTAATGAAACACGTCATCTGCCATTGCTGTATCCGTTAAAAATTATTGTTTATAAACATATGCTTATGCTGTTTTTCGCTGCGCCATCTGCGCGGAGCTGACTTCCAGCAGGCGCATGAAATCGCGCACCGAGAGAAGCGTCTCAAATCGATCCAGCGCATCTGCGACCGCACTCACCTGCGCCACCGGTAGCACGCCCGCAGCGCAATCCGCAAACTTGGCTTTGAGTTGTTCGGGCGGAATCGGATTGGCCGAGGTGCGGCCCAGCGGACGTATCACACGCGACGACATCGCGCGGCCGTCCTTCAAAGTGACCTTCACTTCCGCCGCGAAGCCCGGCCCCGGTTCAAACTGGCCGTCGCGATGCGGCGCCGCGTGCACGCGCGCGAGCACGGTTTGCAGCGCGGGCTCGCGTAACGCAGATTCGTCGAAATGTTTTAACGACACGCGCCCGTCGAGCAGCGCGCGCGCCACGCAATACTGCACACTGAACTTGGCTTCAAGGCCGGTCGTCGGCTGTGCGCGGTCGGTATGCGCCAAGCGCGGCGCTGCCGTCCACGAATCGACACGCTCAATCGCATCGGCTTTAAACACGCCGTGTTCGCGCGTGAGGTTCAGCGCCGCTTCAATCGGCGAGTGCGTGCTGTAGCAGCAAGGGTATAACTTGTACGACGCACCCGGCTCGACGATATCCAGCGGCGCGCCCCAGGTTTCCATCACGCGCTCGGCGTGAAAGCGGCCCGTGCCGTTGAACAAATTGAAATAGCCCTGCTTGTGCGCGAATGCATCGGCATTCGCGGTAAAACCCTTGCGCGCCAGCAGCACCGCCATCAAACCGTTACGCGCGCACTGGCCGACGTGCAGCGATTTGGTCATGGTGCCGAAGTTGGCTTTGTTGCCCGCCGCCAGCGATGTGCTCATCGCCAGCGCGGTTTCGGTTTGCTCCACTGTCAGATTCAGCAAACGCGCGCACGCCGCCGCCACCGCAAACACGCCCACGGTGGACGTCGGATGCCAGCCCGCTTCGGTGTGAAACGGATGCACCGCGCGCCCGATCTGCGAGCCGGCTTCATAGCCCGCCACATGTGCCAGCAGCACATCGGCGCCGCTGCAATCAAACGCCTCCGCAGCCGCCAGCAACGCCGGCACCATCACCGCAGACACGTGCCCGCCCATGTTCGCCGCGGTGTTATCGTAATCGAGCACATGCGCGGCCACACCGTTGAGCAACGCCGCATCCAGCGCACTGGTGCGATTCGCCGTGCCTAATACCAGAGCCTCGCCGCCGGTGGCGGAAACGCCGATGACTTCCGCCAATTTCATCGGCGCGTCATCCGCAACGCCCGCGAGTGCGGAACCGAGCGTATCCATCACCGCGACCTTGCTCCAGTCGAGTGCCGCCCGAGGAATATTGTCTGCGCGCAACGCAACGATGCGCTCCGCCATTTGCCGCGCGAGTGCCATGAAAAACTCCCTTGAAAATCAGATGCAGAGGATTTACCGCGCGGACATTATGCCGCCCGCGCCGGAATGTGTCATGCGCGTGGCGCGCGGTTGCCGCGCTGGGTGCTTGCCTTGCCTCCGTGGTTGGCATAGATTTCCCGCTGGATTGCTCACACCGGAGGAACCATCATGTTGCAAAACCGTTTCGTCAAACTATTGAACGGCGCATCCGTACTCGCCGCCGTGCTGCTTTTTGCCACAGGCGCGCAGGCACAAGGCAAATGGACCGCCGCGCCGGAAATCCCCGAAGGCGCGAATGAGGTGATCGGCGCCACGGTGAATGGGCAGGTACTGGTCTACGGCGGGCAAGATGCGAAGAGCGCGCCGATGGGCATCTTGTGGCGCTTCGATCCCGCCGCCAATCAATGGAGCCAATTGCCATCCAACGCGACGCCGGTACACCACGCGGCGGCGGTAGGCATCGGGAGCCGCATGTATGTGTTCGGCGGCTTTCGTTTGCCCGACAGCGGCAAGGGTGGCTGGTTTCCCGAAAACAAAGCGTGGATGTTTGATCTCGACAAGCAGACCTGGACGCGTCTGCCGGACATGCCCACGCCGCGCGGCGCGCTGGCCGCGACGGTGGCGGACGGCAAAATTTACGTCATCGGCGGCGCAAAAATTCCCGCCAATGCCAACATCGATGC
>CANIID010000098.1 GCA_947467315.1 Betaproteobacteria bacterium | reverse complement strand
CGCGGCTGGCTTGCAGCCGTCGGCCATCGGTGGTTTCGATGAGGACTTCGCCCTTCACCGAGTGTTGCGGCCAACTGCGTTCGAGTTCCACGGTGATTTTGTCGCGCAGGGCCACTTGCGCGGGATCGGCGCAGACCGCAGCGCTGTAGGTGGCGAGGTCGGCGGTGTCGCGGCCGAGCAGCGCGGCGGCGGTGGTGAAGCGCAGGCTGAATTTGGCTTCCAGGCCGGTGTGCGCGTTTTGTATATTGCACATGCCGTCGGCGCCGGATGCGCCGCGTACTACCACACGCTGGATCGCGCCGGGGGTCAGCGCGTGTTCCGCGCGCAGTTGACGCGCGCATTCGATGCTGGAGTGGGTGCCGTAGCAGGCCGCATGATATTTGAACAGATTGTCGCGGATGAAATAGCGTTGCGGGTCGGCCAGCGCAATCTCCGGATGGAAGTCGGGGCTTAACGTGGCGGCGAAGCCACCGCGGCATTCGAGGATGTCGGTGCGGCTTTCCATGCCGCGTGCGGCCAGCAGCGCCGCGCGCAGGCCGTTTTGCGCGGCGACGCCGGCGTGGAAGGGTTTGCACTGCGTGCCGAATTGTCCCTTGAGGCCGGAGGCTTGCGTGGCGGCGATGCCGATGGCGCGCGCGGTGGCGTCCAGATCGAGTTGCAGCAGGCGCGCGCAACCGGCGGCCGCGCCGATCACGCCCAGCGTGCAGGTGGCGTGAAAGCCTTGCGCGTAGTGTCCCGGTGCCATCAGCAGGCCGATGCGCGCTGCCGTTTCGTAGCCCGCGACAAAGGCCGCGATCATTTCCGAACCGCTGCTGTTACGCGTTTCCGCCAGCGCCAGGATGGCGGGCAACACCGCCGCCGTGGGATGGCCGTTCATGGCGAGATTCACGTCGTCGTAGTCGAGCGCGTGCGAGGTGGCGCCGTTGATCAGCGCGGCTTGCAATGGCGAAACACGCTCGCTTTGCGCCACCAGCGTGCAGCGCGGGTTGCCGCCTTCTTCCAGCGCGGCATCGATCAATAGGCGTATCAGCGGGTCTTCCGCGCCGGCGAGGGATACGGCCATCCAGTCGAGCACGCAGCGGCGCGCGGCCTCGCGCACGTCCGCGGGTATGTGCGCGGTGTCGCGGGCGAGCGCCCACTCGGCGAGGGTTGCGGTTACGGGGGTAGCGGGCGCTTGCCGTTTGACTATTGCCGACATTTTGTTACCTCGTTGTTGGTCGAGACATGAGCGCAAACAGAGAATGCAGCTGAAGATTACTGCGGAACGCGTGCCTTAATAGCGTGTGCGCGCGCGGAATAGGCGACGCTGCCGTCCGGCCCCGCCGGCAGGCGCGCACGCACCTTATCGATCAATCGTGCGCGATCAGCGTCAGACAGCGCCGCCACGGCCTTTCCCCGCGGGCCAAAGCTCTGCATCTGTGCGCGCCATAGATCGTCGAAACTGGCGAACGGCATCGTGACATCGATGGCTTTGTTGGCGATCTGTTCAAGGCCCGCGCGCTCAAACAGTGATTGCAACGCGTCGAGTCCCGAATCGGCGGCGCCTGGAATATCGGCTACCGCGATGCCAATCTCATGAAGGCCGATTCGTAAGAGTGACCCCGGACTGCGTTCCCCGGCAAAATCCCACACATAGCCTGCCACGGTGCCGCCGGCGCGCCCGACGCGGCGCATCTCGGCAAGCGCCTTGGGACGGTCAGGGATGAAATTGATCACAAGTGCGGAAACCACCACGTCGAAGGTGTTATCGGGGAATGGCAGCGCCTGCGAGTCGCCCATCTGAAAATCGGCGTGCTGTCCGACCGGCTGACGTCGCGCGTGTTCGATCTGCACCGCCGTCGGATCAACGGCGAACACTGCCGCGGGTGCAGCGGTATCGACTATCAGCTCGGTGAATACGCCGGTGCCACAGCCAATATCGAGCCAGCGCGCACGCTTTGGCGGCGCTATCCAATCGAGAAAAAGTGTGCCTGCTGAGCGGCTCCAGCGCCCCATGAATGCTTCATAGGCCGCTGCGTCGTCGAAAAAGACGGAAGGCTCGGTCATGATTGTGTGCCCCGGTCGTGGGTACGTTCCATCTTGTGTGGATTTACCGCGGTAAACATGCCGGGCCCCCTTGGGTGATGGTGGTGAGCAGTGCGGGCCGTGTGTGGGAGCGGCGCTTGGTTTGTGGCCAATGTATGCCAGCCGAGCGCGTAATACAAGCCACTGCCATGGCGATACCGCGCGATGCGTTTGCCAGCTCCCTTTCACGCGCGCACCCGTCAGCGATGCCTCGTGACAAGAGGTCAGCGTACGAGGGGGGGCTTCGTGGCATCACCTCGTGATCGAGCGCAGGGGACGATCGACTGTGGCCTAAGCGCGGAATGGAGGGTAACGGGGTCAAGCAGATGGCGCTTCGCTGAGTGGTGTCCTATGTGTTTGATTTCATTTGTAATTATCATTCTGTCTTGCGTTGCCCCGAAGTCGCACACAGACGCAGCCACTGAACTTTGCAGCGACGCGGTTGCCCAACGCGATCATGATCACACAAAATATCCCCACCGTTGTCGTCATTGTTTGCATTGCGCTCATGGCATGGATGGCGGGGTGCGCGCCGTTGGTTCAGGAGCAGCCGGTGACGCCGTCCCCCGCCAGCAAGACAGTGCCGCCGTCAGGGGCCGCGACGCCGCGCGCTACGCCCAACATGAATCTGTCCGGTTACCCGCCCGCGTTCAAGGATGGCTTCACCGACGGCTGCGAAAGCCTGCGCGGCAACTACCGGCGCGATGCCGGCCGCTTTGGCAAGGACAACAACTACACGCTGGGCTGGCAGGACGGCTACAGCATCTGCGGACGGCAGAAGCGTTAATTGCGCACGCGCGTAATCCGCGCGACTTCCGGAATCCGCCGCAATTCGCGCATGATGCGCGCCAGGTGCAGGCGATTCTGCACTTGCAGCGTGAACTGCATCGCGGCGTACTTGCCGCCATCCTGCGGCTCGACCGCGACATTCTGAATGTTCGATTCCGCATCGGCGATACTGGCCGCCACCTGCGCCAGCACGCCGCGTTCGTTGGCGACTACGATGCGGATGTTGACGTCGTGCAGTTTGTTGGCTTCGTCGTCCCAATCGACGTCGAGCAAGCGCTCCGGTTCATGGTGCGATTTCGCCAGCACCGGGCAATCGTGCGTGTGAATGGCCATGCCCTGGCCTTTGCTGATGAGGCCGATGATGCGATCGCCGGGAATCGGGTGACAGCACTTGGAAAACTGCACCGCCATGCCTTCCGAGCCGCGAATAAGCACCGTGCCCATGCCGCCGCCCGCAGGCTCGCCCGGCGCCGGATCACGAATCGCCAGCAACTGGCGCGCGACCACCACCGCGTGGCGTTTTCCCAATCCGATATCCGACAGCATATCCGCGCGGGTTTTCGCGTTGGCATCGCGCAGCAGTTTGCCCCATTGCGCTTCGGGCACGGCATTGAGGGTGGACTTGAAGGTGCCCAGCGCCTGATTGAGCAGGCGTTCGCCGAGCTGCACCGACTCGTCGAAATGCATGGTCTTGAGAAAGTGTCGGATATGCGAGCGCGCCTTGGCGGTGGCGACAAAATTCAGCCACAGCGGATTCGGTTTCGCATGCGACGCCGTGATGATCTCCACGCGATTGCCGTTCTTAAGCTCGGTGCGCAGCGGCATCAGTTCCTGATTGATCTTCACCGCGACGCAGCGGTTGCCGACATCGGTATGCACGGCATAAGCGAAATCCACGGCGGTCACGCCGCGTGGCAACGCCATGATTTTGCCCTTGGGGGTGAATACATACACTTCGTCGGGAAACAGATCGACTTTCAGGTGTTCGAGAAACTCGACCGAATCGCCCGACTCGGATTGCATTTCCAACAGGCTTTGCAACCACTGATGGGTTTTCTTTTGCAGATCGGTGATCGACTGATCGGCGCTTTTGTAGAGCCAGTGCGAGGCCACGCCGGCTTCGGCGATCTTGTGCATTTCCTGCGTGCGTATCTGCATTTCAATCGGGCTGCCGAATGGCCCGAACAGATGCGTGTGCAGGGACTGATAGCCGTTGGCCTTGGGTATCGCTATGTAATCCTTGAACTTGCCGGGGATCGGCTTGTACAGCCCGTGCAACAGGCCGAGCGTGATGTAGCAGGCCTGCACGTCTTTCACCACGATGCGAAAGCCGTAGATATCCAGCACTTGCGCAAACGACAGATGCTTGTCGCGCATCTTGCGATAAATCGAATACAGATGTTTCTGCCGGCCGCGCACTTGCGCGGTAATGCCGTTGTCGAGCAAGCGTTTTTCAATCGCGGCGAGTACTTTGCTGACCACTTCGCGGCGATTGCCGCGTGCGGCGCTTACCGCCTTGGACAGTACGCGGCAGCGGCCGGGATACAAATACTGGAACGACAGATCTTCGAGTTCCTGGAAGATGCTGTTCAGGCCCAGCCGGTTGGCGATGGGCGCGTAAATATCCATGGTCTCGCGCGCGATGCGGCGGCGCTTGTGCGCGGGCACCGCGTCCAGCGTGCGCATATTGTGCAGCCGGTCGGCGAGCTTGATGAGAATGACGCGCACGTCGCGCGCCATCGCCAGCAGCATTTTGCGGAAATTTTCGGCTTGCGCTTCTTCCTGGGTTTCAAACTCGATCTTGTCGAGTTTGGACACGCCATCGACGAGTTCGGCCACCGGCTTGCCGAACATTTCGAGAATCTGGTTTTTGGTGACGGAGGTGTCCTCCATCACGTCGTGCAGCAACGCGGCGGTCAGTGCCTGCGAATCCAGATGCCATTCGGCGAGGATGCCGGCAACCGCCAGCGGGTGCGAGATATACGGTTCACCGGAGTTGCGTAACTGGCCCTCGTGGGCCGAAGCGCTGAAGTGATAGGCCGTTTGAAGCTGCGCGACATCTTCCGGCTTGAGATAGGCGGAACAATCCCTGATGAGTGTCGCGGCTCCGGGCATTACATTGGGTGCAGCCTTATTAAGCGCGTTGCAAGGTCAGTGCTGGTGCAGAGCAACCCCAACCCACATAACACATAAGGCTACCTACCCCTCAGGCAGTCTTGTTGAGAATTTCCGCGCCGTACTTGCCGGCGGCGAGTTCGCGCAGCGCAACCACGGTGGGCTTGTCGCGATTGGTTTCCATCATCGGCTGCGAGCCGTTGGCGATTTGCCGTGCGCGAAAGGTGGCCGCGAGCGCCATTTCAAAGCGATTGGGGATTCTTTTGAGGCAGTCTTCCACGGTAATGCGGGCCATAATGGTTCTCCGGTTGATGCTGGTGCTGGGGCGGTGCTATTGAGGGGGGTGCAATAACTGCTTGAAAAGCTCTTGGTGGCGCCCGCTCTGGCGAGGGCGTTTGAGCCGTTCCGCAACCACGATGGCGGCCAGTTCCTGCGCCGCTTGGTCGAAATCTTCGTTGATAATAACATAATCGAAATCAATGAGATGCGATATCTCTTCGTGGGCGTTATGCAGCCGCCGGGCGATGATTTCCGGGGCGTCGGTGGCGCGGCTGTTCAGGCGCGACAGCAGCGCCTCATACGATGGCGGCAGGATGAAAATCGTGATCGCCGCCGGATTGACCTTGCGCACCTGGGCGGCGCCCTGCCAGTCGATTTCGAGCAGGATATCGTGGCCTTCGGCCAGTCGAGCGCCTATCCACTGGTGTGAGGTGCCGTAATGGTTGCCGTGGACCAGCGCGCTTTCGACGAATTCGCCTTGCGCGCGCATGCGCTCGAATGCATCCACGGTGACGAAATTGTATTCGCGGCCGTTGACTTCGCCGGGGCGCGGCTTGCGCGTGGTGAAGGACACGGATTTGCGCACATGCGGATCGGCGTCCAGCAGCGCCGCGACGAGGCTGGTTTTACCGGCGCCGGACGGCGCGCTGACGATGAAGAGGTTGCCTGGCATGGTTAGCGTGAGGCGTGAGGGGTGAGGGGTGAGGAGTAAGCGACAACGGTGCCATTTGCCACTGCCGACGCCCATCCACAATACTTCGCCTTACCTCTCACACCTGACTCCTTACTCAATGTTCTGTATTTGTTCACGCATCTGCTCAATCAGCAATTTTAAATCCATCGACGCCTGCGTGATTTCAATATCGGCGGCTTTGGCGCCCAGGGTGTTGGCTTCGCGGTTCAGTTCCTGCATCAGGAAATCCAGCCGCTTGCCTGCGGCGCCGCCTTTGCCAAGGATGCGCCGCAATTCTGCCATATGGGTTTTCAGCCGTGTGAGTTCTTCATCGACATCGATTTTACCGGCGTAGAGCACGATTTCCTGGCGGATACGCTCGTCGTCGGCGTTGAGCAGCGCGTCTTTCAGGCGCTGGTTGAGTTTTTCCTGGAATGCCGCGATGGCGGCGGGCATACGGGGCGCGACTGCGGCGACTTTTTGCTCGATGGCGGTCGCGCGTTCGAGGATCGCTTCTTTAAGCTTCGCGCCTTCGCGTGCGCGCGCCGCGATGAATTCGGCGAGCGCGGCGGCGGTCAGTTCGCGGCAGGCGTCGCGCAGGGCATCCGCAGGCAGCGTGTCCGCGCCCAACATGCCGGGCCAGCGCAGCACGTCGGCGGCGCGCAGGCTGCCGGCTTGCGGGAATGCTTTCAGCACCTGGGCGTTGAGCGCGGCGAGTTGTTGCAGCATGGCTGCGTTGAGTTCCGCCGCGACGGGAATCTCCGCCGATGCGGTGAGGGAAACGCGGCATTCGATTTTGCCGCGCGTGAGTTTGGCAGCGAGCAATTCGCGCAACGCGGGTTCGACCGCGCGCAGCTCTTCGGGCAGGCGAAACTGGATGTCGAGGTAGCGGTTGTTGACCGCGCGGATTTCAACGGTGAGCGCGCCACGGAACGCACCGTCGGCCAACTCTTTGGTCGCGATGGCGTAACCGGTCATGCTGTAAATCACTGAGGGGGTATTCACGATAGGCTCACGTATAATCAGCATTCACTATTTTGAACCGGGAAGATAGCATGAGCTCACTTGTCAACAAAAGGCCCAGCGGAAGAAAACCCGACGAATTGCGCGCGATACGTATCACGCGCAACTATACCTGCCACGCCGAAGGCGCCGTGCTGATCGAAAGCGGCAACACCAAGGTGTTATGCACCGCCAGCGTGCTGGAAAAACAGCCGCCGCATCTGCGCGGCACGCCGCAGGGCTGGGTGACGGCGGAATACGGCATGCTGCCGCGTTCCACCAACACCCGCATGGATCGCGAGGCGGCGCGCGGCAAGCAGTCCGGCCGCACGCAGGAGATTCAGCGTCTGATCGGGCGCTCGTTGCGCGCGGTGGTGGATTTGAGCGCGCTCGGCCCGCGCTCGATACACCTCGATTGTGATGTGTTGCAAGCCGACGGCGGCACGCGCACCGCGAGTATCACCGGCGCGTTCGTCGCGCTGCACGACGCGGTGAGCGGATTGCTGGCGAAAAAGCTGATCGCGGCATCGCCGATACGCGATCACGTCGCGGCAGTGTCGGTGGGCATGCACGCGGGTGTGCCGCTGCTCGATCTGGATTACGCTGAAGACTCCACCTGCGACACCGACATGAATGTGGTGATGACCGGCAGCGGGGGCTTAATCGAGATTCAGGGCACGGCCGAAGGCGCGCCGTTTTCGCGCGCGGAAATGGATGCCATGGTCGAGCTCGCGCAAAACGGTATTCGTGCGCTGGTGGGCAAACAGCGCGCCGCATGGGATATATAGTAAGTATTTGTTTTAAAAGGATAATTTGTGGAACTGAGCCGGTTGGTTCTGGCCTCCGGTAATCCCGGCAAGTTGCGCGAATTCCGCCAACTGTGCGAGCCGCTGGGTTTGATGATAGTGCCGCAATCGGAATTAGGCATTGCCGAGGCCGAAGAACCGCATTGCACCTTCATCGAAAACGCGCTGGCCAAAGCGCGCCATGCCAGCCGCGCGTCGGGCTTGCCGGCATTCGCGGATGACTCGGGCATTTGCGTCGCGGCGTTGGGCGGCGCACCGGGGGTGCATTCAGCGCGGTTTGCGACGATGGCCGATACGCCCACGCGCGACACGCAGGATGCGCGCAACAACGCAAAGCTCATCGCGCTGCTGGCCGATAAAACGGATCGCAGCGCGCATTACACCTGCGTGATCGTGCTGGTGCGCCACGCCGATGATCCAGAGCCGCTGATCGCCGAAGGGCGCTGGCATGGCGACATTACCGACATCCCGCGCGGCGAGGGCGGCTTCGGTTACGACCCGTATTTTTATGTGCCCGCGCTGAACAAGACTGCGGCGCAATTGCCGCCGCAGGAAAAAAACGCCATCAGCCATCGCGGTAAAGCGCTGCTATTGCTGGTAGCCAAGCTCCAGGAACTGGTGAAGCATGACGGCTAACGGCAATGCACGTGACGGCGCGGTTCACACCTCACGCCTCACGGCTCACGCCTCGCCGCAGTTCTCGGCGCTGCCGCCGCTGTCACTCTACATTCACATCCCGTGGTGTCTGAAAAAATGCCCCTACTGTGATTTTAATTCGCATGAGGTGCGTACCGCAGGGGTTACACCGGGCGAGATTCCGGAACAGGATTACGTCGCCGCGCTGATTGCGGATTTTGAGCAGACCTTGCCGCGCGTGTGGGGGCGGCGCATCAGCAGCGTGTTTTTCGGTGGCGGCACGCCGAGCTTGCTGTCGGGCGCGGCGGTGGATGCCATTCTTGCCGGCGTGCGCGCGCGGTTGCCGCTGAATCCCGACGCGGAGATCACGCTGGAGGCGAATCCCGGCACCGTTGAAGCCGGGCGCTTTCGCGACTACCGCGCCGCGGGGGTGAATCGCTTGTCGCTGGGCATTCAGAGCTTTAATCCGCGCCACCTCAAAGCGCTGGGGCGCATTCACGACGACATGCAGGCGCGGCGGGCCATCGACATCGCGCGCGAGCATTTCGATAATTTCAATCTGGATGTGATGTACGGCTTGCCGCAGCAAACGATGGCCGAGGCGCTGGCGGACATCGAGACGGCGCTCACCTTCCAGCCGCCGCATCTGTCGGCATATCATTTGACGCTGGAGCCGAACACCTATTTTCATCGCTATCCGCCCAAGCTGCCGGATGATGATACTTCTGCCGAAATGCAAATCGCCATCGAAGCCGTGCTGGCGGAACGTGGCTACGATAACTACGAAACCTCCGCTTTCGCGCAGCCCGGCGCGCGCTGCAAACACAATCTGAATTACTGGATGTTCGGCGACTACATCGGCATCGGCGCGGGTGCGCACGGCAAGCTGTCGTTTCCCGACCGCGTGTTGCGCGAGGCGCGCTATCGCCAGCCGAAACAGTTTATGGAAAAAGCGCTTGAAGGCAACGCGATACAGGAAACCCACGAGGTCGTGGCGAGCGAGATTGGCTTTGAATTCATGATGAACGCGCTGCGATTGAATGGCGGCTTTGAAACGCGCTTGTTTGCCGAGCGTGCGGGTGTGCCGCTGACTCGTGTGTTAAAACCGCTGGAGGCCGCAGAGCAGCGCGGCTTGATCACGCGCGATCATCTACGCATCGCGCCCACGCTGCGGGGGCGGCGCTTTCTGAATGAATTGCTGCAACTGTTCCTGCCGGAGCCCCATTCGTAAAAATATCAATTAAAACATAT
This sequence comes from Betaproteobacteria bacterium, assembly GCA_947467315.1. GTDB lineage: Bacteria > Pseudomonadota > Gammaproteobacteria > Burkholderiales > SG8-41 > UBA5216. Next base: position 7,733 of record CANIID010000098.1, on the reverse strand, counting down.
AGTTATGACTAATATTCGGGGTTTGATTTTTTGCGCGCGCCTTCGGGTAAAGTAAACGTCTGTAAATACCGGGTCATCCCATCACAGGAGGAGTTCAGTATGAAACGTTTTCTGAACGCGGCAATTGGCGTAGCAGTAGTGGCCATGATGGCGGGCGCGCCGGTATTGGCACAAACCTATCCCAACAAGCTGGTGCGATTCATCGTGACCTATCCACCGGGCGGGAGCTCTGACGTGATGGCCCGCATCATCGGTCAGCAGCTGGGCGAATACTGGGGCCAGCAGGTAATTGTGGAATCGCGCCCCGGCGCCGATGGCGCGATCGGCATGGAATATGCGTCGAAGCAGCCTGCCGACGGCTACACCTTTTTGCTCGGTAATTTCGGCCCGGTGGTCGCCAAGCCACTGCTGGCAAAAGTGAATTACGACTGGCAAAAAGATTTCGCGCCGGTGTCGCGCATCACCAACTCCGCCAACATCCTGGTGGTGCCGGTGACCCTGCCGGTGAAGACCATCAAGGATCTGGTCGCGCTGGCAAAAGCGCGTCCCGGCGAACTCACCTACGGCACCAGCGGCCCTGGCAGCATGTCGCACTTCGCGGGCGAAATGTTCCAGCGCATCGCCGGCGTCAAGATGATCACAGTGAATTACAAAGGCAATGCGCTCGCGATTACCGACCTCATGGGCGGGCAGATCACCACCATGTTTTCCGATGCGGTGCCAGCGATGCAGGCGATGAAAACCGGCAAGCTGCGCGCGATGGCGGTGACCAGCGAACAACGCTGGCCGTTCACGCCGGAGTTGCCGACACTGGCGGAAGGCGGCCTGAAAGGCTTTGCCGCGGTCAACTGGTGGGGCATTTTGTTTCCGGCCGGCGTGCCGCGGCCGATTATCGACAAGGTGAATGCCGACCTGATCAAAGCGCTGGCCTCGCAAAACGTGAAGACCCGTCTCGGTGAGCTTGGTGTCGAGGCGCAGTCCAGCACGCCGGAGCAGTTCGGCGCGTTCATGGCCAACGAGGCGGCGCGATGGGGAAAACTGATCAAGGAAGCAGGGCTGCGGGTTGAGCCATAAGGTAGACAACGGATAGACAACGGATAGACACGTGAGCGTATGACCACACCGCCTGCACCGCCTTCAATTCACGCCGACACACTCGCGCAAATATTACGCGGCGGTTTTCTTGAGGCGTTGCCGGATCCGGCGTGGGTTAAAGACACTGGGTTGCGTTATGTGGCGGCCAACGCCGCGTTCAGGAAAATGTGCGGGTTTCAGGTAGGCGGCGGTGACCTCGCGGTTGCCGACGTGATCGACACGACGGACTTCAGCCTGTTTCCGCTGGAGACCGCCGAGCGTGTCCGCGAGGAGGACCTGAGTCTCATTGCCGAACCCGGCGCACGGCGCGGCGATTTGGTGCTGGTCAGTCGGGCCGGTGTTTCGCGCCACTATGAAACCTTCCGCACGGTGTTGCGCGATAGCCAAGGCGCGGTGATCGGCTCGTTGGGTTTTGCCACGGAGGTGAGCGCAAAGGTGGAACTGCACACGCACGTGCGTGACAACGCGCGCAGATTGACCACCTTGGTGCAGCATTTGCCGGTCGCCGCGTTTCAACGCTCGAATGATACGCAATGGAGCATGGCGTTTATCAGCGAGGGCTCGCGCGAGTTGACCGGCTATGCGCCAGAAGAGTTTTTTGACAATGCCGTTCGCACGTGGGGCTCCATCATTGTGCCGGAGGATTTCGAGCGCGCTTGCTACGATTTCCAGGGGCAGCTTGCCGCCGGCACCCGCTACCGCCTTGAGTACCGCATCGTGCGCGCGGATGGCGAGGAGCGCTGGGTACGTGAATGGGGTGTCAATATCGGCGCAGCCGATGGCAAAGCGCCGGCGCTGATCGGCGCGATCATGGATTTTACCGAGACGCGGCACTATCTCGACGAGATGGTTCGCTATGACACGCACGATGCGCTGACCGGAGTCGCCAATCGGCCATTGCTGGTGGATCATCTGCGCCATGGCATAGCGTACAGCGAGCGTTATAAGCGCATGGTGGCCACCGTGGTGGCCAATGTCGATCACTTCAAGTATGTGAACCAAAGCCTGGGCCACGCAGCCGGCGACGAGGCGCTGAAGCTGGTTGCCAACCGCTTGCGGGGCGCATTGCGCGATCATGATTCGTTGGCGCGTCTGGGGGCGGATTCCTTCGCCATGACGCTGATCGATGTCGAAAATTCCAGCGCTGCGGCACTGGCAATGGCGCGACTGTTGATCGCGGTGCGCGAACCGTTCAAGCTCGGCGAACAGGAAATCGTGGTGACGTGCAGCGTGGGCTGCGCGCTGTATCCTGCCGATGGGGCCGATCCCGAAACGTTGTTGCGTCATGCCGATACCGCGATGCGGCATGCGCGCAATCAGGGGGGCGATTGTTATTACTTCTATTCGGCGGAAGGCGATAGCCGCGCCGAGGAGCGGCTGTACCTCGAAGGAAACTTGCGGCGCGCCGTGGAGAATGGCGAGTTGATGGTGCATTACCAGCCGCAGGTCGCCGCCGGTGACGGCAGGTTTATCGGCATGGAGGCGCTGCTGCGCTGGCGGCACCCGGAGATGGGTATGGTGTCGCCGGGGCGGTTTATTCCGGTGGCCGAGCAGACCGACCTGATTGTGAGTATCGGCGCTTGGGTGATGGAGGAGGCCTGCCGCCAGACCCGGAAACTCATGGACGATGGCTTTCACGTGGGGCATGTCGCGGTGAATTTGTCGGCGCGCCAGTTTCGAGACAAACATTTGATCGACAAGGTCGGTGAAATACTGGCCCGTACGGGGTTGGCGCCGCAGCATCTCGAGCTCGAAATTACCGAGAGCCTGGCAATGAACGATGTGGATGCCGTGGTCGCCAAACTCAAGGCCTTGAAAGCGCTGGGTTTGCAACTGGCCATTGATGATTTTGGCACCGGGTATTCCAGCTTGAGCTATCTGCGGCGTTTCCCTATTGACCGACTGAAAATCGATCAGTCATTCACACGCGAAGTGACGGCATCCAATGACGGCGCCGCCATCGCGCATGCAGTGATCCAATTAGGCCACGCACTCGACTTGCGCGTGATCGCGGAAGGAGTCGAAACAGAAGACCAGTTGCAGTTTTTGCGTAAAAACGGGTGCGACGAAATTCAGGGCTACTATTTCTCGCGCCCGCTGGACATGGACGCGTTGCGCAAACGGCTGCTGACGTTGGAGCGGTGCGCGGCCGTCACGAGCGGCGCGCCGGCCAGCGTACTGTTTACGCCCGCCGAAAAATAATGTCCCACACGCCGTGACCGAGCTTTAGTCCGCGCGTCTCGAATTTGGTCTGCGGTCGGTAGGCGGGGTGCTCGGCGTAGTCTGCTGCCGTATTCGCCAACATGGATTCACCCGACAGTACCGCGAGTATTTGTTCTGCGTACTCATGCCAATCTGTTGCCGCGTGCAGATAGCCGCCGGGTTTGAGCTTTTGCGCGAGCAATGAAACCAGCGGCGGTTGAATCAGCCGCCGTTTTTGCTGGCGTTTCTTGGGCCACGGATCCGGAAAGAAAATATGCGCGCCATCCAGACTGCCCGGCGCAATCATATGCCGCAGCACTTCCACGGCGTCGTGCTGAATAATGCGCACGTTGGGGAGTGCGCGCGCGTCGATTTGCTTCAGTAGACTGCCGACACCGGGGGTGTGGACTTCAATACCGAGGTAATCGTTTTGCGGTTGTGCAGCAGCGATTTCCGCCGTGGTTTCCCCCATGCCAAAACCGATTTCCAGAATTTTGGGCGCCGTGCGACCGAACAGCTGTTCGAGATCGAGCGGTGCTTCGGTAAAGGGTACGCCGTAACGCGGCAGCAGCGTTTCGTGGGCGCGGTGCTGGGCGCTGGAGACGCGTCCCTGACGCAGCACGTAGCTACGGATGTGGCGCGGCTCAGTCACAGTGTATTATTTAAGTATATGTTTATAAACGATTATATTATGGATGCCGTTCACGCCTTGCCGATCATGCCGGTGGTGGGTGAACTGGGCGACGCCGAATAAAGCTTCTTCGGCATGCGCCCCGCGCGCCAAGCTTCGCGCCCGGCTTCGACGGCTTTTTTCATCGCTGAGGCCATCAGTACCGGATCGCCCGCCGTGGCGATGGCGGTGTTCATCAACACGGCGTCGCAGCCTAGCTCCATCGCAATCGCCGCGTCGGAGGCGGTGCCGACGCCGGCATCAACCACCACCGGCACCTTGGCGTTTTCGATGATGATTTGCAGATTCCACGGATTCAGTATGCCCATGCCCGAGCCGATCAGCGAGGCCAGCGGCATCACCGCAACACAGCCGATCTCTTCGAGCTGCTTGGCGATGATGGGATCATCCGAGGTGTAGACCATCACCTTGAAACCGTCTTTGACCAGCGTCTTTGCGGCGGCGATGGTTTCGACCACGTTGGGGTATAGCGTTTTCGGGTCGCCCAGCACTTCGAGTTTCACCAGCGTGTGGCCATCGAGCAGTTCACGTGCGAGACGCAGGGTGCGCACCGCGTCGTCGGCGGTATAGCAGCCGGCGGTATTGGGCAGCAGGGTGTACTTCGACGGCGGAATCGCGTCCAGCAGGCTGGGCTCGTTGGGATTCTGACCGATGTTGGTGCGGCGTATCGCCACCGTGATGATTTGCGAGCCACTGGCTTCCACTGCGGCTCGGGTTTCGGCGAAGTCCTTGTACTTGCCGGTGCCGACCAGCAGGCGCGAGGCAAACGCTTGGCCGCCAATCAGCAAGGGATCCAGATTTTCGTGCGGGGTCATGATGTGGTGCTCCTTTAGGACTATCGTTGGCGGATTTTAGTAGGGGCCGTGCTTAACCGCCGCCCACGGCTACGACGATTTCAATGCGGTCGCCATCGGCGAGCGTGTGGGCATCCAGCGCACTGCGTGGAATAATCTCGCCGTTGCATTCGAGTGCGACACGCTTGCCGGTCAGGCCCAATGCGGCTATCACGCCGGCGCAGGTGAGCGGTGTTTCGAATTGGCGGCAGTCGCCATTGATGGTTAGGGAGATCAAGGCCGGCACATTAAAACCATGGTTAAAAAGTAGAAAGAGCGCCATCAAAAATGGAGGGATCGCCGCATCTCGCCCATACGACTCAGCGACTTGGCATGGGTGGACAACGCATTTTACCGGGTCGCGGCGTTGTTGGCGAAACGTCGCGTCACTTGCGGTTTACAATGACCGCATCACAGTCGCGCGAGCGCCGGGTTGGCACCGAGCGTGAGGTTAGGGAGATACTGAATGACAGGAGAGAGCATGCTGCATTGGACAGGCGGGCGAAAAGCCACGGGAACGTTCCCGGCGAACAAGCGCGCACGCGATGTCGTGGCCGAATTACCCCAGGGCAATGCGGTGGCGGCGGTGTTGGCGATCACTGAAGCCCTGGAAGCGATCCGCAATGTCGATGCGCTGACCCTGGACGAACGTTACGATGAAATCCAGGTTCTGGACATTGCGGCGTTGGCGCATACGCGTGCGCTGTTGCGTGAATACCTGACTACGTCCCGGCAGAAAAAAATGCGTGAAGGCGAGCTATGGAATAGCGCTTACGGTTATTGGAGCGAACTGGCCACGGCCTATGTGGAGTGTGTGCAGCGTTACGCCGAAGACAGCCAGGGCGTGCGCTCGTTTCGGCTCAAGGTGCCGGTGGCGCTGGCGCGGGCGTTGCGCGCGCTGCGGCGGCAGTTGCAATGGTCGCGCATACGCTATGCCGCGCCCAGCGCGGATCTGTGGATGAACCTGGCCGGCCTTTATGGCTTCGTTGGCGGAAGCAATGTCGATGAAGGTGTGCGGATCTATCCCGATGAAACGACCACGTTTAAGCTGGAGTTCCTCAAGGCCATGGTTCAGTCGGCGCTTTCCAGCGAAAATCTTCAGCCATCGGAGCAAGATATTGCGACGCAAGTCGTGAGCCATTTTGCGCCGCTGTTTGTGCTGTCAAAAACCGACGCTGCTGGATGCACGCACTGGTTCGATCTCAGGTATCCAGAGGCGCCTGCGCGCACCACGCGCGAGCCGCGGCCGGACGGCGACGTATTGTATTTTGGCGCCGGTCCGGCAGTGGAAGCACTGGAAAAAACCACTGCGGTCCTGAATGCGACGCGCGAGTTGCCGCCCGGCCTGATGTTGGAAGGCAAATCCGATCCGGCATTCGTCAGATCCATACTGGAACACGTGCAGGACGATTGGTCGGGCAAGACCCAGGCGCGGCAGCACGAACGCCAGAAAATCAAGGCTCGTGTCACTGTGGTGCCGGGGTTCAAGGGCATTTTGCGCACTCTGGAATTCGTGGTGAACGACTCGCTGGATTTCACCGGTCAACCCAATGCGGAAAGCTGGGTGGTAGATGATGTGAGCGAGGGCGGCTACGGGGCGATACTCCCGGCGTTAGCCGGTGACTGGGTAGAGGTGGGCAGTCTGGTGGCGGTGGAAGGGGAGGTGCTGCGGCACTGGCGCGTAGGTGTCGTGCGCCGCGTGCTGGGTATCGAAGGCGATCAGCAGCGCGTCGGGGTTCAGTTACTCGGCACCCATGCGTCGCTGGTGCGCATCCGCCGCGAGGAACAGCGCCAAGCCGATATGGGGGCATCGCAGCGCGTGCCGCTGGACTTCGCGATATTGCTAAGCGCGGATGCGGCCAGTCAGAAAGAAGTCGAAGTCATTGTCCGCAGCGGATCATTTACCCAGGTTGACAATGTCTACATGGAAAGCGGCAATCAGCACATCGTGCTGCGACCGAAGGCGGTGGTTGAAAGAAACGCCGCGTGTGAGCGCGTGCTGTTTTCGGTGGTGAAAATCGAAGGGTAGGGCGGGTACGGGCAGCGACGGGCAGGTATGTGCCGGGCTGTCCGCACTAGCGTTGCCGCACCTCCGGCGGGTCCAGCAATAGGGGGTAGTCGCGCAGTGTCCGCGCGCCGGAGCCGGATAATTCAATCAGCAGTTTCACCGCCGGATCGTTGACTGGCCTCAAGGATTCGACGCGAATGATGCTGCGCCCCGCTTTGGTCGTTTGTATCGCGGCGCGCAATCCCAGTTCCGTGACCAGGTACGGGATGTTTGCCCCGCGGTGCGCGTCGAGCGGGGCGACGCGCGCGGAGAGCGACTCCAGTTCGCGCTTGTCGCTGACCACCACTTCAATTTCCGCGATCAGCGGTTGGCCGAGTAACGAGCGCACCGTGATGGGGCCCAGCCCGGCGGCCGACGCGGTGCTGCCCGCCCACGCCATTGCACCAAGCGCCAAACCAATCCACGGCGCAGTCGAACGCAAAAGAGCCGATATACGTTGTATAGACCGTGTCATCTGTTTTCTATCGCCTTCTGTTGTTGAGCGGGCGCGGTCATGCGCACAGGCAAATCATAATCCAATGCGGTGGGTTTGTGTGCCAGCGCCATGCACCGGGAACGCGGGCTTGCAGTGGCAAGACGTCGCCGCGAATGCCTGAGGCTGTATTTTTCGATACAATGCCTACCCGCTATTAATTCTAGGCACTGTCATGCTTAAGTGGTTCGGTCGCCGAGCTCACCAGGCCAAGCCAAACGAAGCTACCCCAGCCTTTCTGCAGGCGCGCGAGGTCGTCTCGATAGTTGCGGAATTGGACAGCCTGAAAGGCCTTACGGTCGTTACCGATGCTTTGGCTGCGCTGACCAATCGTCCGCTACTGTTGTCGGACCGTTTCGACGAAATCCATGT
>CANIID010000097.1 GCA_947467315.1 Betaproteobacteria bacterium | reverse complement strand
TCGGTGCCGGAGGTGCCGCCCGCGCCGGGACGGTTATCGACCACGACTTGCTGGCCGAGCGCCGCAGTGAGCCGCTGCGCGATGCCGCGGCCGAGTATGTCATTGGTGCTGGAGCCGGGGGAAAACGGCACGATGAGACGAATCGGACGCGTCGGATAGGTTTCCGTTTGTGCGTGTGCATCCAGCATGCTCCAACTGAAGCCGAAACCCATTAGTGCTGTAAGTATTTGTTTCAATGTAATTAATCCTGATGGCCTGATGTGGATTTGAAGGCGTTCTAGCAGGCAGGAGTTTACCGCATGCGCTGCGTATAATCGGGCCACCATGAATGAATCATCGCAGCGGCCTGTCGCCGGAATTCTACTTGCCGCCGGCGCGGGGTCGCGCTTCGGCAGCGGCGCGTCTTCAGGGGGCGGCAAACTCTTGCATCAACTGGATGGCGTCGCCATCGGCGTGCGTTCGGCGCGCAATATGCAGGCGGCGGGGCTGGTGGTGACAGCAGTGGTGCGTCCCGGCAGTGATGAGCTGGTGCGTTTGCTGCAAGGCGAAGGCGTCGATGTCACCGTCTGCGACAACGCGGCCGAGGGCATGGGCGTGAGTCTTGCGCACGTGATAGCCCATACGCAAACGCACGGGCGTGAACCGGCAGGCTGGGTGGTCGCACTCGCGGACATGCCGCGCATACAACCCGCAACGATTCGATGCATTGCCGACGCGGTGCGAGCGGGCGCGCTGATTGCCGCGCCGTCATACCACGGCGAGCGCGGGCATCCGGTCGGCTTCAGCGCCACGTTGCGCGATGCATTGCTGGTCTGCAGCGGCGACGAAGGCGCGCGCGCGGTGATCCAAAAACACCGCGCGCAAATGCAGTTGATTCCCTGTGACGATCCCGGCGTGGTGTACGACATCGACAGCCGCGCGGATTTACCAGGCTGATCGCAGATGCAGGATTCTCCCATCGAAGCGAACGCCGACCAGCGTATCGACTACATCGTAACGCTTGACGAGGCCGTCGCCGCCATGCAGGAGACGACGCAGATTATGCTGCGCTCGGTGCGCTGGGGTACGGCGATCTATTTGCTCGCGGTGGCGTCGGTGGTGTGCGGCATCGCCATCGGCATGGGTTACATGGAGCTGCTTAACTGTTACATCGGCCGCAACTGGCGCTTGCAGTGGCTGATCGTGGTGGCGTTTCTGGCGGTTTGTCTGCTCACGATCTGGGGGCAACGGCTGCGCGACGCGCGCATGTACGCCACTTGCGTGGACGGGAGCACGGCGCTGGGGCCGCAAGTGCTGACCCTCGGTGACGATGTGCTTACCCATACCGGCGGCGGCATCACCGCGCGTATGCCGTGGGCCACGTTCAAACACGTAATGCAGGATGAAGTTAAGTTATTGATTATATTAAATAATTATTCATTCATAACGATTCCGTGGCGGGCCTTTTCAGATGCGGTACAACGAGACGCGTGGCTGGCCGCGTTGCGCGAGCGCGTGCCCCGCGGCGTGTGGGCGGCATCGCCAGCGCAGGCGCTCGTGCGTGCGACGGATGCGCTGCCGGCCCCAGCGGCAACAGCTGTCGGCGCCGACTCCGGCGCCGCGTTCGGCGTGACACAGAATCTGCGCGCGGGGGCGCGGCTGGCTTTTTTACGCCGCGTGCGGCCCGCCGAATTTGTGGTGAGCGCGGAAGCCTTTATCGCGCTGGTGGTTTTGTCACTGTTGTTGGCGCTGGCTTTCGGCATGGTTCACGTCGGCCTCCATGGGCGGTTGAATATTTTCGAGCTGCCGCGCGCGCTGCTGTTTGTGCCGCTGGTGTTGCTGTTCGGTGTCGCCGTCGCGCGCGCGACGGCTGATCGCACGGTGTTGCTCGCTTTGCCGGTGGCACTGGCCGCGGCGAGTCTGGTGGCCGCGCTGGTGTACGGCCTGTTCACCTTGGTATTGGCGCAGAAAATAATCGCGGTGACGGCCAAGCATTGGCTATGGCTGTTTTATGTGCAGATCGCGTGGTGGGCGGCGATAGTGGTGTTTGCGTCATGGCGGTTTTCTCCCGCGCCGGATGGGCACAATGGACGCAAGCCGGGCATCGCAATGCTGGGCTTGGCGCTGCTGGTGACGCCGGCCATTTGGATGCCGCGCGGCCAGTTGTGGATGCCGGCGGAAGATCCCGAGGCGAAAAACGCGCGCGGCAAGGCCAACGAAAAACGGTTCGCGCTGGCCGACGAAAAAGGCTTCTACGCCCAGCACGACGCGTTGCGGCGCGCGTTAGCCGCTTTGCTCCCGGAGCGGCCCGGCGTCATTGATGTGTACACGCTCACCGCAGGCTTGTATGCGAGCGAAGATGTGTTCATGAAGGAGGTCAAGCTGATCGACACACTGATGCGGCAGCGTTTTGACGCCGAGGGCCGTTCGCTGGTGTTGCTCAACAATGCAAGCACCGTGCATGACTATCCGCTGGCCAGCGTCACCAGTATGTCCGCCGCGCTAAAGCATATCGGCGGCTTGATGAACCGCGATGAAGATGTGCTGGTGCTGTATGTGTCGTCGCACGGCTCGGAGAAACACGATTTGTCGGTGGATTTCTGGCCGTTGCGTTTGCAGCCGGTTAATCCGGCTTCGCTAAAGCAGGCGCTGGATGCGTCGCGCATTAAGTGGAAAGTGATCGTCGTTTCGGCGTGTTATTCGGGCGGCTTTGTCGAGCCGCTCAAGGACGACAACACGCTGATCATCACCGCCTCCAGCGCGACCAAAACCTCGTTTGGCTGCGGCAACGAATCCGATTCGACCTATCTGGCGAAAGCGCTGTTCGACGAGGCGCTACGCAAGACCTATTCGTTCGAGACGGCGTTTGAGCAGGCGCGCAAGACCATACTTGAGCGCGAGCAAGCGGAGGAGCATACGCCGTCCGACCCGCAGATTTTCGTCGGCGCGGCGATCCGCGACAAGCTGTTGCAGGTGGAGCAGCGGCTATCTGGACTCAAGCCGTAGCCCTGCACGACAGCAGCTATAATTCATCCCATTATTTTTTTTTGAGAGCACAACATGCGTTTTGAAGGCACCGACAATTACGTAGCAACCCATGATCTCATGATGGCGGTCAACGCCGCGATCACGCTGGAGCGTCCGCTGTTGATTAAAGGCGAGCCCGGCACCGGCAAAACCATGCTGGCGCTCGAAGTCGCCAAGGCGTTAAAGCGCCCGCTGTATGAGTGGCACATCAAATCCACCACCAAGGCGCAGCACGGCCTGTATGAATACGATGCGGTGTCGCGGCTGCGCGATTCGCAACTGGGCGACGAGAAGGTGAAGGACATCGGCAATTACATCGTGCAAGGCATGCTGTGGAAGGCGTTTGAATCGCCGGAGCCGTCGGTGCTGCTGATCGATGAGGTGGACAAGGCCGACATTGAGTTTCCGAACGACTTGCTGCGTGAGCTGGATCGCATGGAGTTTTACGTCTACGAGACGCAGAAGCTGATCAAGGCCAAAACGCGGCCGCTGGTGATTATCACCAGCAACAACGAAAAAGAATTGCCGGATGCGTTTTTGCGGCGCTGCTTTTTTCACTACATTCGTTTCCCCGACCGCGACACGATGGGGCAAATCGTCGATGTGCATTTTCCCGGCATCAAGAAAATACTGTTGAGCCAGGCGCTGAATGCGTTCTTTGAAATTCGTGACGTGCCGGGGCTGAAGAAAAAGCCGTCCACGTCTGAATTGCTGGACTGGTTGAAGTTGCTGGTGGCTGAAGATATCTCGCCCGAAACGCTGCACAGTCAGGATCAGCACAAGATCATTCCGCCGCTGCACGGCGCGCTGCTGAAGAACGAGCAGGACGTGCATTTGTTCGAGCGGCTGGTGTTCATGTCGCGCAAGAAGTAGGCCGTGCCGTGCAGCAGCGGGGTTTGGCGCCGGTCATCGACGCGGGCGTTAAGATATTGATTTTAGGAAGTTTTCCCAGCCCCAAGTCGCTGGAGCAACAGCAGTATTACGGCCACCCGCAAAATCACTTCTGGAAACTGATGGGCGCGTTACTGGATGAACCGCTGTACGACATGGCCTACGCGCAACGGCTGCCGCTGTTGCTGAAAAACGGCATCGGCTTGTGGGATGTGTTGCAGAAGTGCGAGCGCGCCGGTGCACTCGACAGCAACATCCGCAACGCGGTGAACAATGATTTTCGCAAGGTCACGCGCGTGGCGACTGGATTGAAACGGGTGTGTTTTAACGGCAAGACCGCAGGGCGATTCGCGCCGATGTTTGCCGAGGCGGGTTTTGAGACGCTGGTGTTGCCGTCATCGAGTCCGGCGTACACCGTGGGTTTTGACGCCAAGCTCAAAGTCTGGCGCGGCGTGCTGGCGGGGCGGAAACCGGGAACGCTAAGAAAACCAAGGCGCGCCCGCAGGGTTGCGGACGCGAATTGACGGTGCGGTGGGCGAATCGATTACCGCCAGTGTGCGTGATGTCCGTGGCCATGACCGCGCCCATGATGGGCATAAACCACGCGCGGCACATAGTAGACCGGCGGCGCGTACACCACGCGCGGCGCGGCGTAGTAAACGGGCACGGGCGCTGGGTAGTAGGCAGGGGCCGCGTAGTAAACCGGTGCGGGTGCGACAATCACCGGCACGCCGATAGAGATACCCACCGACACACCGCCTGCGTGCGCCGATGACAGGCCGCCGGCGGCGAAGATCGCAAGAGCGGCAAAGGCTGAGACGAAATATTTATTCATGATGGTTCTCCTTTAAAATGTTCGCGCACAAACATAGTAACGCGCCGTCCATCGACAAAGCTGTTACCAATTGTAAGAAGATGTATCTAAAAATAGTGTTTAAAAACAAATGCTTATAGAATTCTTCCTCAAGCTGAAAGACGGTGGCGTGCCGGTCTCGATTAAAGAGTTCCTGATGCTGCTGCAAGGTTTCGAGAAGCAGGTTATTTTTGGCAGCGTCGAGGATTTCTATTACCTCTCGCGCACCTGCCTGGTCAAAGACGAAAAATACTTCGACCGTTTCGACCGCGTGTTCTCGGCGTACTTCAAGGGCATCATCGATGTCGAGGGTATCGCGGCACAGATTCCCGAAGAGTGGCTGCGCAAGCTGGCTGAGCGGCATCTCACCGAAGAAGAAAAGAAACTTGTCGAATCCCTCGGCGGCTGGGAAAAACTGATGGAGACGCTGAAAAAACGTCTCGAAGAACAAAAAGGCCGCCACCAGGGCGGCAGCAAGTGGATCGGCACGGCGGGCACCAGTCCGTTCGGCGCCTATGGCTACAACCCCGAGGGCGTGCGCATCGGCCAGCAGGAGTCGCGCCATCGCCGCGCGGTCAAGGTGTGGGATCAGCGCGAATATAAAAATCTCGACGACAGCGTGGAGCTGGGCACGCGCAATCTCAAGGTGGCGCTGCGCAAGTTGCGCAAATTCGCGCGCACCGGCTCGCCGGACGAACTGGATATGGAGGACACCATCCGTTCCACCGCCAAGAACGCCGGCTGGCTGGACTTGAAAATGGTGCCGGAGCGCCACAACGCGGTGAAGGTGCTGTTGTTCTTCGACATCGGCGGCTCGATGGACGACCATATCCGCGTGTGCGAACAGTTATTTTCCGCGACGCGCACCGAGTTCAAGCACATGGAGTACTTTTACTTCCACAATTTTCTGTATGAGCGCGTGTGGAAAGACAATCGACGCCGCCACAATGAACGCATCGCCACCATCGACATCCTGCACAAATACGCCCACGACTACAAAGTGATCTTCATCGGCGACGCCACCATGAGCCCCTATGAAATCACCTATCCCGGCGGCAGCGTCGAGCACACCAACGAAGAGCCGGGCGCGGTATGGATGCAGCGCGTGCTGGATATTTATCCGAACACCATCTGGCTCAACCCGCAAAACGAATCACTGTGGGATTACCACGAGTCGATACGCATCACCCGCGACATCATGTCGCATCGCATGTTTCCGCTCACGCTCGATGGGCTGGATCGCGGCATGCGCCTGCTGAGCAAGGCGCATTGATCGACCGCTTGCGGATTGGCGGCAACCGCTACGGGATGGTCTTGCCAGCCCGGCGCTAAATCGGCGGCGGTTCCCTGCCGTGCCTCTGTAGTGGCAATGGGCTTGCTCCATGTTGCGTTGTGGCGATTCCGCCAACTCCCGGCATTGTCATGGCCCTGCGGTTGTTCACAAAATGGACAACGCATTAACAATGTTGTAGCTTAATCTGCAGTCGTCTCTCGCGGCGGAGGGGGGCGATCACAACACGGGCGGTATGACGGGGGCAGGCGGACACCAGCGATTTTTTACGCGTGCTCGGTATAAAAGGGGCGTAAACATGAAAATTGCCACCAAGCTTGCAGCGGGTTTTTTCGTACTACTGACGTTGATGGTTTTCATGGCGGGTATCGGATTCTGGCGTCTGGGGGACATGGCGCATCGGGTCAACAGAATCATCACCGACGACGCCAAGGAAGAGCGTGTCATCTGGGATTGGTTTTCCGAGACCAAGGCCAACGCAGTGCGCGCGATAGTGCTGACGCGCACCGAGGACGAGGACGTCAAGAAACTGCTCGCCCCCGACCTGGAGACCACCACCCAACGCATATCCCAACTGCAGAAACAGGTGGAGTCGCTGCTGTCCACCGATGAAGCGCGAGCCATCTTCGCGGAGGTCGGCGAAAAGCGCAAAGCGTATATTGCGGCGCGCACCCAGGCGGTGGAGGCACGCAAGGCTGGCAACAGCGAGGAGGCTAAGCGGCTGGTGGATACGCGCATGGTCCCGGCGATCAAAGATTACGTCGCGACGCTGAACACGATGGTGGATTATCAAAAACGCGCACTGGAGTCGAGTGGCGAGACGGTGGCTGCCAGTGCGCAATCGGGGCAGCTGATCTACATTTTCAGTGTAGCGGCTATCCTCCTGTTTGGCCTGGTGCTGATGTGGTGGCTGCGGCGTTCGATCATGCATCCGTTAAACGAGGCAGTGCAGATTGCGCAGACGGTGGCATCCGGTGATCTCACCCGGACCTTTGCCACTGGTGCCAACGACGAGGCAGGGCAATTGATGCGCGCGCTTCGAGACATGAACGGCAGTCTGGCGGCCATAGTCCGCGAGGCGCGCAAAGCCACTGACACCATCGCAGGTGCGTCACGCGAACTCGCGACCAGTAACGCACATCTGTCGGCGCGCACCGAGCGGCAAGCGGCCAGCCTCGAGCAGACTGCAGCCAGTGTTGAGCAATTTACCGTCACGGTAAAACAGAATGCAGAAAATGCGACACAGGCGGCCACGCTTGCCGCCGGCGCCACGGGGGTTGCGCAAAAAGGCGGGCAGATGGTGGATGGCGTGGTGAACACCATGAACGATATTTCAGAAAGCTCCCGAAAAATATCGGACATTATCGGCGTGATCGACAGCATTGCATTCCAGACCAATATCCTTGCGTTGAATGCGGCGGTGGAGGCGGCGCGCGCGGGTGAACAAGGGCGAGGCTTTGCCGTCGTCGCGGCGGAAGTCAGAACGCTGGCGCAGCGCAGCGCCACGGCGGCGAAGGAAATCAAGGTGCTGATCAGCGCTTCCGCCGCGAAGGTGCAAGGCGGCGCACGCATCGTGGGGGATACCGGCAAGACCATGCAGGACATTGTCGAAGCGGTCAGGCGCGTCAATGACATCATCAGCCAGATCGCGGCGGCGTCGCAGGAGCAGAATGCCGGCGTCGAACAGGTTAATCAGGCGATCACCCACATGGACGAATCGACGCAGCAGAATGCCGCGCTGGTGGAGCAGGCTGCGGCGACCGCGGAACACATGGCATCAGAGGCCGAGGTGCTGGCCAAAGTGGTGTCACGGTTCAAGTTAAGCGGCATGGCGGCGCCTGGGCAGCGCAGCGAGCCGCAAGGACAGGCGGCGACCGAAGGCGCCGCCGTTCCGCTTGAGCCGCCACAGCGGCGGCCGGGAAGGCGGTTGCTGGCGACCCAAGAGAAAATTTCGCTTCGGCGGCCTGATGCTGCGCTAGCGGACGGGAACTGGAAGGAATTCTGATCGTTTGCGCGGTGCGAACGAGGATCAAGTCCTTGCGCGCGGATGCGCGATCCTGCGCCAACGCAACGGCTCTTAGCGCGCAGCCTGACGTCGATCCCCGGCCGGCGGCGGCGAGGTTTTCAGGATCTCATCTACCGTGGTTAGTCCGGCGGCGACCTTCATGGCGCCGTTGATGCGCAGCGGTTTCAGGCCTTCTTTGTAGGCTTGTTCGCGAAAGGCTTCGAGATCGGTTTTTTCGGTGATGTGGCGTTTGATTTCCGGCGTGAGCATCATGGTTTCGTAGATGCCCATGCGACCCTGGTAGCCGGTCATGCGGCATTCGAGGCAACCTTTGCCGGCGGCGGTCGTGCCTTTGGGATTGGGCGCTTTCCACGGTGCCACAAGGTTTTCCCAGGTGGCGTCGTCGAGATCGGCTTTTTCCTTGCAATGCGGGCAGATGGTGCGTATCAGCCGCTGCGCCATCACGCCCAGCAAGGTGGATTGAATCAGGTAGGCCGGCACGCCGAGATCGATCAGGCGCGTGATCGCGGACGGCGCGTCGTTGGTGTGCAGGGTGGACAGTACCAGGTGACCGGTGAGCGCGGCCTGCACTGCCATTTCCGCCGTTTCGAGATCGCGAATCTCGCCCACCATGATGATGTCCGGGTCCTGCCGCATCAGAGTGCGGATGCCGCTGGCGAAATCAACGCCAATCGTGGTTTGCACCTGCATCTGATTGAAGGACGGCTCGATCATCTCTATCGGATCTTCCACCGAGCACACGTTGACATCGGGCGTCGACAGCGTTTTGAGCGTGGAGTAGAGCGTGGTGGTCTTGCCCGAACCGGTGGGGCCGGTGACCAGCACGATACCGTGCGGCTGGCTGACCATGTGCTTCCATTTGCGTTCGTCGTCTTCGCCGAAGCCCAGCTCGGAATAATCTTTGACCAGGGTTTCCGGGTCAAAAATACGCATCACCATCTTTTCGCCGAAGGCGGTGGGCATGGTGGACAGGCGCAACTCGATTTCGCGGCCATCGGGCGAGACGGTTTTCAGGCGCCCGTCCTGCGGGCGCCGTTTTTCCACCAAATCCATGCGCCCCATGATCTTGATACGCGAGGTCATGGCCACCATTACCGGCGTGGGAATCTGGTAGACCTGATGCAGCGCGCCGTCGATGCGAAAGCGCACGTTGCCGATGTCGCGCCGCGGTTCGATATGAATATCGCTGGCGCGTTGCTGGAACGCGTAGGTGAACAGCCAGTCGCAGATATGCACGATGTGCTGATCGTTGGCGTCGAGCTTGCCGCTGCGGCCCAACTGCATCAACTGCTCGAAATTGGTGACGTCGCTGAAATTGCCGCGATCCTGCGCTGATGCGGTTTTAACCGACTGCGCGAGGTTATAGAACTCGACGATGTACGACTGGATTTCCAGCGGATTGGCAATGACACGCCTGATATCCTGCCGCAGCACCTGTTTGAGCTGCGCCTCCCATTCGCGCACATAGGGCTCCGCGGTGGCGATGGTGACTTCGTTTGCGTTTACCGCCACCGGCAGGACTTTGTAGCGATCCGCATAGGCGTTGGACATGACCTTGGTCACTGCCGCGAAATCGACCTTGAACGGATCGATATGGAAATAATCCATGCCGGATTTCACCGCCAGCCATTCCGTCAGCGTTTCGATATGCAGCAGCTTCTTGGGATCGCGCGGGTCTTTCCACTTCTGGTTGGCAATGATGACCAGCGGATGCTGGCTGGACTGGATTGTGCGGCGATTCACCAGCAACTGATCTGCGGCCTCTTTGGACACCAGTTTGTCGGTTACCAGGTCGGTAACCAGTTGTGTCAGTGTGAGCGGACGGTCGCCCTGATGTGGTGTGGCCAACGGGATATTTGTGTGGGGTAATGCCGTTCGACTATACGCGGAATGTTTAATAAATTCAATGAGCTATCCGTGACTTTGTGTGCTGTGTACGCGCTGCTGCGGCATGAGTTTGGCGTCGCTAGAGGTGCGCGGGCGGAGGCGGTAGATGACGACCTGGGTGGCACCGGATGAGGGGGCATCGTGGTCGGAAAAATTGCACAATAATGGTGCCAAAAATGGGTAAATGAACAATTTTGGTGCATTTAAGAGTGGGCGTATTACATTAAATGTATATAAAACAAATACTTAGTTATTGGAATAAATATTGCTTATTTGGTGCGGATCATTTCAATGGGAGTGCATGAAAAATGGAAGCTCTAAAAATCAGCAACGACACACTGTTCATCTTACTCGGCGCAATCATGGTGTTGGCCATGCACTCGGGGTTTGCGTTTCTCGAACTCGGCACCGTGCGCAGCAAAAATCAGGTGAATGCGCTGGTGAAAATCATGTGCGACTTTGCGGTTTCGACCATTGCCTATTTTTTCGTCGGCTACTCGGTCGCGTATGGCGTGGATTTCCTTGCGGGCGCCGATAAGCTGGCTGAAAAAAGCGGTTTTGAATTGACCAAGTTTTTCTTTTTATTGACCTTTGCCGCGGCAGTGCCGGCGATCATTTCCGGCGGCATTGCCGAGCGCTCGAAGTTTTACACTCAACTGTTCGCGACCGCGGTCATCGTGGGCGTGATCTATCCTTTCTTTGAAGGCATTGCGTGGAACGATAAATACGGCGTACAGGCTTGGATCGAAGCGACCACCGGCGCGAAATTTCACGACTTTGCCGGCTCGGTGGTGGTGCATGCCGTAGGCGGCTGGATCGCGCTGGTAGCGGTGCTGATGCTAGGCGCGCGCACCGGGCGCTATACCAAGAGCGGCAGCATCGTGGCGCACGCGCCGTCGAGCATTCCGTTCTTGGCGCTCGGCGCATGGATTCTCGCGGTGGGCTGGTTTGGTTTTAACGTGATGTCGGCGCAAACCATCGATAAGATTTCGGGCCTGGTGGCGGTGAATTCGCTGATGGCGATGGCCGGCGGCACGCTGGCGGCATTGATTGCCGGCCGTAACGACCCGGGCTTTGTGCATAACGGACCGTTGGCCGGGCTGGTGGCGGTGTGCGCGGGTTCCGACGTGATGCACCCGCTGGGTTCGTTGGTGACGGGCGCGGTCGCGGGCGTGCTGTTTGTGTTTATGTTCACCTTGACACAAAACCGCTTGAAGATCGACGACGTGCTTGGCGTATGGCCGCTGCACGGCTTGTGCGGCGCGTGGGGCGGCATCGCCTGCGGCATCTTCGGGCCGAAGAGCATGGGCGGTTTGGGCGGCGTGAGCATGGGCGCGCAACTGATCGGCACCGGTATGGGTATCGCGGTGGCGCTGGTGGGCGGGGCTGTCCTCTACGGCGCGTTAAAGGCGACGGTGGGCTTGCGTTTGACTGCGGAAGAAGAGTTCGATGGCTCCGATCTGACCATCCACAAAATCAGCGCGACGCCTGAACGCAGCGGCTGGTAACCGGGGCCATGTGTGACACGGCAGGTGCGAATGTTTCGGTTCTCGCTCGTGGCGCGGGTTGTGCTATGGTTCTCACCTTCAATGACGGAGCGTGGGCTATGATCAAATTCTGGTTGGCGGTAGGGTTAGCGTTGCCGGCGGTCGTGCAGGCGCAGACGGAAGTACCCGCGCCGGTCGATACTGCGCCGGTCAAGGTGTACGCGCCGGGGGCGATTTCCCCCGCGCGTTACACGGTGATCGATCGGCTGTGGGTGGCGCGATGGCGCACGGCGTTTGACGTGCCGTCAAAGGCGGATGCGGCAAGCGCTAGGCGCGCGTTGTTGGACGAAGCGGTGCGTGCCGGCGGTGATGGTGTGGTGAATCTGCACTGCCTCTCGGATAGCACCATGGGCGACATGGGCGGCGTTACGGGCAGCGAGGCAGCTGCCCACTACTGCTATGGCAACGTGATCAAACTGAAGTAGCGGGGAACGACGGTTACTGCGGTAACAAAAGGCGTGAGCCGCGAAAAATCAGCGGCAACCAAATACAGATTTTCCGATGACGTCGCCGAATCCGGCAAACAGCATGCCGAGACAAAGCACGAAGATTGCAATACGTGCGGCGGCCAGTACATCTCCGCGCAGCATAAGCTCATCGCCCTCATCCGGTTTCATGCGGATGACTTTCCAGCCGATGATGAGCGTGGATGCGATGACGGCCGCTGCGCTGACGCTGGAGAGCATTTCCCATACGCAGTTTTGCCATGCAAACCGTCCTGCCATCAGCAGGACGACCACAACAATATAGAGCACGATGAGATGGCGTTTCATGGAGATATTGTAACGGGTTGCGGCGGATTTGTGGCGGTGTGCCGGGCTTAGTAGGTAACCGTACCGGTCATGGCGATATGGCCCGACGGTCCGGCCGTCCACAGTTGGGCCGTGGTGCCGTCTGCCGATGGGATGCCGCCCACGGTAATTTTTTCGTTATGAAACAGCGGGCTGACCGCACGGTAGTCGAGCTTGCGTACCGGCTTCCCGGCATTCCGGCGGCTTAAATCGAGCAGCAGCGTGGTTTGCAGCGGGCCGTGAACGATCAGTCCCGGATAGCCTTCTTCCTTGCGGCAATAGTCGATGTCGTAGTGGATGCGATGGGCATTGAAGATCAGCGCCGAATAGCGAAACAGCATCGCTTCATCGGGCATCACCTCGTGCCGCCATACTGCGTTGGCGGGCGCGGGCTTGCCGGGAGGGATGGGGGTGCCAGGTATCGCGGCATCGCGATAAACAATGTCGTGTTCTTCAACTACGGCGATTTCATTCGATGCGCTAACGGTGTGGCGCACCGTGACAAACACCAGGTTGCCACTCTTACCCGATTTGGGTTCCACCGAAAGAATTTCCGACTCGCGTGCGAGTTTCTCGCCGATGCGGATCGGGCGCCGAAAGTCGAGCCGTCCGCCGGCCCACATGCGGCGCGGCAAACTTACTGGCGGCAGAAATCCGCCGCGCTTGGGATGCCCATCATGCGCGAGTTCCGAGGCCGGCGCGGTTTCCAGAAAGTACGACCAGTGCCAGCCTTCGGGAATGGCATCGCCTTCGCGCGGCGGCGGATCACGACGATCGAGCGTCGCGGTCATGGCCGCAATCGGCCACGCGGTTGCGAGATCGTGATGGGATTCTTTGCCGCCTACCCACTGCCGTAGATGTTCCAGGGAATCAGTCATAAAATTCTCAATAAAAACATATAGTTATATTATTTTTTCTTTTTGCCGTAGTAGGCTTTTTCGACCGTCTCGCGCTCGATGCGGTAGTAGTCTTCCAGCCCGATCAGCGTTTCGACATCGTGGCGCGCGGTCACCCATTCGGTCGACGTCATGCCGGTGTAGTCGCCGGTTTTTTTCAGTTCCAGCAACGCCTGACGCATGAAGTGAAACTGCACGCCGACCGAGAGAATGGCGTCGATGCAGCCGGCGTAACCCATGTCCTGCAATTGTGCGTTGGAGTACAGCGGGCGTTTATCGCGGTTGCCGCGGCTTTGCACATACACCATCGGTAGCTTGCATTGCTTGGGTGCGTTGATGGTTTCCTTGTCGTTGCGCGGGAAGATCAGCCCCATGTCTGCGCCCGCATCGCGCGCGACCAGCATGCGTTTCACCGCTTCGGCGTAACCTTGTTCGCGGCACGCATCCGAGCGCGCGATGATGACAAAATCCGGATCGGTTTCATCACGTTGTGCGCACGCGAGCTTGATCTTGTCGCGGTACTCGTTGAGCGGAATGTTATGCGCGACATAGGTGTGATAGTGCGCGCGCTTGGGAAACAACTGGTCTTCGATATGAATGCCCGCGATGCCTGCGCGTATGCATTCGCGGATGGTGCGCATGGTATGCAGCGGCTCGCCCCAGCCTGCGCCAGCATCCATCACCACCGGGATTTTCAAACCGTTGGCGATGTCGCTGGCGACGCGAATTTGCTCGCTCATGGTCAGTTGCGGTTCGCTGATCGCGGTGCTGCCGCCGGTGACAAAGCCGCCGACGTAAAGGCTTTTGAAGCCGACGCTTTCGATCAGCCGCCCGGTGAGCGCATCGTGCGCGGTGGGCAGCTCCAGAAATTTTCCGGCTTTGACGAGTTTACGCAGTGCGGTGGTGGCGCGGTACATGGTGGGGTTCCTCGGTGGATTGAATCAGGATGACCGAATTTTACAGCAGGAACGCGCGCGCGGAGTCCGCGATCAGCTTAACGTTGAGCACGATTATCAGCGCCGTCATCGTCCACGCCGTCCACGTCAGCCATCGCGGACTGGCCAGTGCGCCCATCTTCGCGCGGTCGCTGGTGAATTTCACCAGCGGTATCACCGCGAACGGCAATTGCAGACTCAATATCACTTGTGATAACACCAGCAGTTGCGCCGTGCCGCTGGCGCCGTAATTGAGCGTCACGACCATCGCCGGCACCACCGCAATCAGCCGCGTGATTAAACGTCGCAGCCATGGCCGCAGGCGGATATCGAGAAAACCTTCCATCACGATCTGCCCGGCCAGCGTGCCGGTGATGGTCGAGTTTTGCCCCGACGCCAGCAGCGCCAAGGCAAAGACCGCACTGGCCGCACTCGCGCCCAACAGCGGCGCGAGCATCTTGTGCGCATCCTGAATCTCGGCGACCTGCGTGTGGCCGTGCGCGTGAAAGGTGGCGGCGGCGACAATCAGAATCGCCGCGTTGATGAGCAGCGCAAAGGCGAGCGCTATGGTCGAATCAATGGTGGCGTAGCGTATCGCTTCGCGCCGGCCTGAAACCGATTCATCAAAATCACGCGTCTGCACCAGCGCCGAATGCAGATACAGGTTATGCGGCATCACGGTCGCGCCGAGGATGCCGATGGCGATAAACAACATTGCCGGGTTGGTCACAATCTCCGGCGACGGCACAAAATCCGCGGCAACTTTCGCCCATTCCGGATTCGACGTGACCACCAGATAAACAAAGCAGCCGCCGATCACCAGCATCAGCGACACGATCAGCGCTTCCATGTAACGGAAGCCGCGCGCCTGCAACATCAGGATCAGCAGTACATCGGCGACCGTAATCACCACACCCCACGCGAGCGGCAGGCCGAACAGCAGATTGAGCGCAATGGCGGTGCCGATGATTTCCGCGAGATCGGTGGCGCAGATGGCGAGCTCCGCCAGCAGCCACAGGCCAAACGACACCGGCGCCGAATAATGATCGTGGCAGGCCTGCGCCAGATCGCGTCCGGTGGCGATGCCCAACCGGGCGGAGAGCGACTGCAACACCATCGCCATCAGGTTAGCGAGCAGCACCACCGACAACAGCGTGTAGCCAAACGCCGAGCCGCCGGCAATAGCCGTAGCCCAGTTGCCGGGATCCATATAGCCCACCGCCACCAGATAACCCGGCCCGGCGAAGGCGAACATTTTGCGCGCGACACTGGCGCCACGCGGCACGGCTATCGAGCGATAGAGCTCCGGCAGCGTGCTCGCTTTGCGCGGGTGGCGCCACGCGGCGTCGTTGGGAATCGGGGAATCATGCGGATTCATGGAGCAGTGATTTTGCCGCTGCACGCGATTTTCCACCAGCGCGGCGTGCGATTGCCTGCTCGCGCAAGTTCGCGCAGATTCGGGAATTGACGCAAAGACCAAAGCCGAATACTGTAAGCAGCATTATTTTCCAGGTGGTTGCAAGGACAAATTATGCAAGTCAAAAAATTGGCGTATGCGCTGGGCGCGGAGATCACTGGCGTTGATCTCACGCGTCCGCTGGACGATGCCACGATTCAGGACATCCGGGCGGCGTGGCTGGAGCATCTGGTGTTGCTGATACGCAATCAGGACATTACGCCGGAGCAGCACATCGCGTTTAGCCGCCGCTTTGGTGATCTGGAGGTGCATCCGAACAAATACAACCACCATCAGAATTACCCCGAGCTTTATGTCGTCACCAACAAGATGATCGACAACCGGCCATCGGATACGCGCTACGTCGGTCGCCGCTGGCACTCGGATGGTGCTTACAAGCTGAAACCCTCGATGGGCTCGCTGCTGTTCAGCCGCGAACTTCCGCCGGTGGGCGGCAATACCCTGTTCACCAATATGTACCTGGCGTATGAGGCGCTGTCACCGAAGCTGCGCGAGGTTCTCGACAAGTTGTACGCGCTTAACGATCGCGGTGCGGCACAGAACAACGGCTACGTTGATCCGGTGCGCGTGGCGGAGCGGCTGAAGCTCACGCCGCCGGTGATTAACCCGGTGGTGCGTGTGCATCCCGAGACCGGGCGCAAGGCGTTGTACATCAACGAAAATGTCACCACCTGTTTTGAAAACATGACGCCCGAAGAAAGCCGTCCGTTGCTGGAATTTCTGTTTGCGCATTCCGTGCGGCAGGAATTTATTTATCGCCACCAATGGCAGGTTCACGATCTGCTGATGTGGGACAACCGCTGCACCATGCATCTGGCGCCGCCGGATTACGACCAGACGCAACCGCGCTACATGATGCGCACCACCATCGCCGGCACGCCGCTGGGGCGGCTGTACATACCGGGCGAACCCGCGCCGTCGTCGGTCTGACATGGCGCGCGCTTTGGTCAGGGCCATCGCCCCGCTGGCGATGGTAAGTGTCGGACTGTGTTGCGCCAGTGTGTCTTTCAGCGCGACGCCCACGGTCGCGGTGTACCCGGATCGTCCCATACGCTTTGTCGTCGGCTTCCCGCCTGGCGGCACGGCGGATGTTCTCGCGCGCGCCATCGGGCGCGAACTCACCGAGTCGTGGGGACAGCCCGTGGTGCTGGATAACCGGCCCGGCGCCGGCAGCATGATCGGTTCGGAGCTGGTGGCGAAATCGCCTGCGGATGGGTATACCTTGTTGATGGTCACCAGCAGTCACGCGGTCGCCACCACGATGACGCGCAACGCCACCTACCATCCGGTCGATTCATTTACGCCGATTACGCAGGTGGCCGCAACGCCGCTGGCGTTGATCGGCAATCTGTCCGCGCCCGCGAAGTCGATGCGTGAATTGCTGGTGTATGCCAAAGCCAATCCGGGACAACTTAATTTTGGTTCGTCCGGCAGCGGCAGTACCACCCATTTGGCCGGAGAACTGCTCAACACCCTGGCGGGCATCAAGCTGGTGCATGTGCCGTACCGCGGCGGCGCGCCGTCGATGAACGAATTGCTCGGCGGCCAAATTCAGTTGTTGGTTATCTCATGGCCGTCCGCCATGCCGCAGATCAAAGCATCACGCGTGACGGGCATGGGTATTACGTCGGTCAAACGCTCAAGCGCGCTGCCCGAGGTGCCGACCTTCGCCGAAGCGGGTGTGGCGGGTTACGAAGCGGTGCAGTGGTACGCGGTGCTCGCGCCGGCGGGTTTGCCGGCAGGCGTGGCACAAAAGCTCAACGCTGAAATTACGCGTATTGTGCGCCTGCCCAAGGTGGCTGACTTTATGTCTGCGCTCGGCGCCGATCCCAAGACCAGCACGCTACCGGAATTTCACACGTATCTGCGCGCGGAAGTCGTCAAGTGGACAAAGATCGCGCAGCAGGTGAGCCGCGCGTCGCCGTAAGTGAAAACTTAACGCGCCGCCTTCGTGGCCGGCGCCTCGGTCAGTTCTAGCACATGCCAGTCACCGCGAAAGTCACAGGTGCC
>CANIID010000096.1 GCA_947467315.1 Betaproteobacteria bacterium | reverse complement strand
TGGGCTTGGCACCCATCGTGGTGCAAAAGATATTCGAAACCATCCGCGCGGTGGCGCGCGAAGGCGTCACGCTGCTGCTGATTGAACAAAACGCGCGCCTGGCGCTGCAAACCTGTGATCGCGGCTACGTGATGGAAAGCGGTTTGATTACGTTAAGCGGCGAAGCAAAGGCACTGCTGGATAATCCGGACGTGCGGCGCGCGTATTTGGGAGAATAGCGGGAAACGCCGTAAGTAATTGTTTTTATTGATTATTTATTCTGGGCATCATTGGCGCCCTCAATGCCGGCTGGACTTGTGCACCGCCGGATTCAACTTGTCGATATCCGCCTGCACCTGCTCGCGGCTGCGCTCATACACCATCTCGCGCCCCATCACGCTGCCCACATACGCGGCACCGGTACGCGTGGGCGTCAATGCGCAGCGCACGCTGTGCGCGCCTTCGCCCAACACCACTTCGATGCGCTCGGCGCGCTTGTTCAACACCACCACCTCCATGAACTGGCGGGTTTCGGTGACGCGGACTTTGATTTTTTCGTTGGACACGGGGTGCTCCTTGGTCCTGTGTGCTGCGGGTTGGCGCCGCGTCGGCTACATCACGTCCACACCCTTCCAAAACGCGACACGCCCGCGAATGTGTTTTGCCGCGTCTTTAGGCTCGGCGTAATACCAAACCGCATCCGGATTGGTTTTGCCGTTTACGCTTAATGTGTAGTAGTTCGCCGTTCCCTTCCACGAGCATACGGTGGTGGTATCGCTCGGCAACAAGTATTCCGCTTTGACCGACCCCAGGGGAAAGTAGTGATTTTTCTCCACCACGACTGTGTCGTCCGATTCCGCGATGGTTGTGCCGTTCCAGATGGCTTTCATGGTTTTGCTTCCTTTCCGTTTTAACGCGATGACTGCGTGCTACGTCAACCAGTCCTTCGCCACCAAAAACGTCTCATACAACTCCGCCTCGCGCGACCCGGCCTCCGGCTTCCAGTCATAGCGCCAGTTCACTACCGGCGGGAGCGACATGAGTATCGATTCCGCACGTCCGCCGGATTGCAGGCCGAACAGGGTGCCGCGATCGTAGACCAAGTTGAATTCAACGTAGCGACCGCGGCGGTAGGCCTGGAACGCGCGCTCGTTGTCGCCATAGGGCAACGCGCGGCGGCGTTGGACGATGGGCGTGTAGGCCGTGAGAAAATGATCGCCCACGCTTTGCATCAGGGCGAAGCAGGTGTCGAAGTCGGGGCCATGCACGTCGTCGTAAAAAATACCGCCGATGCCGCGCGGCTCTTTGCGGTGTTTCAGATAAAAATAATCGTCGCACCACTTTTTGTATTTCGGGTGCACGTCCGCACCGAAGGGTGCGAGCGCATCGCGGCAGGTCTGGTGAAAGTGGCGCGCGTCTTCGTCAAAGCCGTAATACGGGGTTAAGTCCATGCCGCCGCCGAACCACCATACCGGCGCGGCACCTTCCTTGATCGCGCAGAAAAAGCGCACGTTCATATGCACCGTGGGCACGAACGGATTGCGCGGGTGCAGCACCAGTGACACGCCCAGCGCTTCATAGGAGCGGCCCGCCAATTCAGGGCGGGCGACGGATGCGGAGGGCGGCAGGCCTTGCCCGAAGACGTGCGAGAAGCCCACACCGGCGCGCTCGAATAATGCACCGTCTTCGAGGATGCAGGTGATGCCGCCGCCCCCGCCGATTTCGGGAGGCCGTGTCCACGCGTCGCGACCGAATTTTTTGCCGTCGAGCGCAGTGAGCGCATCGATGATGCGGGTTTGCAGACCTTCGAGGTAGTGTTTTACTTGGGCGGTATCCATGGGTGGCAAGGATACCTCAGCACGCTGCTACCGTTACACCTTGCGTGTGCCGATGGCGCGATGCCCAATGTCGCGCCGCAGTTGCATGCCGTCAAAATGAATTTGTGCGGCGATTTCATACGCGCGCTTTTGCGCGGTGCGCACGTTGTGGCCGAGCGCGGTGACGCACAGCACGCGCCCGCCGCTGGCAACGACTTCGTTGCCCTGTAATGCCGTGCCGGCATGAAACACGTGATAGTCCTCGCCATCCTCGCCCGCCTCCGGCAAGCCGCGGATCGCATCGCCCTTGCGCGGATTGTCCGGATAGCCGTGCGCAGCCAGCACTACGCCCAGCGCCACGCGCAAATCCCATTCGGCTTCGATTTTGTCGAGCGTGCCGTCGATGGCGTGTTCGAGCAGGTCCACCAAATCACTTTTTAAACGCATCATGATGGGCTGCGTTTCCGGGTCTCCCATGCGGCAGTTGAATTCGAGGGTGTTGATTTTGCCGTCCGGGGTAATCATCAACCCGGCGTAAAGAAACCCGGTGTAGGGGATGCCGTCTTTTTCCATGCCCGCGAGCGTGGGCATGATGATTTCGCGCATCGCCTTGGCGTGGATCGCGGGCGTAACCACGGGCGCGGGCGAATACGCGCCCATACCGCCGGTGTTGGGGCCGATATCGCCATCGCCGAGACGCTTGTGATCCTGACTGCTGGCCAGCGCCAGCGCGTGTTTGCCGTCGGCGAGCACGATGAAGCTGGCTTCTTCGCCGTCGAGAAAGGCTTCGATCACCACGCGCGCACCGGCTGCGCCCATCTTGTTGTCGATCAACATCATATCGACCGCGGCGTGCGCCTCGGCGACGTTCATTGCCACCACCACGCCTTTGCCCGCCGCGAGGCCATCGGCCTTGATCACGATGGGCGCGCCTTGCTGATTGATATAGGCGTGCGCTTGCGCAACATCGCTGAAGGTGGCGTAGGCGGCGGTCGGTATGCCGTGACGCTTCATGAAGCTCTTGGAAAAATCTTTGGAGCTTTCGAGTTGCGCCGCAGCTTGTGTCGGGCCGAAGATACGCAATCCGGCGGCGCGAAAGGCATCCACCACGCCGTCGGCGAGCGGTGCCTCGGGGCCGACCACCGTTAGTAAGACGTTGTTCTCTCTTACAAATGCAATAAGGTCGGCGGTGCGTGTCAAGGCGATATTTTCCAGCCCTTGCTCGCTCGCGGTACCCGCATTGCCCGGTGCGACATACACTTTCGATACGTGCGGCGAGCGCAGCAAGCGCCACGCCAGCGCGTGCTCGCGACCGCCGGAACCGATGACTAGAATTTTCATTTTGTCGTTAGGCGTGAAGCGTGAAGGGTCAGGAGCAACCCCATCACGAGCGATGCTCTTCCATGCTTCGCAAACGGATTTACCCGCGCCTCACACCTCACGCTTCACTCCTCACTCAATGCCTGAAATGCCGCACGCCGGTATACACCATGGCGATGCCGTGTTCATCGGCAGCGGCGACCACTTCCTCATCGCGGATGCTGCCGCCGGGTTGAATAATCGCCTTCGCACCCGCCTCGGCCACCACGTCGACGCCATCGCGAAACGGAAAGAACGCGTCCGAGGCCACGACGGATCCGGCTAACGTCAGCTTGGCATTGGCGGCCTTGATCGAGGCAATGCGCGCGGAAACGATGCGGCTCATCTGCCCTGCGCCGACACCAAGTGTTTTGCCGTCGCCACAAAATACGATGGCGTTGGATTTCACGTACTTGGCGACTTTCCACGCGAACAACAGGTCGGACAACTGTTGCGGCGTGGGTTTGATTTTGGTGACTACTTTGACATCGGCGGCGGAAATCATTTTGTTGTCGGCGGATTGAATCAGCAGACCGGAACCGATGCGCTTTACATCGTGTGCATTGCGGCCCTGCTCCCATGCGGTTTTGCCGTCGTGCTTGACCTTATTCAGTGGGATTTCCAGCACGCGCACATTGGCTTTGGCCGCGATGATTTTCAACGCATCCGCCGCATACGAAGGCGCGATCAACACCTCGACAAACAGCTTGCTCACTGCCTGCATGGCAACTGCATCGAGCGGCCGGTTAAACGCCACAATGCCGCCGAATGCGGACGTCGGATCGGTCGCGAGCGCTTTGGCGTACGCCTCCGCGCAATCACGGCCCACCGCCACGCCGCACGGATTGGCGTGCTTGACGATCACACACGCGGGCTCGTCAAATGACTTGACGCATTCCCACGCGGCGTCGGCATCGGCGAGATTGTTGTAGGAGAGTTCCTTGCCTTGCACCTGCTTCGCCGTCACCAGCGCACCAGGCGCGGGATGCAGGTCGCGATACAGCGCGGCGTGCTGATGCGGATTTTCGCCGTAGCGCAAATCCTGCAGCTTGACGAAGCGCCCGTTCGATTGCGCGGGGAACTCGCTGCGCGTGCCGTCCGGTTGCAGCGACGACAAATAATCGCTGATCGCGGCGTCGTAATTGGAGATGCGGTTGAATGCGGCCACCGCGAGGGCAAAACGGGATTCATCCGACAAAGCGCCGCTGCGTTTGATTTCATTCAGCACCGCCGTGTATTGCGCGGCATCCGTCACCACGCCCACGCCGCGCCAATTCTTGGCGGCCGAGCGCACCATTGCCGGGCCGCCGATGTCGATGTTTTCTATCGCGTCTTCGAGCGTGCAATCCGCCTTGGCGACCGTGCTCTCGAAGGGATACAGGTTGACCACCAGCAGATCGATGGTGGGAATGCCCGCGTCGGCGATGGCGCGCAGATGGGATGCTTCATCACGCCGCGCGAGCAATCCGCCGTGAATTTTCGGATGCAGCGTTTTTACGCGGCCGTCGAGCATTTCGGGAAAGCCGGTGTAGTCGGCGACTTCGGTAACCTTGAGCCCGGCATCGGCGAGCAGCTTCGCGGTGCCGCCGGTGGACAGCAGCGACACGCCGAGCGCAGCCAGCCCGCGTGCAAAATCCTCCAGCCCGGTTTTGTCGGAAACACTCAACAACGCCTGCTTGATCACGCCTCACTCCTCACGCTTCACGCCTCACGAACTTAGAATTTGATGCCGTGCGCCTTCATTTTCTTGCGCAGCGTGTTGCGGTTAAGCCCCAGCATCTGCGCCGCATGCGTTTGATTGCCGCGCACGCGTGTAAGCACGGATTCCAACAGCGGCTTTTCGACGCAATTGATCACCATGTCGTACACACCGCTGGCTTTTTCGCCGTCCAGATCCTTGAAATACCCGTCAATAGCCTTGCGCACGGTGCGCGCCATGTCGCCGTCGTGCAAATGGTTCATTGGGTTGTTGCGATTTATCATGCCGCGACATCCTCACTGTAAATCAGGTGTTGACTGCGGTCTGCGAGTTCATTGAAGAATTCGTTAACCGCTTCTAGTTGTTCCTGGCAGGTTTCGAGCTGGTTCATCGCATGACGAAACGCAGCCGACCCCACCAGCCCCTTGCTGTACCACGAGATATGCTTGCGAGCGACGCGCACGCCGCGTTGCTCGCCGTAAAAACCGTAAAGATCATGCAGATGCGCCACCAGCACGCGATGAATTTCGCGCACTTCCGGCGGCGGCAGATGGGTGCCGGTGTCGAGAAAATGCGTGATCTCGCGAAACATCCACGGCCGTCCTTGCGCGGCGCGGCCGATCATCACCGCGTCGGCCTTGGTGTATTCGAGCACGTGCTTCACCTGCTCCGGCGTGCTGATGTCGCCATTGGCGATCACCGGAATGCCGATTTCGGATTTCACTTCGGCGATGGTGTCGTATTCGGCCTCGCCGCTGAATCCACAGGCCCTGGTACGTCCATGTATCGCCAGTGCCTGGATGCCGCACTTCTCGGCGATCTTGGCCACGGTTACCGCATTCTTGCTGCCTTGATCCCAGCCGGTGCGAATTTTCAGCGTGACCGGGATATCCACCGCGCGCACCACGGCTTCGAGGATGCGGTTGACCAGCGGCTCGTCTTTCAGCAGCGCGGAGCCTGCCATCACGTTGCACACTTTTTTCGCCGGGCAGCCCATGTTGATGTCGATGATCTGCGCGCCATTATCAAAATTAAAACGCGCGGCATTGGCAAGCATTTGCGGATCGGCGCCGGCAATCTGCACCGAGATCGGATCAACTTCGCCTTCGTGATCGGCGCGGCGGCGGGTTTTTTCCGAGCCCCACAACAGCGAGTTGCTCGCCACCATTTCAGACACCGCCATGCCCGCGCCCATCTGTTTGCACAATTGACGGAACGGCCGGTCAGTGACGCCCGCCATCGGCGCGACCACCAGCTTGTTCTTCAAAATGTGTTTGCCGATTTGCATGCGCGCGCTATGGGTCTGGTTGTTCTACAAGCAGGATGCGGGGAGGACGCGATTCTAATCCGGCGTGCAAGACGTGCAAAGGGGAAATTGATTATATTTTACGCAATGTGAATTTCGTTGGCGTACCTGCGACAGCAGAATTTTTCCCGCCGGAGGAAACTCGTTATGGCGCCAAGGGGTTAGCGAAATTTGTTCGCATGAAATGTGCGTAAGCGTGCGTAAGTCACGCTAGAGGATTGCGCGCAGGGCACAAAGTGTGTAGCGGCGGCGCCGCGCGTTGCGCGCAAATCAGCCGCGAGCGCCAAAAATCATGCGCCGCGCGAGAATATTTTTGAGTGGTGCAATGCAACCCAGCGCGGTCATGCCCGCGCCGCGTGCAACGCTGGCAGGGAAAAAATCATTTGAAAACAAGCGCACCAGACCGTGCGTCGCGGCAATGGTTGCACCGCGGTCGATGCGGCGACCGGAAACAAAGCCACGCAAGGCCGCCGTCGTTTCGTGCATAGTCTCGGGGTTAGTTAGCGCTTGCGGTGTGAGGCGGCGCAAAATTTGTGCGAGCTCCCACGCGTCGCGCAATCCCAGATTAAAACCCTGCCCCGCCACCGGATGCAAAGTCTGCGCTGCGTTGCCGATGGTGATGACGCCCGGCGCGTCGGTGCTCGTGCTGTAGCGCAAGGTCAGCGGATAACACGCGCGCTGCGTCACCGCGGTGAAGTCACCGAGGCGTGCGCCGAACGCGACGCGCAGCGCGTCGAGAAAAGTTTTTTCGTCGGCATCCTTCAACGCTTCGGCGCGTGCCGGTGTGAGCGTCCACACCAGCGCCATCTCGTTACCTTGGTTACCTCGGTCACCTTGTTCACCTCGTGCACAAAAAGGCAATAACGCGAGGGGGCCGTCCGGCGTGAATCGTTCGTACGCCACATTTTTGTGTGGCAGCGTGGTGTGAACGCGCGCGGTTAGCGCGTGCTGTGCGTAATCGAGGATTTTGGGCGGCGCAAGGCCGGCAATGTCGCCGCCATCGGCCACCACCACAAGGCGCGCGGTGAGTACCGCCGCCGCGCCGTCGCGCGTGTAGTCGAGGCGCGACACATTGCCGTCGCGCGTGAGTGCGGTGACGCGCGCGCCGTCGCGATAATCGCAAGCCGCGCGTTGCGCCGCGCCAGCCAGCTTTAAAAAAAGATCATTATAATCAAATACATAGCCCAAGTGCGGCACGTCCGCCTCGGCGGCGCTGATGGCCACGCGGCCGAAACTGCCGCGCTGCGACACGTGAATATGGTTGATTGGCGTAGCGGCGGCGTTCGTCCCCACGTCCGCCCACGCCCCCAGGCGTTCCAGCAGTAATCGGCTGCCGTGCGACAACGCAATCGGGCGCGGATCGCTGCCGGCACTCTGCGTAGCACGCGCTTCGAGCACGGTAAGGTGGAACTCGCTATCGCGCAAAGCCAGCGCCAGCGCCGCGCCCACCGGTCCGCCACCAACGATGGCGATGTCGGTGTCGGCTTCCATACGCGTCAGCGCGTCGCCATCAGAGCTTCGATGTCGGCCACGCTTTTGGGTGCGGCACTGGTGAGAATTTCGCAGCCCTTTTCCGTGACTACGACATCATCTTCAATGCGCACACCAATGTTGGCGAATGCCGCGGGCACACCGTCGCCCGGACGGATGTAGCAGCCTGGCTCCACCGTCAGCACCATGCCCGGCTGCAAGGCGCGCCATTGCCCGTCGCGTTTGTAATCGCCGGCATCGTGTACATCCAGCCCCAGCCAATGGCCGGTGCGGTGCATGTAAAACTGGCGGTAGGTTTCTTTTTCCAGCACTTCGGCCAGACTGCCGGTGAGCAATTTCAAATCGATAAAGCCTTGCGCCAGCACGTTCACCGCGGCATCGTGCGGCGCGTTCCAGGTGTTGCCGGCTTTAACTTCGGCGATCGCCGCCGCCTGCGCCGCCAGCACCAATTCGTAGACCGCCTTTTGCGGGCCGCTGAAACGACCGTTCACCGGAAAGGTACGCGTGATGTCCGAGGCGTAGCCGTCGAGTTCGCAGCCCGCGTCGATCAGCAGCAGGTCGCCGTCTTGCAGGGTGGCGTCGTTGGCGACGTAATGCAGCACGCAGGCGTTCGCGCCCGACGCGACGATGGAGGTATACGCCGGCGACTGCGCGCCGTGACGGCGGAATTCATGCAGCAACTCGGCTTCGATTTGATACTCGGTGCCGCCCGCACGCGCGGCGCACATCGCACGCACATGCGCGCCGGTGGAAATTTCCGCGGCGCGGCGCATGGTGTTTAATTCATCTGCGTCCTTGATCAGGCGCATGTCGTCGAGCAGCGTGTGGATATCCGCGATGTCGCGCGGCGCGGCCACGCCGGTACGTGCCCGTTCGCGAACCGCGTTCACCCAGCCCAGCACGCGCGCGTCCCACGCGGAGTCGCCGCCCAGATGCGCGTAGACCGCTGGCTGATCGGCCAGCAGATCGGGCATCACCTTGTCGAGCTGATCGAAGGTGTAGGTTTCATCGAACGCGAAGGTGTCTTTGGCCGCCACCGGGCCATAACGAAAACCATCCCAGATTTCGCGCTCTGCGTTTTTTTCTCTGCAAAACAATAGGTTACGTGGATTTTCACCCGCGACAACCACCATCACCGCCTCCGGCTCGGTGAATCCCGTGAGGTGATAAAAATAGCTGTCGTAGCGATACGGATAGTGCGCGTCGCGGTTGCGCGTGCGCTCGGGCGCGGTGGGCACGATGGCCACGCCTTTGCCGATGCGTTGCGCCAACTGCGCGCGGCGGCGGGCATAGCGGGCAGAGGGGGCAGAGGGGGCAGAGGGGGCAGGGTTCATGGTGCGCGGATTATAGCGCCGGCGGGCGATACGTCAGGCGCGCATCCAGTTCCGCCAGGCGTTGCGGCGTGCCGACATCGTTCCATTCGCCACGAAAATGTTCACCCGACACGCGCCCTGCGGCCATCGGCGTCTTCAGTTGCGCGGCCAGACGCGCTTTGTCGCCGCGCGTGATGCCGGTGAACATCGCGGGGTGATAAGCGCCAATGCCGCTGAAGGTCAGCCGCGCGCCGTCGGCGGTGACGATGCCGTCACGCAAGCCGAAGTCGCCTTGCGGATGATGATCGGGATTGTCCACCAATACCAGATGCGCGGGCTGATCCATGGTGAGTGTGTGCGCGCGCGCTTTTAAGGCCATGAAGTCGTAGTCAGTGTAGACATCGCTGTTGACCACCAGAAACGGTTGGTCGTCGAGCAAGGGCAATGCCCACGTAATGCCGCCTGCGGTTTCCAGGGCCTCGCGCTCAAACGAGTAGGAGATGCGCACGCCGAGCGCCGTGCCGTCGCCCAATGTGGTTTCAATGTACGCCGCCAGATGCGACACATTCACCACCAGATCAACCACATCCGCAAGTTTCAAACGCTCGATCACCCATTCAATCAACGGCTTACCGCCCACCGTCAGCAAGGGCTTCGGCGTCGCGTCGGTGAGGGGCCGCATGCGTTCGCCACGGCCCGCTGCAAGGATCATCGCTTTCATCGCAACGCTCAGAAGGTATAGCCGATGCTGTGCGCGCGGCCTTCGAGCTCATCCAGCAGCTTGCCCAGCGGCCCCAGCGCGCGGTAGCGCTCGCACACTTTACGGGCATAGCTGACAAATCGCGGCGTGTCTTGCAGATAATGCGGCTTGCCGTCGCGGTAGTTGATGCGCGCGAAGATGCCCAGCACTTTGATGTGGCGCTGCAAACCCATCCACTCGACGTCGCGCCAGAATGCGCCGAAATCGGCGTGTACCGGTAGACCGGCGGCGCGCGCGCGCTCCCAGTAGCGAATCACCCAATCCAGTTCGCGTGCTTCGGGCCAGCTCACGAAGGCGTCGCGGAACAGCGAGGCTACGTCGTAGGTGATCGGGCCGTACACCGCGTCCTGAAAATCCAGTACGCCGGGCTGGAGCGCGCCGGGCGCCGGCAGCATGAGGTTGCGCGGCATGTAGTCGCGATGCACATAGACTTTAGGCTGCGCCAGGGCGGCGTCGATCAGCAGTTGGGAGGCATGCGCGAACACCTGTTGTTGCGCATCGGTGAAAGTGGTTTGCAGGTGTTTGCCTACATACCACTCTGGGAACAGATCAATCTCGCGCTGGAGCAAGGCGGCGTCATACGGCGGCAGCACGTCGGGGCGGCTGGCAAGCTGCCAGGTAATCAAGGCATCAATGGCGCCGCTGAACAACGCGTCGGGATTGTCCGCATCGAAGCCATTGAGAAAGGGGGTGGTGCCCAGATCCGTCAGCAGCAGAAAACCGCGTTCGAGATCCTGCGCCACCACTTGCGGCACGTTCAAGCCGGCCTCGCGCATTAGCCCAGCGACCTGCACAAAGGGCCGGCAATCTTCCTGCGGCGGCGGGGCATCCATGGCCACCCAGGTTTCGCCATTGGCAGTCACGCGAAAATAACGCCGGAAACTGGCATCCGCCGAGGCGGGCGCAAAAGAAAACACGTTTGCTTTGAAGAAGTTACCTTCAAGCCATGCGTGCAGGTCGGCCAGCCGGGTATCTTTTTCAGTCAAAGCTTGGATTGCCTAAAGTTGGGATTTATGCGATTTTAGCACCTCGCTTTGTAATGCTTGTTCCACCTACTTGCGCCGCCTCCATAATGGTTTGTCCCCGTAAATCCCGTATTGCGTTAGCGCTGCTGTGCGCGCTGCCGTCGCTCGCGATGGCGCAGCAGGGGCTGCAATTGCGCCCGCAGCCGTCGTTGATCGAGCTGCCGCCGGCGAACAAAGACGATACGCCGATGTACATGGAAGGCGATCGCATGCAAGGCCATAGCGACCGCGAAACCGAAGCGCAGGGCAGCGCGCGCTTCCGCGGGCGCGGGCAATCAATCGCCGCCGACTGGATGCGTCTCGACAAGCGCGACAACGAGCTCACCGCCATCGGCAACGTGCGCATGGAACAGGGCGCGGAACTCACCGAAGGCGCGCGTCTGCGATACAACCTCGATACCAGCCGCGGGTTGATGGAAAGCGCGCGCTACTCGTTAAGCCCCAAGGACACCGGCAACGCGCCAGGCTCGACCAATGCCGCGCCGGCATTTGATGCGCGCGGCACCGCCGATCGCGTGCTGTTTGAGGGTCCGGGCCTGATGCGTGCGCAACAGGCGACCTATACCACGTGCGAACCCGGCGACGATTCGTGGCTGATCCGCGCGCGCGATATGCTGATCGATAAAGACAAGAATCTCGGCACGGCGCAAGACGCCAAAATTGAGTTTCTCGGCACCAATATTTTTTATACACCGTACATGACGTTCACGCTGCACAATGAACGCAAGTCGGGATTTCTCGCGCCGCATTACGGCACCACCAGCACCAGCGGCTTTGAGTTGAGCACGCCCTACTACTGGAATATCGCGCCCAATCGCGATATGACACTGACGCCGCGGCTGATGGCGCGGCGCGGTTTGCAGTTGCGCACGGAGCTTCGTTACCTGGATACCCAGTACAAGGGCCGGGCCGATGTCGAGTATCTGCCCAACGACAACGTCACCGGCGCCAACCGCTACCTGATGAAACTCAATCACACCCAGACCTTGGGTAATGGCTGGGCGGGCTCGCTGGATCTGAACAGGGTCTCCGACGGCAAATATTTTACCGACATGTCCACGCTGGTCGCGCAGACCTCGCAGACCTATCTGGGGCGACAAGGCGTGCTGTCACGCGGCGGCGCCTGGGGCAACGGCGGCGTCTACAGCTTTTCTGCGCTGGCGGAGGGCTGGCAGACGCTGCAAACCGATCCGCTGGCGCCGTTGACGCCGCCTTACAGCCGACGCCCGCAGGTGTCGTTCACCGCGCAGAATCAGGACATACTGCGCGGCGACTTTGACTTTTACAGCAGCTACACTGATTTCAGTCACCCCACGCTGGTGAACAGCAAGCGCGTGGTGGCGTACCCCAGTCTGTCGCTTCCGCTCACCACGCCGTACGCCTATGTCACGCCCAAAATCGGCATGCATATGTCGCGTTATACCCTCGGCC
Source organism: Betaproteobacteria bacterium (assembly GCA_947467315.1). GTDB lineage: Bacteria > Pseudomonadota > Gammaproteobacteria > Burkholderiales > SG8-41 > UBA5216. The sequence goes on along the minus strand of CANIID010000096.1, from coordinate 5,513 downwards.
AAAACAACCCCACGGCGCTGCCCGACAAATCGCGCGTACTGCCTACGTTTAGTGCTGACAGCGGGTTGTTGTTCGAGCGCGGCACCAGCCTGTTCGGCAAATCGTATACGCAAACGCTCGAACCCAAGCTGTACTACGTCTACATTCCCTATCGCGACCAGAGCCTGATCCCCAATTTTGAAAGCGGCTTGCAGGACATTAACTTTGCCACGATTTACTCGGAAAACCAGTTCAGCGGCCACGACCGCATCAACGACGCCAATCAGCTCACGCTGGGCGTGAATTCACGCTTGATTAACCCCGACACCGGCGTGGAGTTGCTGCGCGCCGGCATTGCACAACGCTACTATTTCAGTCGGCAGCGGGTCACCATCCCTGGGGTGCCGGTGCGCAACAACCAAAGCTCGCGCTCCGATTTGCTGGCGGCGTTGAGCGGCAATGTGGCGCCCTATTGGACCGTGGATTTGGGCTGGCAATTCAACACCGACACCGCGCAGACGCAACGCACCAGCATCGGCGCGCGCTATCAGCCGCAGCAAGGCCAGGTGCTGAATCTGTCGTACCGCCATCAAGTTGATTCCTTCCGCCAGTTTGATATCTCCGGACAATGGCCGATCACCGGCAAATGGAACGCCGTCGGGCGCTGGAATTATTCCGCGCAGGACAAGCGTTTGCTGGAAGCCGTCGGCGGACTCGAATACGACGGCGGCTGCTGGGCGCTGCGCGTCGTGGCCCATCGCCTGTCCACGGCAACCAATGCCAGCACCAGCGCGGTTTTCGTCGAACTGGAGTTGAACGGTATGACGCGCATCGGGTCGAACCCGCTGGACGTGCTGCGGCGGAATATCGGCGGCTATACCCGCTACGATCCGCGGCTATCGCGTCCTAACGAATATTTCGTACCCGAACGATAATGCGATAATGGGCGGGCTTCCTTCAGAAACCCGCCGAGCGAACCTAACTATATGTTTTTAAATAGAATTTTTAAATCGTGGCCACTGGGCATAGCGGCTGCGTTGTTACTGACACACACCGCCTGGGCACAGCAAAAGCCGCGCCAGGTCATCACGCTGGATCGCATCGTTGCCGTTATCAACGATGAAGTCATCACACGCAATGATCTGAACGCGCGTATCGCAATGGCGGAAGAACAGCTCCGCCGACAGGGCACGCCGGCGCCGGCGCGCCCGGATCTTGAGCGGCAGTTACTGCAACGCATGATCACCGACCGCGCGCAACTGCATTTCGCCAAGGAAAACGGCTTGCGCATAGACGACGTGGAGCTCGACCGCGCCATCGGCCGTATCGCGGAAGACAACAAGCTGTCCACTACGCAACTGCGCGCAGCAATCGAAAAAGACGGCGTGCCGTTTGCCAGCTTCCGCGAAGACATCCGCAATCAGATTGTGATGTCGCGGCTACGCGAGCGCGAAGTCGAAGACAAAATCATCATCACTGAAAGCGAAATCGACAATATGCTGGCCAACCCGCAGCAGCAGGCGGCCGGCGTCGATGAATTTAATGTGTCGCACATCCTCGTGCGCGTGCCGGAAAATGCCAGCCCCGACCAGATACAAAGCCGGCTCACGCGCGCGGAAGAAGCGCTGACCCAGCTCAAAGGCGGCGCCAACTTCCGCCAGGTGGCGGCGGCCTTTTCCGAATCGCCCGACGCCTTGCAGGGCGGCAGCATGGGCTGGCGCGACGGCGAACGTCTGCCCACACTGTTTTTCGATGCCCTGCGCAACATGAAGACCGGCGAGTTGAGCGGCGTGTTGCGCAGCCCCAATGGCTTTCACCTCCTCAAGCTCGACGACCGGCGCGGCGGACAAGGGCCTGCGATGGTGCAACAAACCAACGCGCGGCACATTCTGATCAAGGCCAGCGAACTGGTGTCGGATAACGAGGCCCGCACGCGCTTGCGTAATCTCAAGGAGCGTCTCGAGAACAAAACGGATTTTGCGCAACTCGCACGCTCCAATTCAGAAGACACCAGTGCCTCGAAAGGCGGCGATCTCGGCTGGATTTCCCCCGGTGACACCGTGCCCGAATTCGAGCGCGCGATGAACGCCTTAAAACCCGGCGAGATCAGCGACCCCGTGCGCTCGCCGTTCGGCTGGCACCTGATCCAGGTGGTCGAACGCCGCAGTGCCGACCTGTCGAAGGAGCGCCGGCGTCTCACCGCGCGCCAGGCGCTGCGTGAGCGCAAAAGCGAAGAAGCGTACGAAGAGTGGGTGCGTCAACTGCGCGATCGCGCATTCGTCGAAATGCGTCTCGACGAACGCTAGGCGTCTGCCCTCGGGCATCGCAACATTTCCTTGCCTAACCCGCTGCCCACCATCGCCGTTACTGCGGGAGAGCCCGCCGGCATCGGCCCCGAAATTTGCGCGGCGTTCAAACACGCGGCGCTGCCGGCGCGCATCGTGATCATCGCCGACCGTACCTTGCTGCGCGAACGTACGCGTATCGACTGGCCGGATTTCACCGGCGGTTGCACTGCGACCGAGCCCAGTCTGAGTGTGCTGCATGTGCCGCTGGCCGCGCCGTCCGTCGCCGGCACGCTCAATGTAGAGAACAGCCAGTATGTGTTGCGCACTCTGGGCGTTGCGTGCGACGGCTGCACCGATGGCCTGTTCGATGCCATGGCCACCGCGCCGGTGCATAAAGGCGTAATCAACGACGCGGGGATTACGTTTACCGGCCACACCGAATTTCTCGAACAGCGCACCGGCGCACCCCACGTGGTGATGATGCTGGTGGGCGGCGGCATGCGCGTAGCGCTGGCGACCACGCATCTGGCACTGAAAGATGTCGCGGCACACATTACCCGCGACAGCCTGACGCAAACGCTGCACGTGTTGCATCACGATTTGCAGCACCACTTCGGCATCGCACAACCGCGCATCGCGGTGGCGGGCTTGAATCCGCATGCGGGCGAATCCGGGCACATGGGACGCGAAGAAATCGATGTCATCGCACCGGTAATTAATCAATTGCGCAGCGCCGGTTTGACTCTTTCCGACCCGTTGCCCGCCGACACGCTGTTTAACCCCGAACGCCTGAAACACTACGACGCGGTGCTGGCGATGTATCACGATCAGGGTTTGCCGGTGCTCAAATACGCAAGCTTCGGCGCGGGCGTGAACGTCACGCTCGGCTTGCCGATTATTCGCACCTCGGTCGATCACGGCACCGCGCTCGATCTTGCGGGCAAGAACACAGCCGACGCTGGCAGCCTGATCGAAGCGGTCAAGCTTGCCATCGAGCTGGCCCGTGTACGCGTACGCGTGCGCACCTGAGTTTCTGATTACGCCATGGGCCATCAACCACGCAAACGCTTCGGTCAAAATTTCCTTAAAAAACAAGATGTTATAGAAGATATTCTGCATGCCATCGGACCCCGGCCAGATGACTTGATGGTGGAAATCGGTCCCGGCCTGGGTGCATTGACCAACCCGTTGGCGCGGGCACTCAAGCAGTTGCATGTGATCGAACTCGACCGCGATATCGTCAAGACCCTGCGCGAGAAACACGCGGACGGCAACGTGGTAATCCACGAAGGCGACGCACTGAAATTTGATTTTGCTTCATTGGGCGCCAACCTGCGTGTGGTCGGCAACCTGCCCTACAACATTTCAACACCGCTGCTGTTTCATCTCGCAGCGCACATCGATTGCGTGCGTGACATCCACGCCATGCTGCAAAAAGAAGTGGTGGAGCGCATGGTCGCAGCACCCGACACGTCGGCCTACGGCCGCCTGTCGGTGGCGCTGCAATACCGTTTCGAGATGGAAAAAGTGCTGGACGTCGGCCCGGAGGCGTTTTACCCGATGCCGAAAGTGAACTCGGCAGTGATCCGCATGCTGCCGCGCGCGAAACATGAACTCACGGCAAACGACGAAACCCTGTTCGCCCGCATCGTCACCACCGCGTTTTCACAGCGGCGCAAAACCTTGCGCAACACGCTGCGTAACGTGTTGGCGCAAGCTGATTTTGAAGCGCTGGGCATCGATCCCGGCGCGCGCGCGGAGACGATTTCCGTTAGCGATTTTGTGCGGATGGCCAACTGTCTCAGCGCACGGGGCATAAACCCCATCTAACACGGCTGTACGGGATAAATCCTCCGTTGAAAATCCTGCCTATCCTGTACGTCCCTGTTTAAAGAAAAGGGACGCGTTCAAATCGCCGCCCGCGTTGATTTCTCCTGAACGCCCTGTAACAACTGCTTCACCGTGTCACAGATCGATTGCACTGCGTCGGCCTTGGAAATCAATTCGCGCACGCCGGCCTCCGCGAACTGCGCGCGCAGACTCTCATCAATGAACCCTGACACTATCGCCACGGCAAGGTCCTCGCGTATAGCGCGCACTTCGCGCGCCACGTCCAATCCCGACATGGTAGGCATGTTGTAATCGGTCAGCACGAGATCGAAGGCGGCGGGGTCGGCGCGCAGTATCGCCAGCGCCGCATGCGGGTCTGTGTGGGCGCTGACCCGATACCCACGCCTCTCCAGCAACGCCTTGATTACGGTCACGAGTTGTATCTCGTCATCGATGTAGAGTATCTGCGGATCGTAACCTTGGCGTGATGGCGGCAGTTCCACAATGCCGGTTGTCGATTGCGGCACTTCAACCTGCGTCGCGGTCGCCGGCAGGTAGATCATAAAGCGAGCCCCTTTACCCGACTGACTATCCACCACAATCGCTCCGTCATGCCCCTGCACGATACCATGCACCACGGACAGTCCCAGCCCGGTGCCCTCGCCGACCAGCTTGGTGGTATAAAAAGGTTCGAAAATTCGCTTTAGTGTGTCCGCATCTATGCCGGGCCCGTTATCGATCACGGACAGCCGCACCGCGCCGCCCGGATGCTGGGCGCACAAGATACGAAGCGCCGGCTGGCGTTGTGCCGTGCCCTCATCGAGCATCACCTTTTCCAGCCTGATGGAAATGTGCCCGGGACCACTGGGCATGGCCTGCATGGCGTTGGTAGCAAGGTTAATCAGGGCTTGCTGAATTTGCGTGGCATCCGCCAACACGGAAGGCGTGTCCGGCGCACAGTAAACCTCGACACCGAGGCGCGCCGGCAATGTAGCGCGCAGCAACCGCTCGGTTTCCTCCACCACCGGGATCAGGCTCATGGGCTTGCGAAGTGTCGGCTGTCGGCGACTGAATGCGAGGATTTGCCGCACGAGATCGCGCGCACGCACGCTGGCCAGGTGAATCCGCTCAACGCACTGCAGCGCGTGCGGAATAGCGCGCACGTCCAGACGCATCAATTCGATGTTGCCTAGCCTGAATGTTGCACAAACGAAATGATCCCAAGCGTTTGGCATAATGTGGAATTGAAAGTACCGCATCTCAAAACGATAAGCGCAGTCTACCCTATCCATTAAGTCTGAGGGTGGCGGCAGGTTGGACGGTGATTGGGAGGGATGGGTGGCCTATTCTCGACTGACCGGACGTGTCCGGGCTAAGGCGAGAACAGCAATTTCGCCGGTTTCGGTAAAAACAAAC
>CANIID010000095.1 GCA_947467315.1 Betaproteobacteria bacterium | reverse complement strand
TACACCGGGCTCGGCCGGCCGACATAGTGCTTGAGTTCGTAGGCGAATTCTCTCTTGAATTCAGCATCGTGCTGGTATTTTTCGTACGCCGCGCGCAGTTCATCGAGCGCGTCGATCAGCGTCTCGGCCACAAAAGTGCCGCCATACGGCCCGAAATGGCCCAAACTATCGGGCAGGTCATACATCTGCATTACGAACTCCAGTGACAAATGCTGCAATTTTTGCTGCGTCTTTAATACCCTTCGCGCTTTCCACGCCACTGGATACATCCACCGCGCACGGTCTTACGGCGCGAATCGCGGCGGTCACATTCTCCGGCGACAATCCGCCGGACAGCACCACGGGCAACGGAAGATTTTGCGGAATCAAGGCCCAATCGAAGGTAGCGCCCGTGCCGCCCTGCGTGCCTTCAACATAAGCATCGAGCAACAACGCCCTGGCGTCAGGGTAATCGCGCGCGTATTGTAACAAATCCTGCCCCGGCCTGACCCGTAACGCCTTGAGATACGGCACACCGCACCGGGCTGAAACTTCCCTGCAATATGCGGGAGATTCATCGCCGTGAAATTGCAGCAGATCGACACGCGCTTGAGTGACGGTGTGCCTCACCTCATCGGCGGTGGCATCGACAAAAAGACCCACGCTCATCACAAAAGGTGGCAATACACGCATCAATTGCGCCGCGCGCGCGGGTGTGACGTGGCGCGGACTCCTCCCATAGAACACCAACCCGACAGCGTTCGCGCCGCCGTGCGCCGCCGCCAGCGCATCGGCTTCGCGCGTGATGCCGCAGATTTTGATCGCCGTCATAGAGCGTTCTCCAGTGCCAACCGGGGCGATTGTACCCGTTCACGCTGCGGCAGTTGCCACGACGCATCGTACTCCACGCCGGTGAGATACAAGCCCGCGGCATCAAACGTGGGGGCTGCGAGCGTACGGTCACGCTGCGCGAGTAAGGCTGTCATCCACGAGACTTCTTGCCGGCCACACCCCACGTAAATCAGACTCCCGACCAGGTTGCGCACCATGTGGTGTAAAAATCCGTTGGCGCACAAATCAAACATCACATACGGTCCTTGCGCGCTGATTTCCAGATGCTTGAGTGTCCGCACCGGCGATTTGGCCTGGCATTGCGACGAGCGAAACGCGCTGAAGTCGTGCTCGCCCAGCAAACACCCAGCCGCCGCGCGCATGCGTTCTACATCAAGCGGCACATGAAACCAGCCCGCGCGGCCAGCATCGGCGGCAGGCCTTACCGCGTGATTGAGCAGCACATAGCGGTAACGCCGCGCCGTGGCGGAAAATCGGGCATGAAAGGTATCTGCAACAGGCTTCATCCACGTCACCGCCACTGCCCGCGGCAGCAAAGCATTGACCCCGCGCACCCATGCCGATGCCGGACGCTCCACAGCGCAATCGAAGTGAACCACCTGCGCCAGCGCATGCACGCCGGCGTCGGTGCGTCCGGCGCAGATGGTGGCTATCGCCGCGACCGGCAAACCCGCGATCTGCGCCAGCGCCGCTTCAAGACGATCCTGCACCGCGCAGCCTTCGGGCTGGGTTTGCCAGCCGCAAAAACCGCTGCCGTCGTATTCGACGCCCAGTGCGATGCGCATCAACCATACCTTCCAAAAAGAAAAGACCGCGGCAGTATCCCGCCGCGGTCCAGATGGTACTGCTTACTGTGCTACTTAATCGAATCCAGCAGCTTTTTCGCTTCGGCTTTCTGTGTGGCGTCGCCTTCGCGCAGCACCTCGTTCAGAATCTCCTTGGCGCCGTCCTTATCACCCATGTCCTGATAGGCGCGGGCGAGGTCGAACTTCTGCTGCACGTCATTCCACTGCGCGTCCTTTTCGCCGCCGCCCGCAGCAGCAGGCTTGTCGTCGAGATTCAGATTGATGCCGGCAAGATCCACCTTGAAATCCATGGCATTGCCATCGTCCGGCTTGGCCGCGACGACTGCCGGCGCCGCAGGCACATCGAGAGACGGCAGATCCAGATTGAAATCCATCATGTTTGTGTTCACTGCGGGCGCGGGTTCAGGCGCCGCGCTTGCCGTCGGCAAGTCGAGGTTGAAATCGGGCAATGCCGGTTCCGCAGCCGACGCTGCCGGTACATCTAACGTCGGCGCAACGTCATTGCGCACCATCATCATGGTCTTGTCCATGCTCGCATCGCTGCCACCCTGATCCAGCAGGATATCGGTGGTGGTGCCCATGCTGTCATCGCCGCTGATATCGAGATCGACCGTGGCGTCCGAAACGTCAGCGCCTGCGCCGATATCAAACACTTCGCCGGTGGACGGATACAGTGCATTGGCCGGATCAATCGCATGGCCCATGGAAGCAGCCTTGTCCCAGTTTGCACCCGCGCCGCCCGTCAAGGTATTGAAGTCCTTGGCCAGTTTGTTTAACGCGCCCTTGTCGCCACGCGCCGCATACACTTCCAGCAATTTCAGTTGCACATCCTGACGCTGCGGATCCTTAGCCATTGCTTCTTTAAGGATAACTTCGGCCTGATTGTCGCGGCCATGATCGATATAAACTTGCGCTTCCTCGATCGGATCCACCATGTCGGTCACACTGGCCACGGTCGGTTCCGGCGTGGCGTCGCCAGCGGCGGCGCCTGCCACTACTGCGGCTCCGGCGGCAGCAGCCCCTGCGGCGGCCACACCGACGTTGCCGGTAAACGGTTCGGCCTTACGCAGCACCGGTTCGTCATCCACAACCTCGGCGTCTTTCTTGCGACGACGTACAGCCCACAGCCCTGCGAGACCGGCCAGCACGACACCGCCACCGCCGATCGGGACGATGTTATCCATCACTGTATCCATGAGGCCTGGCGCGGGAGGCGGCGGGGGCGGCGCTTTGGCCGGCGCTTTCGGCGCAGGCGGCGCTGCTTTTGCGACGGGCGCAGGCGGCGGTTCGGCTTTCGGTGCGTCTGCCGTGGGTACGTCCGCCTTGGGTGCCTCGGCTTTCGGCGGCTCTACTTTCGATGGCTCAGCTTTCGGCGGCTCCGACTTAGGCGCTTCAACTTTTGGCGCTTCTGCTTTTACATCCGCCTTCGCAGGGGCTTTGGTGTCGGCCTTCGGATCAGCCTTGCCCGCCTGCTGTGCGGCAGCCATAGCGGGATTCTTGATCTCCGCGAGCTTTTGCATGTCCTTGATGGTTTTTTCCAGCGCGGTAACGCGATCCTTGGCTTCGGCAAGCGCTTTGTCGCGCGCGGTAAGGTCGTCTTCCAGCGCGCGCACGCGATCCACGCCCTTGGCGTCTTTACCACTACCCTTAGCAGCCGCGCCATCGCCTTTGGAAAGCACCACGACGTCTTTCGCGCCGGTCGCCGGCGCTTTGTCGTCCACGCGCGCGGTAATCTTGCCTTTGGTCGCCGGCGCAGCAGCAGCCACCGCCGGAGCGGCATCAGCCACTTTGGCGCGATAGGCATTCCAGTTGCTCGACTGCACGCGCACTTCTTGTGCAGCCTCGCCCGGTGCGATAGCTGCAAGCTGATCGCGCTCAGGGGCTTTGAGAATTTTCCCGGCCTTGACCAGGTTAATGTTGTTGTTGATAAACGCATCGGGATTGGCGCGCAGCAGCCCAACCATCATCTGATCCAGCGAAATGCCGTCGGGCCTCAGGCCAGCGGCAATTTGCCCCAGCGTGTCGCCTTGCTTGACCGCATATTCGCTGCCGCCAATCGGACGCGACGGCGCTGCAGGCGCGGGAACCGCTGCGACCGCAGCAGGCGCAGATTTCGCGGCAGGCGCCGGGGCGGGTGTTTCTACTGCCACGGGCGGTTTAGCAGCAGGCGCGGGTTTGGCAACCGGCGCGCTCACGATCGGCGCGGTGACTGCGGCGGCGGGAACGTCCATGCCGGGCGGATCCAGCAGCGCGGAATACTCGCGCACAATCCTGCCGCCCTGCCAGGAAAGCTCCACCAGAATGTCGAGGAACGGCTCGGCGATAGGCCGACTAGACGTTGCGCGGACAAACGGCCGGCCGTCGGATCTGCGCTCGACCGTCAGGCGCATGCCGTTCAGCGCCGGATTAAACTGAAGGTTTGCCGCGCGATACGCGTCAGGTGGCGCCAGTTTTGCGGCCAGCGTCGCGAGTTCTTCCTTCGACACATTGACCAGATCGATCTCTGCCGAAAAGGGCTGGCCGAGCTGCGACAAGACATTGATGTTGCCCAGACCAGCCGCATCGACGACGCCCGAATAAGGCATCGACACGATCAAGCCGGCGGCCACCCATTTGTTGAGTTTGAATTTCCGCACCGCGCCGCCTCTGAATTTCTAGGATGTTTTTGGAATAATCAAAATAACATCAATTAGTTAGCGTTTCAAGCTAAGGTTCTCGATGAATATTGAACGCTAACAACCCCATAATTAGTGCATTTTCGGCTCTTGGAACCGCGCCACCACTATCTGTTGTGGAAACGAAATATCCCGCAAATTCAACAGACTGCACAAGCTTGTGCACAAAATACAACAATCACCGAAATCCCGCGCGGCGAGACCACCGCGAAAAAAGTATTTAAGTAATTGTTTTTAAATGATATTTATAACTTTTCTTGCAAAACAATCCGCAGCATCCGCCGCAGCGGCTCCGCCGCGCCCCACAACAACTGGTCGCCCACGGTAAACGCCGACAAATACTCGCCCCCCATCGCCAGCTTGCGCAGCCGTCCGACGGGTATGTGCAAGCGGCCGGTCACAGCCGCCGGCGTGAGTTCTTTTTCGGTGATCTCGCGTTCGTTCGGCACCACCCGCACCCACGGGTTGGCCGAAGCAAGAATCTGCGTGATTTCATCCAGCGGCAGGTCTTTTTTGAGCTTGATCGTCAGCGCCTGGCTGTGGCAACGCATCGCGCCCACGCGCACACACAGGCTGTCGATCGGCGTACGGGCCCTGTCAAATGGCGCGCCGCGCCCCAGGATTTTATTGGTCTCGGCGCCGCCCTTCCATTCTTCAAGCGACATGCCGTTTTTCATGTCCTGATCGATCCACGGAATCAGGTTGCCCGCCAGTGGCACACCGCGGAAATTCTCGCGCGGCAACGTGCCGTCATTTTGTTTGGCCAGCACTTTGCGGTCGATGTCCAGAATGCTGGAGGCTGGATCAGCCAACAAATCGGCCACCGCACCATGCACCAGCCCGAACTGCGTCAGCAACTCGCGCATATGCTGCGCGCCGCCACCCGACGCCGCCTGGTACGTCATGCAAGTCATCCATTCGATGAGGTCAGCTTGAAACAGCCCGTGCAGGCCCATCAGCATGCAGCTCACGGTGCAGTTGCCGCCGATGTAGTTTTTGATGCCCTTGGCCATCGCGGCTTTGATCACCGGCATGTTCACCGGATCAAGAATGATCACCGCGTCGTCTTTCATGCGCAGGGTTTTCGCCGCATCGATCCAGTAGCCGTTCCAGCCGGCTGCGCGCAGTTGCGGATAAATCGCAGTGGTGTAATCGCCGCCTTGACACGAAATCAGGATGTCCATCGCTTTTAGTTCGGCGATGTTATTCGAGTCCTTGACCGCAGCCACCTGCTTGCCGATGTCCGGCGCCTTCATGCCCGGCTGTGTCGAGAAAAACGTGGGCTCGATCAAATCAAAATCGCGCTCGTCGCGCATGCGTTGCACGAGCACTGAACCCACCATCCCGCGCCAGCCGATTAATCCAACCTTATTCATAAAATTTCAATAAAAAACAATAAGTTAACTATAGCGCCGCCACCACGGCGTCGCCCATTTCCTGCGTCCCCACCTTTTTCGTGCCGGCCTCGTAAATATCGGCGGTGCGCAAGCCCTGCGCAAGGGCAGATTTCACGGCAGCCTCAATCCGATACGCCCACTCATCCTGATTGAACGTGTAACGCAGCATCATGGCTGACGACAATATCGTCGCCAGCGGATTGGCAATGCCTTTGCCGGCGATATCCGGCGCGGAACCGTGGCTCGGCTCATACAGCCCTTTGCTGTTCGCATCCAGCGACGCCGACGGCAACATGCCGATCGATCCGGTCAGCATCGAGGCCTCGTCCGACAGAATATCGCCGAACATATTGCCGGTGACGATTACGTCAAACTGCTTCGGGTTGCGCACCAGTTGCATGGCTGCGTTGTCGACATACATATGCGACAGCGCCACTTGCGGATATTTTTTTGCCACATCGATGACGATCTCGCGCCAGAAGCGGCTGGTCTCCAGCACGTTTTCCTTGTCCACCGAACACAGCTTCTTGCCGCGCTTCATGGCGGTGAGGAAACCAACCTCGGCGATGCGGCGAATCTCCGACTCGGCGTAGTGCATCGAGTCGAACCCTTCGCGCTCGCCGCGCGCGTTGTCACGGCGGCCACGCGGCTCGCCGAAATAAATGTCGCCGGTGAGTTCGCGAATAATCATGATGTCCAACCCGGAAACCACCTCGGGCTTCAGCGACGAAGCGCCCACCAGCTCGGGATACATGATCGCCGGACGCAGATTGGCAAACAAGCCCAGTTCCTTGCGGATGCGCAAGATGCCCTGCTCCGGGCGCTGCGCGCGCGGTAGTGCGTCATACTTAGGCCCGCCCACCGCGCCGCACAGTACCGCGTCCGCTTCCTTGGCTAGTTTCAACGATGCCGCCGGCAGCGGATCGCCGCTGGCATCAAACCCCGCGCCGCCGAAGGGCGCTTCTTCCATCTCCAGTTTCAGGCCATCTTTGGCAAGCACGCGCAGCACTTTGGTGGCTTGCGCAACGATTTCAGGGCCGATGCCGTCGCCGGCGAGGACTGCGATTTTCATTTCCACGTCATCCAGGAATCAGGTGATTCAAAACCTACCCGGTCATTCTCGCGCAGGCGGGAATGACAAGGAAAGAGTATTGTTCTTGTTCAGATACGCGCTATCAAAACAACCAGGGTTGCGCCACCTTGTGCTTCGTTTCAAATGCACGAATCTTGTCCGCGTGCGTCAGCGTCAGCCCGATGTCGTCCAACCCATTCATGATGCAGTGCTTGCGAAACGGATCCATCTCGAACTCAAAGCTTTCACCCGTCGGCGTGCTGACGGTTTGTTGTTCCAGATCCACCGCGAGCCGATAGCCTGCCGTGGCTGCCGCTTCCTTGAACAATTGGTCTACGATTTTGGTATCAAACTTGATCAGCACCAACCCGTTCTTCAAACTGTTGTTGAAAAAAATATCCGCGAAACTCGGCGCGATCACCGCCTGAAATCCAAACTGCTGCAACGCCCACGGCGCATGTTCGCGCGAGGAACCGCAGCCAAAATTTTCACGCGCCAACAGTACGGTGGCACCTTCAAACTGTTTTTTGTTCAGCACGAAATCCGGATTCAGCGGGCGCTTGGAATCATCCTTGCCCGGCTCGCCGCGATCGAGATAGCGCCACTCGTCGAACAGGTTGGGCCCGAAGCCGGTGCGCTGTATCGATTTTAAAAACTGCTTGGGAATGATGGCGTCGGTATCGACATTGGCGCGATCCAGCGGTGCCACCAATCCTTCTTTGCGTACAAATTTTTCCATGAGAATTCGTTTGCTGCCTATTTCGTTGACTTCTGTATGGCCTCGCCGGCTTTTTCGACATCTCTGCCGATGCCCTGCACGGTGTTGCATCCAGCAGCAGCCAGACTTAGCAACAGCAGTATCCAAGTGATTTGTTTCATAGTCGCCTCCAGTTAAGCAAACGTACGCACATCCACAAAATGCCCCGCGATGGCCGCCGCAGCCGCCATCGCCGGACTCACCAAATGCGTCCTGCCGCCCGGTCCTTGCCGGCCTTCAAAATTGCGATTCGAGGTCGACGCGCAACGCTCGCCCGGCGACAACTGATCTTCGTTCATGCCCAGACACATCGAGCAACCCGGTTCGCGCCATTCGAAACCTGCTTCAACGAGAATCTTGTCCAGCCCTTCTGCTTCGGCCTGCGCTTTCACCAGACCCGAACCCGGCACCACCATCGCCAGTTTCACGTTCGCTGCCACTTTCTTGCCCTTGGCCACGTGCGCCGCCGCGCGGATATCTTCAATACGCGAGTTGGTGCAGGCGCCGATAAACACCTTGTCGATGCTGATCTCGGTGATCGGCGTATTCGCCTTCAGATTCATATACGTCAACGCGCGTTCCATCCATTCGCGTTGCACTTTGTCTTTTTCCTGCGCCGGGTCGGGCACCTTGCCGCCGACCGTGGTCACCATTTGCGGATTGGTGCCCCAGGTGACTTGCGGCTGAATCTCCGCGGCGTCCATGGTGACCACGGTATCGAAATGCGCGCCGTCATCACTCTTCATGCTGCGCCAGTATTCGACCGCCTTGTCCCATTGCGCGCCGGTAGGCGAGAACATGCGGCCCTTGCAGTAATCAATGGTTTTCTGATCACACGCCACCATGCCAGTGCGCGCGCCGGCTTCAATCGCCAGATTGCACAGCGTCATGCGCCCTTCCATCGACAGATCGCGGATCGCGCTGCCGGTGAATTCAATCGCGTGCCCGGTGCCGCCGGCAGTGCCGATTTTGCCGATTACCGCGAGTGCGATGTCTTTAGCGGTGACGCCGACGCCGAGTTTGCCCTCAACCTGGATGTTCATGTTTTTGTATTTCTGCATCACCATGCACTGCGTGGCGAGCACGTGCTCGACTTCGCTGGTGCCAATGCCGAACGCCAGCGCGCCGAACGCGCCGTGCGTGCTGGTATGCGAATCGCCGCACACCACCGTCATGCCGGGCAGCGTGGCGCCGTTTTCCGGCCCGATCACATGCACGATGCCCTGGCGTTTGTCGAGAAACGGAAAATAAACTTTCGCGCCGTGTTCCGCGATGTTTTTATCCAGTGTTTCGATTTGCAGCCGCGACACTTGATCGTCGATGCCCGCCAGCCCCTTGTCCCAATTGCGCGTCGGCGTGTTGTGGTCAGCCGTCGCCACCACCGAATCCACGCGCCACACTTTGCGATTCGCAAGCTTCAGGCCTTCGTAGGCCTGCGGGCTGGTGACTTCATGCACCAGATGACGATCGATATAAAGCAGCGCCGTGCCGTCTTGTTCGACATGCACCACGTGCGAGTCCCACAGTTTGTCGTATAGGGTTTTTGCCATGAGTGTTTCGCTTGGATACTCTTTAGAATTTCTAACGTAACTCGCTGTTAATACGTGATTATCTCACAGCCGGGCTTGCCGTTCTACGCTTCGCCCACGTGCGCCAGGCGCAATTTCCACCACAGAATCAACAACCCGGCGAACGCCGCGCACGCCGACAAGGTGAATGTCCACGTCGCCCCCAGTCCCGCCCATGCGTAACCGCTGGCGAATCCACCCAGCGCGCCGCCCACGCCAAAGGCGAAACTGCCATACAGCGCCTGCCCGCGCGCCTGATGCCGTCCGCGAAACAGTTTGTGAATCACGCCAATCGCCGCCGCGTGAAACGAACCGAAGGTCGCCGCGTGCAGCACCTGCGCAAAAATCAACGCCGCAAAATTATCGATCCACCAGCCGATCAGCAAAAATCGCAGCACGGCACAGGCAAAACTCGCGAGCAAAATTTGCCGCAGCGTAAACGCGCGATACAAATGTGGCATCCACACAAAAATGCCGATTTCGCAAATCACCCCCAGCGCCCACAACCAGCCCGCCATCGATTTGCTGTAGCCGTGATCCACCAGGTAAATCGTATAGAAGGTGTAATACGGCCCATGCGCCACCGCCATCAGCGCCGCGGCCGAAATCAGCGCGATGACTTCGGCGCGCTTCATGATGTCCCAGATCGGCTGCGCGTCAGAGGCATGCGGCGGTGTTTTCGCATCCGGCACCAGCCAGCAACACGCCAGCATGCACAGCATCAGCGTCAGCACAATCGCCAGCACCGCCCGCGGCGGCCAGGTATCGAGCAGGTAACCCACGCCGACCACCGCGACGATAAAACCAATCGAACCCCACACGCGAATGCGCCCGTAGCGCGCCGTCTCGTCGCCCAAGTGCGTAAGCGTCGTCGCCTCCACCAGCGGCAGCGCCGCGCTCCAGAAAAACATCACCGCCAGCAGCACCACGAACAGCCACGCGAATTGCGTGCTCGCGTACTCAGTTGCGTACAATCCGAGCCACGACACCGTACCCGCCAAGCCCGCCAACCGCGCGATACGCAGGCCACTCGCACCCCGATCCGCCAGCCAGCCCCACAAATGCGGCGCGACAATGCGCGTGAGTTGCGGCATCGACATCAGCACACCAATCTCTACTGCCGACATGCCCACCGAATTCAGGTACAGCGTGAAGAACGGCGCGAACGCACCGAGGTATGCAAAGTAGAAAAAATAAAAACCGGCGAGACGCCGGTAGGGTAAAACGGACATTGCAGCTCACATCGATTGAATCAAGGAATTATACAACCAAAACAAATACTTAACTGTTACCGCCCCCGGGCACGGCGCGGCGTAGCGTGCGGCATTGTCGGTCGGAACCTTTGATGAAACGGTTGGGTCGAATATCCAGTGCGGCGCGCCCCACGGTCAAATAGTCAATACACAAACAACGCAGGAGATCACCATGAAATCATTATTCGTCTACGCCCTTGGCATCGCAGTGGCCAGCGGCGGATTAGCCGGTTGCGCCAACATGA
This sequence comes from Betaproteobacteria bacterium, assembly GCA_947467315.1. Classification (GTDB taxonomy): domain Bacteria; phylum Pseudomonadota; class Gammaproteobacteria; order Burkholderiales; family SG8-41; genus UBA5216. Next base: position 7,193 of record CANIID010000095.1, on the reverse strand, counting down.
GCGAAACGCAAAAAGGCACTGCCACCGGCGCGGGCATCGGTGCCGCAGCCGGCGCGGTCATTGGTGGCGCGAGCGGCGGCAATCGCGGCGCTCGGGCGGGCACGGGCGCCGTGGTCGGCGGCGCGATTGGCGCAGGCGCGGGCTATCTGTGGTCGCAGCGCATGCAGCAGCAAAAACAGGCGATGGAACAAGCCACCAAAGGCACCGGCGTCGCCGTCACACAAACCGCCGACAACCAGCTCAAACTCGAAATCCCCAGTGATATTTCCTTCGATACCGGGCGCTACGATATACGCCCCAACTTCGCGCCGATACTCGACCGTTTCGCCGGCAGCCTCAGAGACCACACCGCCACCAACGTCGCCATCGTCGGCCACACCGACAGCACCGGCAGCGACGCCATCAACGATCCGCTGTCAGTCAACCGCGCCGCCAGCACGCGCGACTACCTCGCCGCGCGTGGCGTTTCCACCAACCGCATCGGCGTCAGCGGACAAGGATCGCGTTATCCCGTAGCAGAAAACAATTCAGAAATGGGCCGCGCAAAAAATCGCCGAGTGGAAATCTACGTGGCCGAGCCCGCGCCTGCGCAGACACAGGCGCCAGCGCCTGCACCTGCACCTGCACCTGCACCTGCGGGTAGAGGTTATTAGCCCACTGTAGAACGCTACACACCCCCAACCACCCGAACTTCCCCCTGAGAGCCGCCGAGCAACGCAGACGCGCCGGGGGAAGTCGGCGAGGACTGTCTGAGTCCTCGCGCCGTTGTTTTATGCGAGGGCGAGTTCCGCAGCCGCCCGGCGTGGCGAGTAGCGCAGGAGGGGGTCGGCGAACCGGGGTCGCCTTTTCTTTGGTTACTTTCTTTTGGCGAAGCAAAAGAAAGTGACCAGCCGCCGGGCTGCCCCCGGCGAAGTTGTAGTTAGCATCATCATCGGTAACGTTTCCCTTCACTCGGTTTTTTTCACGCCATTTGGATTCAACACTTTTGTCCAAAACAGCTTCAAGCCATCTTCCGTTGTAGCCATATTCCAGTATGTTGACCGTCCGTCATTTTCCAGCCGCCATGACGTGTTTGCTGGACACGACTCATAGGATCTCAACATGCTGTTCGGAAACAAATGCCATGCGTACCAAACATATCGCGCGACAACCGTTCCATCTCGCACAAGGTGTTGCTGATGCTTCTCAACTGCAAACCACCTCCACTCTCTAGTACTCTCAATGCGCTCGGACTCATAACCAGTTGACTCTAAAAACGGCGCATCTTGCAATACGAATTGCGCCGAAATTTTGTCGATTTCTTTGGCTGCGATACACCACGATGAATCGCGTGTCGTAGCGACACATTCCTTGGCGTTGCTGTCTGCAACCCACATCTGAGTATGCCTTTGACTCGCAATCTTCGAATCCACAAGCCGCCAAGTCCCTTCCAAAACAGCGCCACCTTTTAACGCTTCAGACCACGGTTGGTTCCCCTCAAAAACTCTATCGTAGGTACGCCATTTCTTGGAACAATCCGCCGAACAATTCTCTATGAACGAGGCATTCTCTATCCATGGAAGAACGCGATCATAGCTCCTATGAACAAACGCATCGACGCGAAAATCCTCATACACATGCGCACCGGCATTTCCAAGGTTACAAGATGCAACGTAAATCGATTGACTTACCAATAAGAGCAGAAAAGGCCATGCCGCTGAAACGGAAAACATAATCGCAGCAGGAAAAAAATGGTGGGGAGCAGCAGGCCAAATACGGCGAACAGCCTTCTCGATTCCCGCAAAAAGCAGCCACGTGACGACTACATACCCTACCAATAAGGCGAAAAAGTAGAATAGCTGCATTTACGGCTTCCACATCCAGACTGTGATGGGAAATAGCTCAACGATTGCTGGACTACGCCTCATCCGGCTCCGGATTTTCCACAGCCGCCCCCGCCCGCAAAGCAGCGACCACCTCCGCCGGCGCCATCGCAGCAACAAGCGGCGTCCCCGTAACCACATCCGCATTCTGCGCCCGATGCCGCAACGCGTGATCCATCAACGTCAGCGCCATCATCGCTTCGCAGATCGGTGTCGCGCGTATGCCCACGCACGGATCATGGCGGCCATGCGTTTCGATGGTGGTGGCGTTGCCTGCGGTGTCGATGGTGCGACGTGTGAGCCGGATGCTTGAGGTCGGCTTCACCGCAACATTCACCACGATATCCTGCCCGGTGGAAATGCCGCCCAAGATGCCGCCCGCGTTGTTCGACAAAAACCCCTGCGGACACATTTCATCCGAATGTTCGGTGCCGCGCTGCGACACCGCCGCGAAACCCGCGCCGATTTCCACGCCTTTCACGGCGTTGATGTTCATCATGTTGTAGGCGAGATCGGCGTCAAGCTTGTCATACACCGGCTCACCCCAGCCCACCGGCACGCCGGAAGCCACGGTAGTAATCTGCGCACCAACGGAATCGCCCGACTTGCGCAGCTTGTCCATGAACTCCTCAAGTTGCGCGACCGCCGATTCATCCGCTGCGAAGAACGGATTATCGTGAACACAATCCCATGTTTTAAAAGGAATTTTTATAGGGCCGAGTTGCGACATATAACCGCGAATCACGATGCCATGTTTCTCATGCAACCATTTGCGCGCAATCGCGCCCGCCGCCACGCGCACCGCCGTTTCGCGTGCGGATTGCCGTCCGCCACCGCGATAATCACGGATGCCATATTTCTGCCAGTACGTGTAATCCGCATGCCCGGGACGAAACTTGTCCGCGATCTTGGAGTAGTCCTTGCTTTTCGCATCGGTGTTGCGAATCAGCAGGCCGATGGGCGTGCCAGTGGTGCGGCCTTCAAACACGCCGGAGAGAATTTCGACTTTGTCTTCTTCGCGCCGCTGCGTGACGTGACGCGAGGTGCCAGGCTTGCGGCGATCCAGATCGATTTGTAAATCCGCTTCGGTCAGCGCCATGCCGGGAGGGCAGCCATCGACCACGCAGCCGATGGCCGGGCCGTGTGATTCGCCGAAGGAAGTAACCGTAAAAAGTGTGCCTAGTGTGCTGCCGGACATAGTGTTAAAACCTCAATGAAATCAAGCACTAGTTTAACACACGCCCTGTCACGTTTTATCGCTCGGCGGCGTTCCCAACTGCTTCACCAAGCGCCAAGCCATCGCCCCCAGCACCAGCACACCCAATCCCAGCACGCCCCATAGACTCCAGCGCTTCCAGTCGATTTGTTCCTGCAAACGCGCTTCGCCGCCAAGTTCTTTTTGCGTTTGTGCAGCGGTAGTCTGCACGTTCACCATGGGTTGCGCGCCGGTTTTCGCTACACGCACCGACGCACCGGCGTCTTCGCGGTAACCCGGTATCAACGACTCAATCGGTAACGCCCCTCCCTGTGCTCCCCGACTGCCATAGGCCAACGTAAACGGTGCGGCGCCGCGCGCGGCGAACACCAATTGATGCGGCACCCAACCCGCGTTCAACACCGGCATGCCGCTGCCGAGACCACCGCCACGCTGATCGATGCGTATCATCCACCAGCGCTCAGACAATCCGCCCACATGCATGTCAGGACTCACGACTTCGCCGCCCGCTTGACGCAGCCGGTATGCGACCCCGCGCGTGACGCTGCGCCACGGCTGCTCGGCCTTGTCGCGTACCAGCACCTCGACTTGCGCTATGGTGTTCGGCTCGGGCAAATCAAGACGCAGACGGTCGATGGGAAATTGCCCTTTGCTGTCGAACACATACTCGCCGGTTTTTTCAACCTTGCCAGCGGCGAGCTTGTTCCACTCGCGCGGCGCCTCGATATACTTTTCGGCCAACTCACCGCTGGCGGCGGTGAGCTCCGGCATCGGATTTTTCGCGACTTCACTCACCCACGCCAGGCGCAAATATTTCGCTTTTTGCTGTGGCAGTTCGACACGCTTTTGCTGCAAGCGCTGGCCGCCGACTTCCAGATTCACCAGCGGCGCGCCCGACACCAGCTCGCGCCAGCTAGACAGATCGTCACTCGCATCTACGCGCAGCTTACCGCTGAAACCATCGGGTGCTTTCCAGTCCAGTTCAATGGCGCGCAACGCGCGATCCTGAGCACTCATGTCGATGAGATAGCCCACGGTTTGCAACGCAGGCGCAGGCGCGCCGCTGGATTTCACATCAACGCTCACCGCGCCACGGGCACTGCGTTGCACACTGATCGACAAACCATCGAGGTTCGCGCCCGCAGCCGCCTTCAGCGGAAACAGCGTCAGTTGCGCCGTCGCACCGGCGTCGGCTTTTTCGGAGCGGCGCGGCCGCCACGCGTGCGGCACCACTTCGCCCGCGCCGTTGAACACGCGCACGTCGCCCAAATCGCGGCGCGTCACGCCCTGATACACCGAGGGCGGCAATGACACGTCATACAACGCCTCGCTGCCGCTGGCTTCGATCTTCAGGCCGTAGGCAAAATCGGCGGGTTTTTCTGCACCAACAGCCAACCCGAAAGACATGAAAAACACAATAAAAACATATACTTGCATCATACACCCTCCTCGACCTTAGCCGCCGCGGTTGCCTCATCTTTCAATTTCGGCGGCACCGGCGCAAAGTAACCAATCACCACGCAGAACAAGCCCACGCCGATAAACGACACGATACGCGCCACCGTGCCGGTGTTCGACAAATCCACCAGCGCGAGTTTGGCGATCACCACGGCAAGCAACACCGCGCCCACAAACCACAGCACACGCAAGCCACGTTGATTGGCAAAAAACATTGCGCCCAGCGCCAGCAAACTCCAGAACAACGAGAACGCCGCCTGAACCAGCGTGGAACTCATCATGCGGTCAAAGCGGAACGGCACATCGGCGTAGTGATGCAGCGTGCGCAGCAGCACGCCGTTTAACGCGATGAACAGCACGATGCCCACAATAATCAGCGCCGTTTTGGTGTCAGGCAGTTTGGCGACGGGAATTTCCATCCGCCGCACCAGCACATACCACGTGGCCAGCGCGAGCAACGCGCCGAACTGCGCGAGATCCAGCGGATTCAGCAACGGCACATACGGCAGCGGCGCAGGATTCCCGTTGCTGGTGAAATTGGCGACGACGATCCAGCCGAGCAGAAACACCGCCACCGGCAGCGCGCCGAGATAGAGATAACCGCGCGGATGCGCGTTCACCGGCCAGCCGAGTCTCGCGCCGCGCGCGGCAAATATAGCGATCAACGCGCCGGGCACCATCGCCCACGCGATCAGCGGCCACACGCGCCGGCCTTCGACGTAGTGATCAGTCTGCCAGCCGAATTCCCACGACGCCACGATAGCCAGCAACCAGAAGCCCGCCGCGTGATACCAGTCGAGCCACTTCGCCCCGAAAAACTTGTCCGTGTTGTGCAGGCGCAATACCAACAGATGCACTATGAATGCAACGATCCACCCCACATAACCGTGATACTGGAACGGATGGTGCACACCCTCTCCCGCCATGCCGACCCCGCTGAATGCCATCAGCGGCAACAACGCCAGCGCCGCGTAACGCGCCAAGCGCCAATCGAGACGCTTCCACAAACTGGCGAACGCGGCACATGAGCCGGCGAAGAAAATCAACTCGGCATTCCACCCTGCGCGCCCGCTCACATGACGCTCAATTTCCATCACGCCTCCGCCGAACCACCACAGAGTGCCCCACACAAACAACGCGCGCGTCACCAGCACTTCGTTTTCACCAATCACCGTATTGTCAATCGCGTGCCGCCGTTCAGCGTAATAGTTGATGAACAGTGCCGCCACGCTCACCATCACGCAGCCGAGGTAGTTCGCGTTCAACACCGGCAACAGTTGCTCGGGATCCAGCGTGTGATTGAACTTCGACAAAAACGCGAGGCCCGCGGCAATCTGCAAAAACATGCCGAACGCGCGCGCCAGCAAGCGGTTCTGCCGCACACCTACCCACACGATAGCCGCGCCCTCCACCGCCCACACGGCTGACGTCCAGCGCGCATCCAGCGCCAACGGCACCGCCAGCGTAGCGAAACCCACGCCGAGCGCGAGGAACGATTCCACCAGCAGCCGCAACGAATCGCGCCGCTTCGCGTTGAGTAGCGTGGCCAGTATCAGGTAGAAAGCCGCCACCGCCAGCGCGCTCATCGCAGCGCCGAATTCCGTGCCCTTCATCATCGCCGCCTGCATGCCAAACGCCACCAGCGGCACGCCGAACACAATCGTGCCATCCACGTAATGCGTGAGTTTGGGCGACTGCCGCATCGCGAACAGCACGGCTATCGTCACATACATCAGGAAAAACAAAATCAGAAACGGCTCGGTGCTGGCAAACATTTCGGGGCGGTAACGATCCGCGCCCCACGCGAAGCCGATCAACGCAGTGAACAAGAAGCCAACGAGATTAAGCTCGCGCCACGCCTTATGCAGCGCAATGAACAGAATACCCGCGTTCAACACCGCGTAAAAACTGAACAGCGCCACGTGACTGCCGCCGCCGGTCGAAGCCAAAATCGGCGCGAGAAAACCGCCAGCCGCACCGGTGATCGCCAGCGCTTTCGAATCCTGCACAATCGCCAGCAGCGCCGAGAAAAACGCCATGCCGGCGAGCAGAAAAAACGCCAGCGTCGGCGGCACCAGATGATAGAGCCGCAGCGCCGCAAATACGGTCAGATACAGTATGCCCACGCCGCCACCCTGCAACATCAGCGCGTAGCCTTCACGTTTGTGGCGCAGCCGCCAGCCCAGCACCAGCAGCGCAATGCCGCCCGCCGCCACGCCCGCGAGCCGCAGCTCTATCGGCACCAAGCCGGCATCGGCAGCGTACTTGAGCAGAAACGACACGCCGATGAACAACACCAGTATGCCGACGCGCACCAACGTGTTGCCGCCAAAGAAAAAATTCCACAGCGCCGAGGGCTCCTTGGGTGCGGAAGGAACAGGCCGCGCGCGCCCCATCGGCTGGGACAATGCGGGTTGCACTGCCACGCTAGTGTAGTGCATCATAAATAACGAAACTTATATGGCGACCTGAACTCCAACGAAAAAGGAGATCAGTGCCATGCGAGTTACCAAGCCAGTTAAGTTGAGTGCCGATGATGATCGAAATCTGCGGATTCTTTCCAAGCGAAAGCGTATCGAAGCGCGCGTCCAGATGCGGGCCCGCATCGTGCTGATGGCCGCCCACGGCATGTCGGACAAGGACATCGCCCAGCAGCT
>CANIID010000094.1 GCA_947467315.1 Betaproteobacteria bacterium | reverse complement strand
GCTGCGGCGTTGGCGGCTACACCGCCTGCGGCGAGCGCGCCAGCGACGGACGCGCTATGGGTTAGAAAGCGGCGGCGCGAACTGCCGACTTTCGTAGACAAGGTTGCAGACGTATCCGGTGTTGTCGTGTCCACCGGTATGGATGGTTCCAAAGTGCGCATTTTCCCTCCCCTTTTACGATACAGATCATTCGGATAACCCATCGAGATTACACCCGCAGCACGCTACTGAGAAGCATCGGCCGGTAGAAAGAATTTTTGCGTAAAAACAAAGGGTAATTTTTGACCAGCGGTTGTGCGCAGGAAGGCTGTTGGCGCGGCCCCGCGCCGCGCACGCAGCAGGTCATCTGCGTGGCACTTGCGGACGAGCTCAATGATCAAGTGCAAAAAATGAAGCGTGATGATTCTTGAAATCAAAAGCGTCTGGCTTAAACAACCATCGCGTGCTCGCGGTGTTTCTGGCAACGCGATCGGCGTAAGGCATTTTTGGTAGGGCGAAAATGGGGCTGACGTGCCACGTACGCGGCGCCACCGGCAAATTTGTTGTCCAATGCACGTGGTTTGGAAAACTCACATGCGGCGCAATAGGGATTGCGCCCTACGGCATTGCAACTTACGCGCGTTCTCATACCACACCAAAGATGGACTTAAGAACACGAGAACCGGAGGGCAACAACAACCAGCCGAGCAGCATGCAATTCAGAAATACAGTAACCCAAAAAATGCGTTGAAACGACTCCTTCTTCGATTTGTGACGAAGCGCTCTTTGCGCGATCAACGCTCCTGGCCAGCCACCGACCAAACCAAAAATATGCAACGTACTCTCTGCGGTTCGCCAGCTAGACATCCTCGCCGAAGACTTGTCCCACGCATAGGCGATAAATGTAGCGACACTACAAGCAAGATAGAAGCCCAGCACAGCAAGTGGCAATTTGCCGACGAAAACAGCCACCGCTACTACGGTAAGAAATACAATGGCAAACGTGAGCGCGCCGATTCCCGGACTCGCCGTCAATTTTTGTGAGGCGCGATCACCGACAAATGTCACGTTCTCGCTTTGCAGTCGTCCTTTCGAATCGATTGTCAGTTCGTAGGTAACGAGATCGTTGCCTACGGGTCGTCGCTGTCGATTCGAAATTGACTTGATATGGATGAACACTTGCCTACCACCCCCGTTTGGGGTGATAAAACCAAAGCCTTGGTCGTCCTTCCAACTGGTTATCCTGCCCTGATAACGCATATCTAATCCAGCGTAGCCCCCGACTCCTTAACCACCTTAGCCCACTTCACAATATCCGCGCGAATCACTTTGGTGAACTGCTCCGGCGACCATGGCGCTGGGTCTGCGCCCTGCCCGGCGAATTTCTCGGCGACATCTTTTTGCACCAGCAGTTTGTTGATGTCGGCATTGATTTTCTGCACCACGGCGGGTGGCGTGCCGCCGGTGGTGAGGATGCCGAACCACGGGTTCACGTCAAAACCTGGAAAGCCGGATTCGTTCATGGTCGGCACGTCTTTCATCGAGTCGAGCCGCTTTAACGTGGTGACTGCGAGCGGGCGGATCAGGCCGCCGCGTATCTGGCCAATCACGGAGGGCACGCTGCCGAAGGCGAGTTGCACTTCGTTGGCGATGATGTTGGTCACCGCAATCGAGATGCCGCGATACGGGATGTGCGTGAGGTTGATGCCGCCGGCGGTGGCGATCATCGGCCCCAGCAGGTGATTGACGGTGCCGTTGCCCGCCGAGCCGTATTTGATTTCGCCGGGTTTGGCTTTGGCCAGCGCGATCAATTCTTTCATGTTTTTCGCGGGTACGTTGTTACCCGCGACCACCACGTACGGCACCACCGCGAGATTGGCGGTCGGCTCGAAGTTTTTTACCGGATCCCACGACAGGTTTTTGTAGAGCGCGGGGTTGATCGCGTGGGTGCCGGGGAAACCCAGTACCCAGGTGTAGCCGTCGGGCGCGGCGCGCGCGGTCATTTCGGTGCCGATGTTGCCGCCGGCGCCGACGCGATTATCGACCACCACTTGTTGCTGCCATTGTTCGGTGAGCTTCTGCGCGATGATGCGCGAGAGCACGTCGGAGGCGCCGCCGGTGGCCTGCGGCACGATGAAGCGCACGGGTTTAGTGGGGTAGGCCTGGGCATGCACCACACCTGATCCGCATATCAAGACTGCCGCCCATAGCCATTCGCTTTTTTTCATCAGTTGCTCCTCCGGAAAATGCGGTTGTCTATTATCGTGGCCGATCACCCTGCAACGTAATCCGGTGCATCACACGCCGGTAGCCGTGGTAATCGTTCACCGGAAAATGCATCGCCGCGCGATTGTCCCACAGCGAAATCGAGCCAGGCCGCCACTGGAAACGGCAGGTGAATTCGGGGCGCACCTGATGGCGGTGAAGGTAGTCGAGCAGCGGCGCGCTTTCTGCTTCTGTCCAGCCCTTGAAGCGCACGGTGTGACCGGGGTTGATATACAGTGCGCGGCGGCCGGTTTCGGGATGCGTGCGCACCACCGGATGCTCGGCCTCGAACACGTCGTGCGCGCGCGCGGTGGGGCTTTGGGCCACGCGATCTTCGCGTGATTTCGACACATCGGCCTTGGCGGAACTGCTGATGCCAGTGAGCGCGTCCACCGTGCGCTTTAAGCCGTCCGATAGCGCTTCGTAAGCGAGATATTGATTGGCGAACATCGTATCGCCGCCCTGCGGCGGCAGCTCTCGCGCGAGCAAAAATGTGCCCATCGGCGGCGTTTCAAGATAAGTGGTGTCCGAATGCCACATGCCGCCGAAGTTGATGCGCTCGTGTTCGAGTTTGATTACCGGCGTAATCACTGAAAAGCCATCGAGCCCGCGGATGAACGGATATTCGACCGGCTGACCGAAGCGTTCGGCGAAGGCGAGATACTGCGCGCTGGTGATATTTTGATCGCGGAAGAAAATCACCACATGCTCATTCCACGCGCGGCGGATTTCGGCAATGGTTTCGTCGGACAGCTCGCGCGCAAGATCAACGCCGCTGATTTCGGCGCCGATGGCGCCGGCGATTTTTTGCACGGTAATTGCAGTTCCTGACATGGCGCCTCCTGATGTCGTTTAGTATACCGGACACAGGGTTATAATTTCCCGTAACCTACCAGAGGACACCGCAATGATGAATCGCTTGCTACTACTCGCCGCCCTGCTGCTGTCGCTCGGCGGCTGCGCCACCCATAACACCGTATCCGACGGCGAAGACAGCCGGCTGATGTTGAAGGGCCACGATCCGGTGAGCTATTTCACGCTCAACGCGCCCGCGCCCGGCAACCCCGCGATCAAGGCCGATCACGAAGGCGTGACCTATCGCTTCGCCAACGAAGAAAACCGCGCGCTGTTCGTGAAAAGCCCCGACAAATACAAGCCGCAATACAACGCCTTCTGCGCCAACGGCATGGTGTACGCGATTCCGCTGGGCGGCAATCACGATACCTACAAAATCATTGATGGGCGCCTGTTCATGTTCGGCGGCGCGGGCTCGAAGCGCTATTTCGAAATGGATCAGGAGCGCAATGTAAAGCTGAGCGACAACTACTGGAAAACCGAAGCGCAGGGCAGCATTCCGCGCATTCAATCGTGGAAGCGGCTGATCTTCAAGGTGCCGCATTACAAGACCAATCGCGAACTGGCCGCCGAGTGGGAAGCGCGCCAAGGCAAAAAATAAGCGCTACCGCAGGGTCGCGCGCATGCGTCGTCTACAGTGAGCGGCTGGCGCGGACTGGCCGCGATAGCGGTTCCCGTTGCGGTTCCGGCCGCGATTCTGCTCATAGCCCGCTTTCTGGGCCTGCAGGCGGCCACGCTGCCGCCCGCCGATGCCGCGCTGGCGATGCACGCGCCGGTGCTGGTGCTGACCGTGAGCGCCCTGCTCGCGGCGGCGTTTCAGCGCGGGCGCGTATTCTTTGCGTTGGTCACACTCGCCATCGCGTGGTTTGCCTATCGCACGTATCTCGGCCGCGGTTTGATCGGGTTTCCCGCACGTGCGGTGTTCGTGTCGTTATGCATTTTTGTGCCGGTCAATCTGGCGGCGCTCGCTCTTCTGCGCGAACGCGGCATCCTCAATCTGCACGGACTGCTGCGCGCCGCCGTCATCGCGCTGGAATGCGGCGCGGCGGCGTGGCTAGTAGCGTCGGGCAATCGTGAAACCGTCGATTGGCTGTATCAGCCGCTGACATCCCTGCCGCCTTCCGGGCTAATGTCCGGTTCGCGCATTCCGCAGATCGGCCTGCTGTTGATGATGGCCGGCGTGGCCACGGCCATCGTGCTGTGGTGGCGTTCGCGCTCGGCGATTGATCTCGCGTTTGCCGGCGCCACTCTGGGCTGGGCTATCGCGGCGCACGGTCTTCCACAACGGGAATGGCACTTAGCCTACATCAGCGCCGCCGCGTTGATACTCGCGGTGGCCGTGTTGCAGGACGCGTATCGCATGGCGTTTCGCGATGAACTCACGGGGTTGCCGGCGCGCCGCGCGCTCAATGAACACCTGGCGCGGCTGGGGCGGCGCTATGTGATTGCGGTGCTTGACATCGATCACTTCAAGAAATTCAACGATACGCACGGTCACGATGCCGGCGACCAGGTGCTGAAAATGGTGGCCGCGCGCATCGCGCGCGTGCGTGGCGGCGGCCACGCCTATCGTTTCGGCGGCGAAGAATTTGTCGTGGTGTTTTCCGGCGCCACCGCCGCGCAAGCCATCGCCCATCTCGACGCGTTGCGTATGGATGTGGCCAGTCACGGCCTGATGCTGCGTGCCACCGAGCGCACGCCCGCACAAGGCCATGCACGCCCGCGCAAACCACGCGCGTCGCCCGCGTCACAAACGGGCGGTAAAAAACTGTCGGTCACCATTAGTATCGGCGTGGCGGAGCGTAACGACAAGCTCGCCACGCCCGCCGCTGTGTTGACCGCCGCGGACAAGGCGCTCTACCGCGCGAAACGTGCCGGGCGTAACCGCGTCAGCCGATAGCAACATAACTATTTGTTTTTATTGATTATTTTAAGATGGCGCAATCTGCCGCTACAATCCAGTCCATGTTAAACATTGCCCACATCCGCGAGGAATACATGCGCGCCGGACTCGATGAGCGCGACGTACTCGACGATCCGCTGGCGCAATTTAAAGCGTGGTTCGCCGAAGCCACCGCAGCGGAAATTCAGATGCCCAACGCGATGTCGCTGGCGACGGTTTCAGCCGATGGCAAACCCGCATCGCGCATCGTGCTGCTAAAGGGTGTCGATCACGGCGGCTTCGTGTTTTACACCAACTACGATAGCCGCAAGGGCCGCGAGATCAGCGCAAACGCCAACGCGGCGCTGCTGTTCGCCTGGCTGCCGCTGGAGCGACAGGTGCGCATTGAGGGCACACTCACGCGCGTGAGCGCGCAGGAATCGGACGATTACTTTGCCAGCCGTCCGCTGGGTAGCCGTCACGCCGCGATTGCGTCGCCGCAGAGCGCGCCATTAGCCAGCCGGGCCGCGCTTGAAGCGCGCTATCAGGCAGCGCTCGGCGCCAGCGGCGAAAATTCGCAACGCCCCGGCCACTGGGGCGGCTATCGTCTGGCGCCGATGGAAATTGAATTCTGGCAGGGCCGCGAAAACCGGCTGCACGATCGTTTGCTGTTCAGCAAGACGGCCAAAGGCTGGCGCATCACGCGTCTGGCGCCGTAATCATCGCGTGGATGGGTAGTGGCCAAGGCCGTAACCCATCTACGTCTACAGAATCAGCGTACCAATCCACCACGCTATGGCGGCGACAAACGCAGAACACGGAATGGTCAGCACCCACGCCCACACCAGCGTGCCCGCCACGCCCCAGCGCACGGCGTTGACACGCCGCGCGGAACCCGCGCCGACAATCGCGCCGGTGATGGTGTGCGTGGTCGATACCGGAATGCCCAGCCCCGTAGCCATGAACAGCGTGATCGCGCCGCCGGTTTCAGCGCAGCAGCCCTGAAACGGCTTGATCTTGGTCAGCCGCTGTCCCATGGTTTTCACGATGCGCCAGCCGCCGAACATGGTACCCGCCGCAATCGTCGTGTAACAGGCCACCACCACCCACATGGGGATGCCTTCTTTCGCACCCGTGGCGCCGTACGCGATCAGCAGCATCCAAATGATACCGGCGGTTTTTTGCGCGTCGTTGCCGCCGTGGCCGAGCGAATACATCGACGCCGATAGTAGCTGCAATCGTCGCGACCATCGATCCACCTTTCGCGGTGTGGCGTGCTGCGCGATCATCGAAAAAATCACCATCAACAACGAGGCCAGTAAAAACCCCAGCAACGGCGAGATCACGATGAACGCCACCACCTTGATGAGTCCGCTGGACACCAGCGATCCGGCGCCGGCCTTGGCAATCGCCGCGCCGACCAGCCCGCCGATCAGCGCGTGTGACGAACTCGACGGGATGCCGTAATACCAGGTGATGATGTTCCAAGAAATCGCACCGACCAGCGCGCCGAACACCACGTAGTGATCGATAATATTGGCGTCAACTATGCCCTTGCCGACGGTAGTTGCCACCTTCAACTGAAACACAAACAGCGCGATGAAGTTGAACGTCGCCGCCATCGCCACCGCCTGGTGCGGTTTGAGCACGCCGGTGGACACCACCGTGGCTATGGAGTTGGCGGCGTCGTGAAAGCCGTTCATGAAATCGAACGCCAGCGCGACCAAAATCAGCAAAACCAGCACTTCAAAACTCATGCGAAGCCTTTCTTATTCTTACGGGTGTTCGCCGGGCGATCACGAATTTTCGAGCACAATACCTTCGATGATGTTGGCGACATCCTCGCAGCGGTCGGTCACGGTTTCGAGCAACTCGTAGATCGCCTTCATCTTGATGACCTGACGCACATCCGGCTCGTCGCGGAACAACTTCGCCATCGCCGCGCGCATGACGTGATCGGCCTCCGACTCGAGCCGGTCGATCTCGTCACACGCCTTGAGTATCACTTTGGCGTTATCCATGTTCGACAACAAACTCACCGCCTGCTTCACCTGGTCGCAACACAGCTCGCAGATCTCCGCCAGCTTTTTCGTCTCCGGCGTCAACACTTTCACGTCATACAAAAATATCGACTGCGACACATCCTCCATCAAATCGAGAATATCGTCCATGCGCGTGATGAGCTGGTGAATCTCGTCGCGGTCCAGCGGCGTGATAAACGTGGTGTGCAGCATCTCGATGGTAGCCTGCGTGATGCGGTCGGCGCGCTTTTCGATGGTCTCGATGGTGAAGGCGCGGCGCTGGATATCGTCACCCGCCACCATCAGCGCCACCAGTTCGCGGCTGCCGAGCACGATTTGCTCGGCGTGTTCGTTGAACAATTCGAAGAAGCGCCCTTCTTTGGGCATCAGACGGCCAAACATATGACGACTCCTTTATCTTGTGCAACCGAACAGATACGGCCTGCGCGCGGCGCGTAGTGTAACTGCTTCCGCCGACCGGCGTGAAGCTTTGCGCCACGCTATAATTCGCTCCTTGTCTTCAACGTCACTGCCGCCGCCCCACAAGCCTTGGACTCACGCGCTGCTCGCGTGGTATTTCGTCGCGGTCTGGGGCTCCGGTTTCATCGCCACCAAGATCGCGCTGCAGCACGCGGCCCCGCTGACGTTTCTGAGCATTCGTTTTGCCTTCGGCATTGTGTGCCTGATTCCTTTCGTGTGGCTGACGCGGCCGCTGTGGCCCGCCTCGCGCACCGAATTAGCGCATGTGGTGATGGCCGGACTGCTGATGCACGCGGTGCATCTGGGCGGCAGCCACTACACGCAGTACCTTGGCCTGTCGGCGGGCATTACCGCAGTGTTGCTGTGCATCCAGCCGTTGATCACCGCGCTCATCGCCGTGCGCTGGATGAACGAAAAGCTCGCGCCGTTGCAATGGCTGGGCATCGCCGCCGGCCTTGCCGGTGTGACCTTGATCGTGTGGCACAAGATCGACATGCGGGAAGCCAGCATCGGCAGCCTGATCGCCGTCACCATTTCTCTGATCGGCGTAACGGCCGGATCGCTTTACCAACGCACCTTCTGTCCGCGCGTGGATTTGCGCGCGGCGGCGCTGGTGCAATTTGTCGCCGTGTTTATCGTGCTGGCGCCACTGGCGCTGGCGTTTGAAGACAACACCGTGCGCTGGTCGTGGGCGCTCGTGGGCGCGCTGCTGTATCTGGTGATCTTCGCGTCGCTGCTCGGCGTCAGCGCGTGGCATTATCTTTTGCGGCACGGCGCCGCCACGCGGGTCACCAGCCTGATTTATTTCACGCCGGTGTTCGCCATCGTGCCCGAGTTTTTGTGGTTTGGCATCACGCCGTCGGCCATCAGTTGGGCCGGTATCATGATGACCTGCGCCGGCGTGGCGCTGGTGGCGTGGCGTAATGCCTCAGCGCTAGCCTCGAAAAATTCCCCTCAAAAACAATAACTTAAAAACATTTTCGTGAGCATCCCGCTGATCTTTCTGCTCACCATATTGCCGCACATCGCGTTCGCCGGCGCGCGCGTCAATTTATCGCTGTTCGCGTTGCACCTGGGCGCGACGCCCGCGACCGTGGGCATCATCATTTCGCTGATCGCTGTGGTGCCGATGGTGTTTTCCGTGCGCTGGGGACGCCGCATTGACCGCGCCGGCATTTACAAACCCATGCTGCTCGCGGCAGGGCTGGTGCTGGCCGCGCTGTTG
Source organism: Betaproteobacteria bacterium (assembly GCA_947467315.1). Lineage (GTDB taxonomy): Bacteria > Pseudomonadota > Gammaproteobacteria > Burkholderiales > SG8-41 > UBA5216. Next base: position 9,096 of record CANIID010000094.1, on the reverse strand, counting down.
CTCGCCTATGCGCTGCCGCGCCTGGAGACGTTGTTCGTGGTCAGCGTCATGATGGGATCGGGCTTCATGCTGTACCACATCTGTATCAATCAGGCGGCGGCGCTGGTGGGGCGTCCGCAAGACCGCACACGCAACTTCAGCGTGCTGGCGCTGGCGTTTTCAACATCGGGTTTTCTCGGCCCGATGATGGCGGGATTCGCCATCGACTGGATCGGTCATCGCAATACCTTTTTGCTGTGCGCGGGGTTCATGATGGCGGCGCTGCTGCTGATACGCAATCGCAAGCAGATCATCGCAGGTCATCACCAGCCGGTCACGCACACGCAGAAAAAGCGCGTCATGGATCTGCTGCGCATGCCCGCCCTGCTGCGCATTTTTATCATCAGCGGCCTGATGTCGATGTGCTGGGATCTCTACACCTTCGTGATGCCGATACACGGCTCGGGCATCGGTCTGTCGGCATCCACCATCGGACTGGTGCTGGGCTCGTTTGGCAGCGCGATATTTATTTTCCGCCTGATCCTGCCATGGATCGTAAAACGCCACGACGAACGCAAGGTGCTGATCATCGCCATGGTCGTGACCGGTTGCATGCTGGCGCTGATTCCGCTGGTGCATAGTGTGCCGCTACTGATGGCGGTGTCGTTTGTGCTGGGCCTGGGGTTGGGCGGCACGCAGCCGATCATCATGGGCATGCTCTACGCGCAGGCCCCGGCGGGGCGCGGCGCAGAAGCGGTAGGCATGCGCACGCTGCTGCTGAATATCACGCAGGCCGTGATCCCGCTGATCTTCGGCGCACTGGGCGCGTGGATGGGTATGGCGCCGGTGTTTATGGCGATGGGTGCGGCGCTGCTGGCGGGGGCGTGGTACGCGCGGCGCGAGGTTTAGCCAGACACCAATGAAAACGGCCGGAGCATGCACACACAACGTGCAACGCCGGCCGTTCTTGAAACGATAAAACTTAGCTCAGGTGCTTGCTGACCAGCTTGGTCATCTCGAACATCGAGACTTGTTTCTTGCCGCCGAAGATCGGCTTCAATTTGTCATCGGCATTGATGTTGCGGCGGTTCTTGGCATCTTGCAGGCCGTGCTTCTTGATGTAGGCCCAGATTTTTTTGGTAACTTCCGTACGCGGCATTGCGGCGTTGCCAATAACGGCGCCCAGTTCAGCGCTGATTTTCATCGGCTTCATGAATGCGGCATTCGGCTTACGCTTCGCGGCTTTCTTTTTTGCGGGAGCGGCTTTCTTTACTGCTTTTTTCTTTGCTGCCATGGTGTATCTCCGTGGTCTGGTATGGTTAAACAGATAGCCAATTTTGCTTGCCTTGCTGCGTGCTGCAGCTCGGTGGCGCAAGAATGCCGAGGGAAATTGCGCTTGTCAATGCTTTTCTATAGGAGAATCGCGGTGTTTTCCCTCTGAAAAGCGCATACCGATTAGGCGTCGCTTGCCGGGCGGCCCCGCATCTGTGTAATCTTTGGGCAGCCGGTCGGCACAAATTTGTCTCACGGAAGGGCGCACGCATATGGCACTGACAGCGCAAGAGCAACGAGAAATCAACGAGCTAGCGCAACAATTTGAAGCGACTACTGGCGCGCAGGCGGTCGCCGCCATCGTCGGCAAGGCTGATGAGTACCCCGATATTCCCTGGAAGGCCTTTGCGCTGGGCGCGGCCTTGGCGGCGCTGGCAGTGGTGGCCGACGAATTCATCGACCCCGATTGGGCCAGCATCCACACCCCCCTGCGGGACGTAGCCGCCATCCTGGCGGTGGGCGTGCTGTGCAGCGTGGCAGCGATGGTGATCCCGGCGTTCGGGCGGCTGTTTCTCAACCGCGAGCGGGCTCGCGGCGAGGTGCGCCAATATGCACAGGGCGTGTTTCTGCAACGCGAAATCTTCAAAACCGCCGAGCGCGTGGGCATTCTCATGCTGGTGGCGCGCTTCGAGCGCCGCGTGGTGATCCTGCCCGACACCGGCATCACGCGCCACATCACGTCACGGGAACTCGATGGCGTGATTGCCGCGATGGCGCCGCAACTCGCGCGGGGACAGGCGGTCGCGGCGTTTCGCGCGGGATTTGACGCGCTGGCCGCGCTGCTGGCGCAAAAAAGCGTGACGTTTGCGCGGCACGGCAATGAGCTCGCCGACGGCGCTGTCGTCGAGGAGGGCGCATGAGCTGGCTACCCCGTATCATCTTGGCGTGGGCGCTGGCCTTGCTCGCGGGCTACGCGGGCGCCGCCGATGTGCCGATGCTTAGCGGGCGCGTGGTGGATAACGCCGAGCTGCTGTCGTCTGCCGCGCGCGAGCGCATCAGCGCGGCGCTCAAGGCGCACGAGACCAAAACCACCAATCAGATCGCGGTGCTGACCATTCCCACGCTCGGCGAAGATAACATCGAGCAGTACGCGGTGCGCGTGTTCGAGCAATGGAAACTCGGCAAAAAGGACAAGGACAATGGCCTGCTGCTGGTGATCGTGCCCAAGGAACGCAAGATACGCTTTGAGGTGGGCCGCGGGCTCGAAGGCACGGTGCCCGATGTCATTGCCAGCCGCACCATACGCAACGTGATCGCGCCGGCGTTCAAGGAAAAGCAATTCGACAAGGGCGTCGAAGACGGCATCGCGGCCATCATCAAGCAACTGGAAGGCAACGCCAGCGACCTCGCGGACGCCAAAGACGCCGGCAAAGACGCCAGCTCCGGCTTCAAGGACCCCGACCTGCCGATGGGCCAACGCATCCTGTTCGGCGTGTTTATCTTCGGCATCATCGGCTTGTTCACCGTGATCGGCATCATAACGCCGGGCATGGGGTGGTTTTTGTACTTCTTTCTGATCCCGTTCTGGGCGCTGTTCCCCATCGTGGTGGTCGGTTTTAAAGCCACGATGGCGATTCTGGCGGTGTATCTGGCCGGCTTTCCCACCGCCAAATTATTATTGCCGCGCACGCAGTGGTACCAAAACAAAACCCGCACCACGCTGGCTGATCGCCGCGCAGGGAGGCGCAACGGCTTCGGCGGCGTCAATCACAGCCGCGATAGCTGGTCGAGCTCATCGGGCGGGTGGAGTTCCGGCGGCAGCGGTGGCAGCAGCGATAGCTTTTCAGGTGGCGGCGGCGATTCAGGCGGTGGCGGGAGTTCCGGCGACTTTTAATCGCCCGAACACACTTAACCCGCTTTCTTGAGCTTGCTCAAAAAGTGTTTGCGGAACTTCGCCACCTTCGGCGCCACTACAAACTGGCAGTAGCCCGCGCCGGGATTGCGCGCGAAGTATTCCTGATGGTAATCCTCGGCGATGTAGAACACGGACGTCGGCGTCACTTCGGTGACAATCGGGTCGCGCCATAACCCTGCGCCGCCGAGATTCGCGATCACCTGCTCGGATGCCGCCTTTTGCTCCGGCGAATGATAAAAAATCGCCGAGCGGTATTGCGTGCCGGCGTCGTTGCCCTGGCGGTTCAGCGTGGTCGGATCATGAATCACAAAAAACACTTCGAGAATTTCCTTAAACGTCACCACCGCCGGATCAAACATAATCTGGATCACCTCGGCGTGCCCGGACACGCCGGTACATACCTGCTCATAGGTGGGGTTGGGACGCGGCCCGCCCATGTAGCCCGACTCGACTGACAGCACGCCTTTCAAGTCGTCGAAAACGGCTTCAAGGCACCAGAAACAGCCGCCGCCGAGGGTGGCGATTTCCTGACCGGGTTGGGTTGGGCTCATGCGTATCCTTTCGTGTAGGTCGTGTGGCGGGGAATTCCGCGCCGATTTAGCGCACTAGATCGCAACTAAGTTGCAACTTAGTTGCGGCGGTTAGCGTAACCTTACCATTGTTCGCTGTAAGCTCGCACGGCCTCGACCGACCAATCGGGCAAGCGCAATAATTGCCGCGCAAAATCAAGGAGAACATCATGCTTCCGTTACGCCAGTGGTTTGTGATCGCCGCGCTGTTTATCATGGGAACAGTCCCCGCCCTCGCCCAATCGCCCGTCGTCAAAACCGCCAAGGCAACCTTCGCGGGCGGCTGCTTTTGGTGCATGGAAGCGCCCTACGACAAAATACCCGGCGTGATTTCAACGATATCCGGTTACATGGGCGGCACGGTGAAAAACCCAACCTACGAACAGGTGTCCAGCGGACGCACCGGCCACACCGAAGTAGTGCAAGTGGAATACGATCCGTCAAAAGTGACGTACGAAAAATTGCTGCAAGTGTTCTGGGTAAACATCGACCCGACAGTGAAAAACGCGCAGTTCTGCGATCACGGCTCGCAATACCGCAGTGGGATTTTTTATCACGACGACGAGCAACGCAAACGTGCACAGGCGTCCAAAGCCGCACTCGACAAATCCAAGCCGTTCAAAGCCGAGATCGTCACCGAGATCACCAAAGCTGGTGAGTTTTATGCCGCCGAGGACTACCACCAAAACTACTATCAGGTGAATCCGGTACGCTACAAAATTTATCGCAACGGCTGCGGACGCGACGCGCGACTGAAGGAACTGTGGGGCCGCATCCCGGAGTAAACAAATAATAAGATTCACTAGCAGCCTGTCGGGCTTAGCCGACGCAGGTTGTGTGGTGCATCGGAACGAGAGAGCGAATGGCTTGTCATAAGTAAGTCCTGTTTGATGATACCGAGAATGCTGCCATGGCCAACTTCCGTTCGATAGATTGCGCAACGCCGTTTCTGCCGCCACCGTCGTTGGAGGACTGGTTGCCCAAGGATCACCTGACGAGGTTCGGGGTGGACATCGTCGATCAACTTAATCTGTCGGAGCTTACCCGGCAGTACCGTGGTAACGGTTCGGTGGCGTATCACTCGTCAGTGATGTTGGCCCTGTTGATCTATAGCTATGCAACGGGTGTTTGTTCGAGCCGACGCATCGAGGCGGCAACGCACGACTCGATCGCGTTTCGCTATATCGCTGCGAACGAGCAACCCGATCACGACTCGTTGAGCGCCTTCCGCAAGCGCTTCCTCCAGGAGATCGGAGCGTTGTTCGTGCAGGTACTGCGTATTGCCCGGCAGATGAAGTTGCTCAAGCTGGGCACGATTGCGTTGGACGGCGCCAAGATTGACGCCAACGCCTCGCGGCTTAGCGTGCTGCCTTACGGTCACGCGCAGAAAATCGAGGCGCCGCTGTAAGCTGAAGTCAATCAGATGCTCGCCCGCGCGGAGGCGGCCGATCAGCAACCGCTGCCCGAAGGCCTGAGCATTCCCGCGGAATTCAAGCGGCGTGAAGATCGCCTGGCTGCGATCCGCCAGGTCAAAGCGCAGATCGAGGCACGCGCGGCCGGGCGAGATGCGCAGGAGAAAGCAGACTTTGATGCGAAGCTGCTGCTTGATCCACTTGAAGAACAACGCCACCTGCCAGCAGCAACGAGAAAGTTACGCGAGGGTCAGCGCCGGCAAATCGACGTCCAAGGGATCGTCGGCATGCCACGTGCGCGCATGCCGCATCAGATGCCGGGCAAACTCGGCGTAGATGCGCCAATCGCGCTATTCGTTGGCATCGGCCAACGTGCTCTTGGCCACAGATGCGCGAAGTCCCATGTGGTGGAGCTTGGCCGATCGGGCGCGCAGACTGTCCCGATACGTCAGTTGCGCGAAGGCCATGCATCGGAATTGGTGCGCACAACTGAACCCGCGCACCCGGTGGTCGCCGCCATAACGCGCAACGATGCGGCCCAATGTCCTTCCATGGCAGATGATCCACCAACTGCGAGAACACCAGCTTGCCAGCGAACATGATTAGCCCTTTCAAGTGAAAAGGCAGCAGATTCGCGCAGTTTGGCGCTCAAGTCGGAGACGGCCGACCTGGCGGCCGGCCATGTCCCCATGTCCTTTAGCGAGGCCGGCGCGGCGCAGCAATTCATCCGCGGCAACCGGCTGCGCGCACTGGCGGTATCTTCGCTCACCCGCTTTAACTCGCTGCCGGACGTGCCTACGCTGGCCGAAGCCACGGCCAACCCCGGCCTCGAAGCGGTATCGTGGCATGCACTGATGGCACCCGCGGCCACGCCGCGGCCCGTGGTAAATCGCCTGCACAGCGAGATGGCGCGCGTCTTGAAGCTGCCGGACGTAAGCAAGGCCATTGCCAATCTCGATCTCATTCCGCTGACGCCGGCATCCGTCGAAGACACGCAACAATACATCGCGGCGGAAGCCAAAAAATGGGGCGATCTGGTGCGCAAGCTGGGGTTGGCGGGGTCGCTGTAACCGCCCCGGGGAAATTACAGGATAACGCTATGCCTCGGAATGCCAAGGACACCGACAGCCACATCGGCCGGCGGCTTAAACTGCGCGACCTGCAAATTCTCGCGAGCGTTGCCCAGCACGGCAGCATGGCCAAGGCGGCGACGCATTTGGCGACGACTCAGCCCACGGTGTCACAGGCCATCGCCGATCTCGAAGCGGTTGTGGGTGTACGGCTGTTTGACCGCAGCACGCAGGGGGTCGTGCCGACTGTGTACGGCGACATACTGTTAAAGTGCGGGACGGATGCGTTCGATGCGTTAAAACAGGGCATGCGCGAAATTGAATTCCATGCGACATCCGGTGCCGGTGACGTGTGGATAGGATGTGCGGAACCGGCGTTGCATGGTTATATTCCCGCCGTCATTCAACGCCTCGCGCAGTTGCACCCGAAAATCGTAGTACATGCGGCGGACGTAAATCCCGCCGAGAACGAGTTTGACCGGCTTCGCGATCACAAGCTGTGATTTGATGATAGGCCGGTCAACGCCCACGCAGACTATTGACGACTTGAGCGTCGAGACGCTATTCGAAGAAACGTTTGTGGTGGTGACAGCCACCCACAATCCGTGGGCGCGGCGCCGCAAGGTGACGTTGCCGGAGTTGATGAACGAATCATGGATTTTTGGCGAAGCCAGCAACTCCACACAGGCGCTCATTTCCGAAGTGTTTCACGCCAAGGCGGGCGGCATTCCGCCGATCAGCGTCTACAGCACCTCGATGAATCTACGGCTGGACGGCGTTTTCGTTGCGCAGGCGTTCGAGTTCGGCTTTCATATCTTCGTCGGACATTTTTTCTCCTTGGGTTCAATGGCGTTACCAATCGCGTACTTTACGCGGTTTTACGCCGCCGCGCGCGCGGTCAATCCACTCGCGCGCCAATGCGCCGGATGATCGGCCCCCATTTGTCGCTTTCGGATTGGATGAGCGCGCGGAATGCTTCCGCCGTGCCGCCCACCGGCTCCAAACCTGCGCTGTTTAGCCGTGCCCGCACGTCGGCGTTGTTCAACGCGGCGTTGAATTCGCGATTCAGGCGCGTGACGATTTCCAAAGGCGTGCCGGCGGGCAGCAGCACGCCGTTCCACGCCAAGGCCTCGAATGTTGGCAAGCCGGCTTCGGCCAGCGTGGGCAACTCCGGCGTCAGTGCATAACGCGTGGCGCCCGACACGGCGAACAGTTTCACCTTGCCGGCTTTGGCAATCGGCGTGATGGCGGTGGGCACCGCAAACAGCAACTGCGTGTCGTTGCCGGCCACCGAGGCAATCGCGGGCGGCGAGCCGTTAAACGGCACGTGAACCACGTCGATGCCCGCCATCGATTTCAACAACTCCATCGACAGATGCGACGAGCTGCCGTTGCCCACCGAGGCGTAACTCAACTTGCCCGGATTGGCCTTGGCGTGTGCGATGAGTTCTTTCAATGACGTGGCAGCCACCGCACTGCTCACCGCCAGCACGTTGGGCTGGCGGGTAGTGGTGATGACAGGGATCAAATCCTTGAAAGGATCGTACGGCAACTTGGCGTAAAGATGCGGGCCGAATGACAGCGGGCCGTTGAACGACAGCACCAGGGTGTAACCGTCGGGCGCACTCTTGGCCACGAAATCGGTGGCGATGGTGCCGCCTGCGCCCGCGCGATTTTCAACGACGACAGGCTGGCGCAACGCGTCTTTCAATTTGTCGCCGAGGATGCGACCGATGACATCGATGGAACTGCCCGCTGGCGCGGTCATGACAAACTTGATGGGCTTTGCCGGCCACGGCTGAGCAGCGGCAGTCAGGCTCCATGCGCAGAGTGCGGATATAAATAAGTATTTGTTTTTAAACATATTTTTATTATGCCGCAGGGTATGCACAGCAGTTTGAAGCGCGGGCGGGCTCTGTTATAAATGCGGTTGTCTCCCAACGGACTGACTCCACACACCCGTTTCAACATAGCGAAAGACACATGACCTGGCAACCCGAACTCGATGAACTGCGCGCGCGCGAGGCGTTCGCCAAGCAAATGGGCGGCGCGGATAAAGTGAAGCGCCAGCACGACGGCGGACGGCTGACGGTGCGTGAGCGCATCGATGCGCTGCTCGATGATGGCAGTTTCCATGAAGTCGGGGCGATTGCGGGCAAGGCGGCGTACGACGCTGCCGGCAATCTCACCGCGTTGCAGCCCGCCAACTGTGTGTTCGGCCGCGGCATGATCGATGGCCGCCCGGTGGTGGTGTGCGGCGACGACTTCACCGTGCGCGGCGGCTCGGCGGACGCCACCATCAAGGAAAAAACCGTGATGGCGGAGCAGATGGCGAATGAGTTTCGTTTGCCGATCGTGCGCATCATCGAGGGTTCCGGCGGTGGCGGTTCGGTCAAAACCATACAGACCACCGGTCGCGCCAATCTGCCGGGACGCGTGGGCGGCACTGCCGGTTATCACTACGCCGCCGTGAATCTCGGCACGGTGCCGGTGGTGGCGCTGGGTCTTGGCTCGGTGGCCGGGCTGGGGGCCGCACGTCTTGCAGCCAGCCATTATTCGGTGATGACCAAAACCACCTCGGCGATGTTCGTCGCCGGGCCACCCGTGGTGGAACGCATCGGCCAAAAGCTCAGCAAGCAGGAACTCGGCGGCTGGCAGATTCAGTGCAAGGCCGGCGCGGTGGATCATGCAGTGGATACCGAAGCAGAAGCCTTTGCCTGCGCGCGGCGATTTTTGTCGTACTTGCCGCCGTCGATTCATAGCACGCCGCCGGTGGCCCCTTATCAGGACGATGCATCGCGCAATGACGACGCCTTGCTCAAGGTGATTCCCAAAGACCGCCGTAAGGTCTACAAGATGCGCCCCATCGTGGAGACACT
>CANIID010000093.1 GCA_947467315.1 Betaproteobacteria bacterium | reverse complement strand
AGGTCAAATTCCATCATTCCCCCGTACTCAAATAGCGATAACAAATTCTACCCCGCGCCTAACCTGAAAGGCTTACGAATCAATGACTTCCGCTAATGGCTTCCATTAGAAATGAGGGCTAATGGGAAATCTCGGATAAAGCCGCACGCCGTGTATCTTGCGCGTGAGCGTGAGCGGAACTTCGAGTTTTTCCGCGACTTCCTTCACCAGCAAGCCGGTGGTGTGGATGCGGTGGCCGGGCCGCGGCTTGCGGTCGATGACGCGCACGTTCAGGCCGCGCGCGGCGGCCGAGTGCGCGCAGGCGAGGCCGGCGAAACTCGCGCCGACTATCGTGAGATCAAATGGTTCCGCCATCGCGGTGGGCTAATTTGCCACCGCCATCAATCGCGAAAATTCTTGTATTGCAGCGGAAAATCGGTGATCGATTTTTTCACCAGCGCGATGGCGTCCTGCAGCAAGTCTTTTTTGGCGCCGGTCACGCGCACCACGTCGCCCTGGATGCTGCCCTGGACTTTCATCTTGCTGTCTTTGATGAGCTTGATGATTTTTTTGCCGAGTTCCTGATCGACGCCTTCGCGCACCTTGACGACGCGCTTTACCTTGTTGCCGCCGATAGTCTCGATTTTTTCCAGTTCCAGGCAGCGTACGTCGATGCTGCGTTTGGCCAAGCGGCCGGTGAGCACATCCATGACCTGGCCGAGCTTGAATTCGTCGTCGGCGTAGACGACGAGTTCTTTTTCCTTGTCCTTGATTTCAACGCGGGCGTCGGAACCCTTGAAGTCGAAGCGATTGGTGACTTCCTTGTTGCATTGATCGACCGCGTTATGCACTTCCGCCTGATTGACTTCGGAGGCGATGTCGAATGTAGGCATGGCAATTCCCGTTTGGCGTGTGTTGACGAACGGGGCGATTATACCTGCAACGTCTGATAGGACGTCCGTGCTAACCGCACACGGCGCGCACTTGCTTCAGATCCGTACGTCCGTCAATAATCTTGTCGATGCCGTTTTGCTTTAGGGTGGTCATGCCGTTGGCTCGGGCGGCGGCTGACAGGGCCTCCATGCCGCCGCGATGCTGCATCAGGCTGCGCGCCTGACGATTGACGGAGAACAGTTCATACAGCCCGATGCGGCCGCGGTAACCGGTTTGCCCGCACTCGGTGCAACCCCGTGGTGCGCGCAACATGATGTTGCCGCCGTGCCGCTCCTGCCATTGGGCAATGACCGATTTCTGCGACACATCCGCGTCGACGCAGTACTCTTTCGCAAGGGCTTGCAGCGCCTTGTTTCCTGCCGGCTCGACAATGCCGCAGCTTTCGCACACCGTGCGCGCCAGCCGCTGCGCGATGATGCCGAGCAGGGCGTCGGCGAAATTAAAGGGATCGAGTCCCATATCCAGCAGGCGCACCACGCTGTCCACCGCGCTGTTGGTATGCAGCGTCGAGAACACCAGATGCCCAGTGAGCGCAGCTTCCATGGCAATGCGCGAGGTTTCCAGGTCGCGCATTTCGCCAACCAGGATCACATCCGGGTCGCCGCGCAGGAACGCACGCAACGTGGCGGCAAATGTCCAGCCGATCTTGCTGTTGACCTGCACCTGGCGCAGGCCGGGGTGCGTGATTTCCACCGGGTCTTCGGCGGTCCATATTTTTCGTTCGCGGGTGTTGATCTGGCCCAGCAGGGAATGCAGCGTGGTGGTCTTGCCCGATCCGGTGGGGCCGCACACCAAGATCATGCCGTAGGGTTTGACGATCAGCCGTTGCAATTCGCTGGTGAGATGATCATCCATGCCGATCTGTTCCAGGGAGCGCAGCGTTGCGCCCGCCAACAGCCGCATCACGATGTCTTCGAGACCGTTGGTGGTGGGTATCGTGGCCACGCGAAATTCCAGCTTGGGTTCGCCGGGGATGGAAAACTCCAGCTTTCCGTCCTGGGGCCGGCGTTTTTCGGAAATGTCGAGATTCGACATGATCTTGATGCGCGACACGATGGCGCTGCGGAATCGGCACGGAATATTCAGGTAGTCATACAGCGCGCCGTCACGCCGGAATCGTATGCACGTGTCTTGCCTGTCAGGGTGATTCTCGATGTGAATGTCGGTGGCGTGCTGCAGGCTGGCGTCGGTCATGATCTTGTAGACGAGTTTCACCAGGCTGTTATCCGACTCGGCGACCTGCGTTTCCTGGGCTTCCATCGGTTGGGCGGAGGACAGGTTCAGTTGCGTAACGAGTTCTTCGGTCCTGGTTTTTTCCTCGGCATTGCTGGCGGAGGACACGTTTTTCTGAGGGTGGATTTCTATTGCCGACGTGTTCCAGACATCTGCGGCAGCGCTACTGCTATAACACCGCTTGATGGCCGCGAGAATGGCGTCCCGCGATCCCATGACCGGCGCGATGCGCATTTGCGCATGAAAGCGCAGTGCTTCGATAGTGGCGGCATTGAGCGGGTCGTTCAGTGCGACGACCATGACCCCATGCTCCACATAGAGCGGCATGGCACAGTGTTTGCGCGCGATGTCTTCCCCAATGCGCGAGGTGGCGTCAAATTCGACGGCGAACGAATCCAGGTCAACGAACGGTACGCCGAGTTTTTCCGCCAATGCCTGCTTGAGGCGCTGCTCGTCGATAACGCCGGCATTCACGAGCACCTGGCCCAGTGGCTTCGTGCGGTCGTTGCGCTGCTGCTGTAACGCCGCATCGAGCTGCTCCTGCGTGATGTATTTCAACTGCAGTAACGCTTCGCCCAGCCGCATTACGGGCATGCTCTCTTGTCGTTTCAGTGCGATGGCGAGATCTTCGCGGTTGATGGCGTGATTTTTTTCGAGTAATTCGCCCAGCTTCTGGCCGCGGCTATGGTGCTGTTCTTGCAGCGCCGCGTCGAGATCATGGCGCGACACTTCATTGGATTCGAGCAGGATTTCGCCGAGCAATCCGCCGATCTGACGGCTGCGCAATGCGCTGTGCGGGTGAAAGCGGCGCTCCACGGTGCCGGCATTCATCGGATGAAATAAATACAGGCCAGCGTCGTCTTCGACCGAGCCGACGGTGTTGCCTGACAGCGATACGCCGTCACACAGTGTCAGCGTATAGGGCTGGCTGATGGATTTGCTCGCGTCCGAGGTCAGCCGTTGTTGCGGGCGCCGGATTTCGACCGCGTGAGTCAAGCGCAGCGTGAGTATGCGGTCAAAATCCAGATGTTCCACGCCCACCGAGGGCGATACCTGCAGGCTAAGTGTTCGTTTTTGGGGGGTGAAGCTGACCAGTGTGCCCGCAAGTTTGCTGTTATCGACCAGAGTGACTTCGCAGAATTCATCCAATAGCTGTTCGGCGCCTTCGGCCGGTACGTATTGAACGGGAAAGGGCCAGGCGCCGGCAGAGTAATCGACAGACGGACTCATACCTTCCTTGTCAGCGGGCTCGCGGGCCGAAAATCTATCCCTGCATCGTTCATGGCTATGTCCTTGTGGTGGGCACGGACTGCACGGTATAGCGAAAGCTTGGACGTGCCCCACACACGTTATCAGCTATGAGGCTTAAAACTTGAGGTTGGCTGGTGAATGCCGAAACGGTAGTGGAAGAACTATTTTCATGAAATAAATAGTTCAGTAAAAACAAATACTTGCTAATTATATACCCTGCCGTATGCGGCGATGTTTGTGCCCGCTCTTTTGGGCTGGCCTATGGCCGCAGTAGCTTGATACGGTAAGCGGTCAGCGGCAGGCCGGTGCCGTCGTTGAATTCCGCGGCGGCTTCGACCGCGAGTTTGGCGATGGCTTCGGCGTCGCGACTCTTGTCAGGGTAGGTGGAGAACATCGCGCCCATGGCGTAATCGGCGCCGCTGCCGAAGGCATAGTATTTGGTGAACTCCTGCACCGTGCGATGCGCGGCCACGCCGAAAATGCCGTGTTTGTTGGCGAGCAGCGCATCCATGCGGGTGGATTCCACGGCGTCGTCGCTGCCGGCGCCGGCATTGAGGAAATATTCTTCCTTCAACACGGCGTGCATGGTTTGCCAGGTCTTGAAAATATTATGCACGTTGTCAAAACGCGCGACGACCTTGGGCCGCGCGAAGTAATCCGCGAGCATCGCTTTGAAGGTGGTGTTGCCGGTGATCGCGATGATGGTGTCGCGCACCTTGAACGTTTTGTGGTTGTTGACGACGTATTCCGCCGTCTCCTTGCCCGAGCCCCACTTGGTCATGGTGTCGGCGGCGATGGCGACGTAGCCGTTTTTACGTACGACGGCGATGGTGGTCATTGATAACTATTTGAAATGACAGACATAATCGAGCATTTCCACGGTCTCGATGTCGAACGCCGAATTGCCGGCGACTTCAAATTGCTCGCCCGCGCGCACCGTGCGCCAGTCGGCTGCGCCCGGCAGTTTGACCTTGCACACGCCGGCGTTGATTTCCATCACTTCCGGCGCGCCGGTGTTGAAGGTGAGTTTGCTGGGGAAAATCACGCCCACGCTTTTGCGCGTGCCGTCCTTGAACAGCACGGTGTGGCTGACGCACTTGCCGTCGAAATAGACATTGGCTTTTTTGACGACGCTGACGTTGTCGAATTGGGTCATGACGTTTCTTCCTACTTGCGGTTTTTGTTGAGCTTGGCCGCGATACGCAGGCGCAGCGCGTTCAGGCGGATGAAGCCGGCAGCGTCTTTCTGATCGTATGCGCCGCGGTCGTCTTCAAACGTGGAGATGGCCGGATCGAACAGCGAGTTGGGCGAGGTGCGGCTCACCGTCATCACCGTGCCTTTGTAGAGCTTGACCTTGACCGTGCCGTTGACTGCCGCTTGCGATTGATCGATCAGCGATTGCAGTAACAGCCGCTCCGGGCTGAACCAGTAGCCGTTGTAGACCATGCGCGCATAACGCGGCATCAGGTCATCTTTCAGCGCCAGCACTTCGCGGTCGAGCGTGATCGATTCCATCGCGCGATGGGCCTTGAGCATGATGGTGCCGCCGGGGGTTTCGTAACAGCCGCGCGACTTCATGCCGACATAGCGGTTTTCGACGAGATCGAGCCGGCCGACGCCGTGCTTGCCGCCAAGTTGATTGAGTTTTTCCAGCACTTTGGCCGCGCTCAATTTCTTGCCATCAATCGCCACGATATCGCCGCGCTGATACGTGAGCGACACCACTTCAGGTTTATTCGGCGCTTTTTCCGGCGACACGGTGATGCGCCACATGGAATCTTCCGGCTCGTACGCCGGGTCTTCCAGCACGCCGCCTTCGTACGAGATATGCAGCAGGTTGGCATCCATCGAATAGGGCGCACCGCCGCCTTTGCGTTTTTTGTAATCGACCGGGATGCCGTGTTTGTCCGCGTAGGCCAGCAGTTTTTCACGTGACAGCAAATCCCACTCGCGCCACGGCGCGATGACTTTCACGTCGGGCATCAGCGCATACGCGCCCAGCTCGAAACGCACCTGATCGTTGCCCTTGCCGGTGGCGCCGTGCGAGATTGCATCGCCTTTGGTTTTGCGCGCAATTTCCACCAGCCGCTTGGCGATCAGCGGACGCGCGATCGAAGTGCCGAGCAGATATTCGCCTTCATACACCGCGTTGGCGCGAAACATCGGGAACACGAAGTCGCGCACGAATTCTTCGCGCAGGTCTTCGATGTAAATATTCTCGTGCTTGATGCCCATCTTGAGCGCCTTGGCGCGCGCCGGCGCGACTTCTTCGCCCTGGCCGATGTCGGCGGTGAAGGTCACCACCTCGCAGTGGTAAACATCCTGCAACCACTTGAGGATGACGGAGGTGTCAAGGCCGCCCGAATAGGCCAGGACGACTTTTTTGATCTTTTTTTCCATTGTAAAATACTCAATAAAAACAACTGGTTACATAATTACTGCGAATGGGGGGAATGCGGGAAAAATCAGAACAACTTGCGCGACGGATCGGCATCCAGCACGCGCGGCAACAGCAGAAATTCCATCAGTGCTTTCTGCGCATGCAAGCGGTTTTCGGCTTCGTCCCACACCACGCTGTGCGGGCCGTCGATCACTTCGGCGGTGACTTCTTCGCCGCGATGCGCGGGCAGGCAATGCATGAACAGCGCGTCTTTTTTCGCCGCGCGCATCATCTCGGCATCGACGCACCAGTCGGCGAAATCGCGCTTACGCTCCTCGTTTTCGGCTTCCTGGCCCATGCTGGTCCACACGTCGGTGGTGATGAGATCGGCGTCTTTCGCGGCGTCCATCGGATCGGCGAATTCTTCGTAGTGCGCGTCACCGTAGAGGCCCGCGCGCTCCGCTTCGACTTCATATCCCGGCGGCGTGGACACATGTACGTTGAAATCGAGCACCTCCGCCGCCTGCAACCAGGTGTTGCACACGTTGTTGGAGTCGCCGATCCACGCCACGGTTTTGCCCTGAATGCTGCCGCGATGCTCAATGAAGGTGAAAATGTCGGCGAGTATCTGACACGGATGATATTCGTTGGTGAGCCCGTTAATCACCGGCACGCGCGAATGTTCCGCGAATTTCTCGATGATGGTCTGCTCATACGTGCGGATCATCACGATATCGACCATGCGCGTGATGACGCGCGCGACATCCTCGATGGGCTCGCCGCGCGAGAGTTGCGTATCGCGTGACGACAGATTGATGACCGTGCCGCCCATTTGCAGCATACCGGCCTCGAACGAGACGCGCGTGCGCGTCGAGTGCTTCTCGAAAATCATCGCCAGCGTGCGGTCGTGCAGCGGCAGGTACGGCTCGTAGCGCTTGAATTTATCTTTTATCCAGCGCGCGCGACCGAACAGGTAGTCGTACTCCGCGCGGGAGAAGTCGTTGAATTGAAGATAGTGGCGAATGGTCATCGCATGGGCACTGCAAAAAGCGCCGCTGCCGTCAGGCGGCGGCAGGCGTGGGCTGCGGCGCGGTCTGGCGCTTGAGAAAGCCCAGAATCAGCGGCGCCAGGATATCGGACAGCAGGCCCACCTGTTCGTGCGAGAAGTTCAGCGGCGGCAGTAGCCGCACCACGTTGTCCGCAGTAACGTTGATGAGCAAGCCCGCTGCGAGCGCTTCTTTCACCAGATCGCCGCAGGGGTACGCGAGTTCGATGGCGATCATCAGTCCCGCGTTGCGTATTTCTTTGACGCCGGCGTTGCCCGCGAATTTCTTCGAGAGATTCTGATTGATCAGCGCGCCGATTTCCGTGGCGTTTTTCATCAGTGATTCTTCTTCGATGATGCGCAGGGTTTCGAGTGCGGCGCGGCAGGCCAGCGGATTGCCGCCGAACGTCGATCCGTGATTGCCGGGATGGAACAATGTTGCAGCGGCGCCGGCCGTTAGGCAAGCGCCAATGGGCACGCCGTTGGCGAGACCCTTGGCCAGCGTCATTACGTCCGGCTTGATGCCCGACTTCTGGAACGCGAACCAGTTGCCGGTGCGGCCGATGCCGGTTTGCACTTCGTCGAGCATCAGCAGCCAGCCGTGCGCGTCGCAAATCTCGCGCAGACCCTTGAGATAATCATCGTGGCAAATGTTGATGCCGCCTTCACCCTGGATCAGCTCGACCAGCATCGCCACCACGTTGCGGTTGCTTTCGGCGACGCGCTTGATGGCTTCAAGGTCGTCAAACGGCACGCGCACGAAGCCGGATACCAGCGGCTCAAAGCCCGCCTGCACTTTGCGGCTGCCGGTGGCGGAAAGCGTGGCCATGGTGCGGCCGTGAAAGGCTTTTTCCAGCACGATGATCGCCGGCGACTCGATGTTTTTCTTGTGCCCGTAATAGCGCGCGAGCTTGATCGCCGCTTCGTTGGCTTCGCAGCCGGAATTGCAGAAGAACACATTGTCCATGCCGGAAATCGCGCACAGGCGGTCAGCCAGCTCCTCTTGCAGGGAAATCCCGTACAGATTGGAGGTGTGTATGAGATTGCCGATTTGCTCTTGCAGGCACGCGGTGAACTGGGGGTGCGCGTGGCCGAGCCCGCACACCGCAATGCCGGCAAGCGCATCCAGGTAGCGCTTGCCCTGCGTGTCCCACAGCCATGAACCTTCGCCGCGCGCAAAGGCGACGGGAAGCCGGGCATAGGTGTTCATCACATGTGACATAACAGCACCTCCATAAAAACAAATGGCCACTGCACAAGTGTTCGCGTGGCCTGCTGTAAAAGCACACGGCGGCTGAAGTTGCCGCCGTCGTTACGTTTTGCGGCTGAAGTTGCCG
This sequence comes from Betaproteobacteria bacterium, assembly GCA_947467315.1. Classification (GTDB taxonomy): domain Bacteria; phylum Pseudomonadota; class Gammaproteobacteria; order Burkholderiales; family SG8-41; genus UBA5216. Next base: position 9,693 of record CANIID010000093.1, on the reverse strand, counting down.
CCGTCGTTACATTTTGCGGCTGAAGTTGCCGCCGCCGTTACATCGTCACAAATAGCAACTGAATCCGCCACCTTGGATATCAGAGCTATTTTACCGCTAAGGTCTTGCGGCGCAAGTGAAATCTTGGTGTCAGCAGGGGATTTTCGGATGGCTCTGGTAAACTTGTCCAAGCGTGATTTTTCACCCCGATTTTCCACCTTGCTACTCGCCTATTTCATCACACCCAGCCATGTTCGACGGCGCAGCCGAAATTGTCATACAGGGCATCACCGCAGCCGGTGAGAAGTTTCGTCCCAGCGATTGGGCCGAGCGCCTGTGCGGCATGATGTCGGTGTTTGGCGAAGACCGGCAGTTGAGCTACTCGCCGTTTCTTAAGCCGGTGACGATTGCGGGTACCACCTGCGTGGTGGTGGACCGAAAACTCGAAGGAATGGATACCGCAGCGTACAAGTTCCTGATGTCGTTTGCGCGAGACAACGAACTGGTGATGCGGCCCGGGCGCCTGGAAATTCGGCCCGAGCCTGCCGTAGCGTAACTGATGACGTATCTACAGCCCGCAGCACAAGTTTAACGTCTAGACCGTGCTGCGCCGTGCGATGCTGAAGCTTAGGCCATCGCCTTGACGGCAGCAGACAAGCGGCTCTTATGACGAGCGGCCTTGTTCTTGTGGATGATGTTCTTGTCGGCAATGATATCAATGGTGCTGGTCGCACTTTGATACACGGCTTTGGCAGCGGTTTTGTCGCCCGCCTCAATCGCCTTGATTACGTCTTTGATCGCCGTGCGCATACGTGAGCGCAGGCTCGCGTTGTGCTGGCGACGTTTTTCACTTTGCCGCGCAGCTTTGCGGGCGGATGCAATATTGGCCATCTGTTACACTCCCATTCGGGAAGAAAAAGAGCGCGATGATACTGATTTTCGAGGACTTTTGCAAGGATAACCGGGTTCGCGCTGCCAGCGGCGGTTCGCTTCCCGTTGGTGGGTTTAAGCCTTGCTTTAGTGAACCATTCGCGGGCCATTCGCGCGGCCGGCCTGAAACCATGAATTCCCCATGAATCTGCTCAAGGCGCTGGCCACCGTAAGCGGCATGACGCTGCTGTCGCGCATACTGGGTTTTGTCCGCGACGCAATTATTGCCCGTGCTTTCGGCGCCGGGCTGGCCACCGACGCCTTTTTTGTGGCGTTCAAGATACCCAACTTTTTGCGCCGCCTGTTCGCGGAAGGCGCGTTTTCGCAGGCATTCGTGCCGATTCTTGGCGAATACAAAAACCGGCGCGGCGAAGATGAGTTGCGTGATCTCATCGACTACGTGTCCGGCATGCTGACGCTGGCGCTGTTCGTGGTCACACTGCTGGGCGTGCTGGCGGCGCCGTACATCATCTATGTCAGCGCGCCGGGATTTGCCAAGGATCCGGCGAAATTCAACCTCACGGTCGATCTGCTACGAATTACCTTTCCGTACATCCTGTTTATTTCGCTCACCGCGCTGGCGGGCGGCATCCTCAACACCTACAGCCGGTTCGCGGTGCCCGCGTTTACGCCGGTGCTGCTGAATGTGTCGTTTATCGTTTTCACGCTGTGGTTGACGCCGTATTTTGATCCGCCGGTGAAGGCGCTGGCGTGGGCGGTGTTTGCCGGCGGTATACTGCAACTGGCGTTCCAGGCGCCGTTTCTGCTGCGTTTGCGTGCGCTGCCGCGCTTCAAACTCAACTTCAGGCACGAGGGCGTTCGACGGGTGTTGCGGCAGATGGGGCCGGCGCTGTTCGGTGTCTCGGTGGGGCAGATCAGTCTGTTGCTGAACGTGATTTTCGCCTCGTTTTTGGTGACCGGCAGCGTGTCGTGGCTGTATTACGCCGACCGCTTGATGGAGTTTCCCGCCGGTATGCTCGGCGTCGCGCTCGGCACGATATTGCTGCCGAGTCTGTCGAAGCATTATGCGAATAAATCCGGCGTGGAATATTCGGCCTTGCTCGACTGGGGATTGCGGCTGACGTTTTTGCTCACGGTGCCCGCCGCCGTGGGGCTGGCGATGCTGGCGACGCCGCTGATTACCACGCTCTTCATGTACGGCGCGTTTACAATCTCGGATGTGAATGCCACGCGCGCCGCGCTGATGGCCTACAGCGGCGGGCTGCTGGGGCTGATACTGGTCAAAGTATTGGCCCCCGCGTTCTATGCGCGACAGGACATACGTACGCCGGTGAAGATCGCGGTAGTCACGCTGGTGGTGACGCAATTGCTCAACTTCGCGCTCCAGGGGCCCTTGGCGCACGCCGGGCTGGCGTTGGCGACCAGCATCGGCGCGTGCTTGAACGCGGCCTTGTTGTATTACCTGTTACGCCAGCGCGGCATACACCTGCCGCGTGCGGGATGGATCGTGTTTCTGCTGAAACTGCTGCTCGCGGTCACCGTGATGGCGGCGGTAGTGTGGTTTGCGGCGGATGCGCCGCAGCGTTGGTTCGCCGCAGTCTGGCAGGTGCGTGTGGCGTGGTTGACCGGCGTGGTGGTGCTGGGCGCCACAGTGTATTTCGCCACGCTGTGGCTGCTGGGGTTCCGCGTGCGCGATTTTTCCCGCTTTGAGTCAAAATGATTTCACATGTGTCGCATGCGTAATTCGCAAGACAAAAACTTGTGCCGGCCTCGCCGGCGCGGTAGATTAGCGTGGTTTGCTGCGCAGCACGACAGCGCATTGAGTGCTTTGGAAAATAAAGTTCCTTTAAAAACAAATGGTTATTGTCGATAGATTAACTTCGAGCAGCGCCCGCTCACTGGCCGCCAGTATAGGTTTTGGCTGCCGGCGCAGGGCGACGCGAGAAACGGAAAATGACGGTGATGCGGCCAGACACAGCCCTCATTTCCTGCCTTTCCGTGCGCCGTCCTGGCGCCTGCGCCTGAGCGCACCGTTTCTCTCCGACAATTGCCTTTTTCCCGTTGTTCCTCAACCCGCCGTGGGAGCCTTTTCACGGTGCAATTGTCCATTGTCAGGAGAGTCTTATGAATCGACGTAAATTTTTGCAAGCTGCTTCGGCTGCGCCCGCTGCCATCGCCGCTGCGCAGTGGCCTTTGACGGCGTTGGCCGCTGCTGACGGTGGCAACGCCTGGCGCATGTTTGAAGTGACCAGCCGCGTGGAAATTCTCAAGCCGTCGGGTGTCAGCAAAATATGGCTGCCGGTACCGCTGCTGGCGGATCGCGATTTTCACAAGAGCCTCGGCAATACGTGGAGCGCGCCGGGTGGCGAGGTGCGTTATTCCAGCGACGCCAAGTACGGCATGGGTGTTGTTACGGCGGAACTGCCTGCAGGCGCCGAGAAACCGGCGCTGACGCTGGTGAGCCGCTTTGCCACGCGTGATCGCGCGGTGGATATCAGCAAGCCGAACGGTGCGCCGGCGGAAGATCCTGCCGTGTTGAAATTCAACTTGCAAGCGACCGAGCTCATTCCCACCGACGGCATCGTGCGTGAGACTGCGCGTGACATTCTCAAAAATGTGAGGGGCAATGATCTCGACAAGGCGCGCGCCATTTATGAATGGGTGGTGGACAACACCTTCCGCGATGCGAAGGTGCGCGGCTGCGGCTGGGGCGACATCAAGAGCATGCTGGAGACGGGGAATTTTGGCGGCAAGTGCGGCGATCTGAACGCCATGTTTGTCGGCCTGTGCCGCTCATCGGGCATCCCGGCGCGCGACGTGTACGGCATCCGCGTGGTGAAATCCAATCACGGCTACGCCAGCCTGGGCGCGAACGCCGAGGTCATCAGCCGCGCACAGCACTGCCGTGCAGAGTTTTATGTGCAGGGCTACGGCTGGATACCGGCTGATCCGGCGGATGTGCGTAAAGTCGTGCTCGAAGAACCGCCAGGCAACCTCGCGGTGAACGATCCGAAGGTCGAGAAAATGCGCAAGATGCTGTTCGGTGCATGGGAAATGAACTGGCTAGCCTACAGCTACGCGCACGATGTCGTGTTGCCCGGCGCAAAGGGGCCGAAGCTGCCGTACTTCATGTATCCCAATGCCGAAACCGCAGATGGCCGTCTCGATTCGCTGGATCCGGATGCATTCAAGTACCATTTGACCGCGCGCGAGCTGAAACTCGCGTGATTTACCCAACGCCACTGCGGGCGGCTCTCCCCATGAGTCCCCGCAGTGTTTTTTTGTACGCTGAGACGCTGAGACGCTGGGCGCTGGCCGCGCTGTGCTGCGCGTTGTCGTCGTGGAGTGTGGCTGCCGAACTCAAGCCCGCCAACGGCGCGATGGCGCAGCCGCTGGTGCTGAAAACGCTCGACGGCGCCGTACACGATCTCGCCCAATATCGCGGCAAAGTCGTGCTGGTAAATTTCTGGGCGACATGGTGCGAGCCGTGCCGCGAAGAAATGCCGTCGCTTGAGCGCCTGAAAGAAAAATTCGCCGGTCAGCCGTTTGAAGTGCTCGCCGTCAATGTCGATGAGCCCGAATCGCGTGTGCGCGCCTTTTTGGAAAAGACGCCGCTGCAACTTACTGTGGTGCTCGATCCCGGCAAGCCGGTGACCAAGGCCTGGAATGCGCGCATCCTGCCGGCAAGCTATGTGATCGGGCGCGATGGACGCGTGCGCTACAGCGTGATTGGCGAGATGGATTGGAGCGACACGCGCGCCGTCAAAGTCGTCGAAGACACGCTTCGGCGCCGTTAGCGTGATGGTTTCATAGGTAAAAAACCGCTATAATTCAAGCTTTTACGCTTGATTTCGCCATGCGCATCACCCGCGGCATACCTGCGGCCGCCACCACTCCGGTTGCACTCACAATAGGCAATTTCGACGGTGTCCACTTAGGGCACCGTGCGATGCTGGATGAGCTCGCACGCGCTGCGCAGCGGCTCAAGGTGCCGTCGTGCGTGATGATTTTCGAGCCGCAGCCGCGCGAATTTTTTGCGCCCGATGTCGCGCCCGCGCGCTTGACCTCGCTGCGGGAAAAGCTGGAGCTGCTGGCCGACAGCGGCGTCGATCGCGCGCATGTGTGTCGTTTCAACTACGCGTTTGCGCAAATCACCGCGCAGGATTTCATTGAACGCGTGCTGGTGCATGGATTGGGCGTACGCTGGTTGCAGGTGGGCGATGATTTCCGTTTTGGCTCGCGCCGCGCCGGTGATTTTGTGATGTTGAAAAAAGAAGCGCCGCGTCTCGGTTACGAAGTGCAGGCGCTGCCGACGGTGATGATGGAAGGCATCCGGGTTTCCAGTTCGGCGGTGCGCGATGCGCTGGCGGCCGGAGAATTGGCGCGCGCGACGCGCTTTTTGGGCCGGCCCTACAGCATCAGCGGACGCGTGGTGCGCGGCGATCAACTGGGTCGCAAGCTCGGGTTCCCGACGGCCAATGTGCAAATGAAACACAATCGTCCGCCGCTGGCTGGCATCTTTGCGGTGGAAGTGCATGGCGCCGCGTCGGGCACGGTGCGCGGTGCGGCGAGCCTGGGCGTGCGGCCCACGGTGAAGGCGCAAGGCGCAGCAGTGCTGGAAGTCTATCTATTTGATTTTAAAGAAGAAATTTATGGTCGGCATTTGCGCGTGGATTTTCTGCACAAGCTGCGTGATGAAGAAAAATACGCCGACCTTGAAACCTTGAAGCGGCAGATTGCGCTGGATGTTGAAAACGCGCAGCAGTTTTTCATGGCTGCGGCGCAACGCAAAGCGAGTTGAAGATTTTCGCGAATACTGTTCGCAATTAGACTGAATATGACTGACTACAAACACACCCTGAATCTGCCCGACACGCCGTTCCCGATGCGCGGCGATCTGGCAAAACGCGAACCGCTGATGTTGAAGCAGTGGCAGGAGCGCAAGTTCTACGAGCGCATCCGTGCGGCGAGCCAGGGGCGTCCGCGTTTTGTGCTGCATGACGGCCCGCCGTATGCGAATGGCGACATCCACATCGGCCATGCGGTCAACAAAATTTTAAAAGACATGATCGTCAAATCAAAGTCGTTGTCGGGCTTTGATGCGCCGTATGTGCCGGGCTGGGATTGCCACGGCATGCCGATAGAAGTGCAGATCGAAAAAAAGCACGGCAAACATTTGCCCACGGCGGAAACGCAAAAACTCTGCCGCGCCTATGCCGCCGAGCAGGTCGAACGGCAGAAGCTGGATTTCATTCGGCTGGGCGTGCTCGGCGAATGGGACAACCCCTATCTCACCATGGCGTTCAAGAATGAAGCCAACGAGATACGCGCGCTCGGCAAGCTGCTGGAAAAAGGTTACGTCTACCGCGGCTTGAAGCCAGTGAACTGGTGCTTCGATTGCGGCTCGGCGCTGGCCGAGGCCGAAGTGGAATACGAAGACCGCAAGGATGTCGCGATTGATGTCGGCTTCCCCTTCGCGGATACGGATGCGATTGCCAAGGCGTTTGGCTTGGCAGCGCTGCCGGACAAGCCCGGCTACGCGGTGATTTGGACCACAACGCCGTGGACCCTGCCGGGCAATCAAGCGCTCAATGCGCATCCCGAGTTTGATTACAACTTGGTGGATACCGAACGCGGCCTCTTGATACTCGCCGCTGATTTGCAGGCAGCGTGTCTCGCGCGCTTCAAGCTCACGGGCGTGACGCTCGCCACCTGCAAGGGCGCGGCGCTGGAGCGCGTGAATTTCAAGCATCCGTTTTATGATCGGTTGTCGCCGGTGTACCTCGGCGATTACGTCACGCTCGACACCGGCACCGGCCTCGTACATTCCGCGCCCGCGTATGGCGTGGAAGATTTTCAATCGTGCCGCCGCTACGGCATGAAAGACGTGGATATCCTCACGCCGGTGATGGGCGACGGCAAATACATCTCCACCTTGCCGTTGTTCGGCGGCGAGATGATCTGGAAGGCCAACCCGAAAATCGTCGCGCACCTCGTCGAGAGGGGCGTGTTGTTCGATCAAGCACAGCATCTGCACAGTTACATGCATTGCTGGCGCCACAAAACGCCGGTGATTTTGCGCGCCACGATACAGTGGTTCGCCGGCATGGATGAAACGCCGGGGTGGAACGGCGTGAAGCCCGCCGAACCCTTGCGCGCCACCGCACTGCGTGGCGTCGAGAACACGACATTTTTCCCCGCGTGGGGGCAGGCGCGGCTGCACGGCATGATCGCCAATCGCCCGGACTGGACACTCTCACGTCAGCGGCAGTGGGGCGTGCCGATGCCGTTTTTTATCCACAAGGAAAGCGGTACTTTGCATCCGCGCACGCTGGAACTGCTGGAGCAAGTCGCGCAACGGGTTGAGCAGTCAGGCATCGAAGCTTGGCAGGCGGTTGACACCGCGGAACTTCTTGGCACCGACGCCGCGCACTACGAAAAAATCAAAGACACGCTCGACGTGTGGTTTGATTCGGGCTCCACGCATTTCACCGTGTTGCGCAATTCGCACGCGGATGCGTCAACGTTCCCGGCGGATTTGTATCTCGAAGGCTCGGATCAGCATCGCGGCTGGTTTCACTCGTCGCTGCTGGTGAGCTGCATGACGGATGGTCAGCCGCCGTATCGTGCGTTGCTTACGCATGGTTTTGTGGTGGACGGCAATGGCCGCAAGATGGCCAAGTCCACGGGTAACGTGGTTGCCCCGCAAAAGGTGATGGACGAGTTTGGCGCTGATGTCCTTCGGCTGTGGGTGGCGGCGACGGATTACTCGAGCGAGCTGTCGATCTCGAAAGAAATTTTAAAGCGCGTGGTGGAGTCGTATCGCCGCATCCGCAACACGCTGCGCTTTCTGCTGTCGAACCTGGCGGATTTTGATATCACACGCGACGCACTGCCCCTCGATCAGTGGCTGGAAATCGACCGTTACGCATGGGTGATGACCTGCGATCTGCAAGCCGCACTCACGCCGGGTGAGCAAGGCGTGCGCGATCCCAAATCGCCCGGCCACTATGGCAACTACGAGTTTCACCAGGTGGCGCAGCGGCTGCAAGCATTTTGCTCCGAGGATCTCGGCGGCTTTTATCTCGATATCCTCAAGGATCGCCTCTACACCGCACCCACCACGGGCCACGCACGGCGCGCAGCGCAGAACGCGTTGTATCACATCACCCACGCACTGACGCGGCTGATGGCGCCGATACTGTCGTTCACCGCGGAAGAAGTGTGGGCGACGATTCAAAAGGGCGATGCCAGCGTGTTTGAGCAGACGTGGTACTCGCTGGATTTGCCCAAGGATGCCGATGCGCTGCGCACACGCTGGAGCCAGCTTCGCGCGCTGCGGTCCGATGTGCAAAAAGAACTCGAGGCGCTGCGTACTGCGGGCAAAATCGGTTCGTCACTGGCGGGCGAGGTGGATTTGCATGCGCAAGGCGAGGCGCATGCGCTGCTGGCCTCGCTGGGCGACGATTTGCGCTTCGTGATGATTACCTCGCGCGCGTCGCTGCACGCCGGCGTGGGGGGCGGCGCGCAATCCGGCGGGCTCGCCGGGGTGGGCATCGGCGTAGTCGCGAGCACCTACACCAAGTGCGAGCGTTGCTGGCACTACCGCGCCGACGTGGGCGCGAACGCCGAACACCCGCCGCTGTGCGGGCGCTGCGTGTCCAATTTGTTTGGTTCTGGCGAGTTGCGCGAGCATGCATAGCGGCACGACGAGCATGCGTAAGTGGCTGCTCCTGGCGGCAGTGATCGTGGTGATCGATCAGATCACCAAGTATTTCATCATGAAGCATTTCGTGCTGCACGAAACGCTGTACATCACCTCGTTTTTCAACCTGGTGCGCGTGCATAACGCGGGCGCGGCATTCAGCATGTTCGCCGACGCGGGCGGCTGGCAGCGATTCTTTTTCATCGGCATCGCGATAGCCGCTTCGGCGTGGGTGGTGTGGCTGCTGAAGCGCTATCCGCAACAAACCTTATTTTGCCTCGCGCTCGGCATGATCCTCGGCGGCGCTATCGGTAACCTGATTGACCGCGTGTTGTTCGGATCGGTCGTGGATTTTGTGCAGGTGCATTACGCGGGTTATTTTTTCCCCGCGTTTAATGTGGCGGATTCGGCGATTACCTGCGGTGCCGGGCTTCTGATTTGGGATAGCATCAGGCCACAAAAACCGCACGAACCGCAGTCCGTGGGGCGGGAGTAATCCCGCCTTTTACTCGCCGCGCGCAAGGCGGGATACCCCCGGATCAAGTCCGGGTAATCTCCTGCTACGGTATGTTGCGTATGTATTTGTTTTTAAACGATATTTATTAATGAGGCTGCGGTGGAAATGTTCGCCGCTATAATCCCATCATGCAAGTTCTCCTAGCCAATCCCCGTGGTTTTTGCGCCGGTGTCGACCGCGCCATTGAAATTGTCGAGCGCGCGATAGCGTTGCACGGCGCGCCGATTTATGTGCGCCATGAAGTCGTGCATAACAAATTCGTCGTCAATGATCTGCGCAAAAAAGGCGCGGTGTTCATCGAAGATCTCGACGAGGTGCCGAAAGGCGCGACGCTGATTTTCAGCGCGCATGGCGTGTCGCAAGCCGTGCGCCGCGACGCCGAAGCCCGCGGCCTGCGCGTGTTCGACGCCACCTGTCCGCTGGTGACCAAGGTGCACGTCGAAGTCGCCAAGATGCGCGGGCAGAATCGCGAGATCGTGATGATCGGCCACAGGGGGCATCCCGAAGTGCAGGGCACCATGGGGCAAACCGACCGCGGCATGTACCTGGTTGAAGACCCGGACGACGTGGCAAAGCTTGCCGTCACCGACGAAAACAATCT